>CANRNF010000021.1 GCA_947631865.1 uncultured Oscillospiraceae bacterium | reverse complement strand
CACTCCGGCATCGAGTCCACCATGAGCCTCATGCAGGTGCTCACCATCGCCGCCGGCGGGTTCTTCATCATGAAGGGCAAGATGGATTATGTCGACCTCATCACCTTCTCCCTGTATGTGTCCACCTTCACCCGTCCCGTGACCCAGCTGGCGGATTTTATCGAGACCTTCACCGACGGCATGACCGGCTTCAAGCGTTTTCTGGAGATCATGAACACCCAGCCGGATATCCAGGATAAGCCTGGCGCAGAGGACTTGGAGAATGTCACCGGGGACGTGGAGTACAAGGACGTGTCCTTCTCCTACGCCGAGGGCGATCCGGTGCTGGAGCACGTGAGCTTTACCCTTCCTCACGGGAAGTGCCTCGCCGTGGTGGGCCCCTCCGGCGGCGGGAAGACAACGTTATGTCAACTTCTTCCCCGGTTCTACGACGTGACGGAGGGCTCCGTGACCATCGACGGCCACGACGTGCGGGACGTGACCCAGCACAGCCTGCGCCGGGCCATCGGCATCATCCAGCAGGACGTGTTCGTATTCGCCGACACCATCCGGGAGAACATCCGCTACGGCCGCCCCGACGCCACGGACGCGGAGATCGTGGCCGCCGCCATGCGGGCGGAGATCCACGAGGAGATCATGGCCATGCCCGACGGGTACGACACCTTCGTGGGCGAGCGGGGCGTGATGCTCTCCGGCGGCCAAAAGCAGCGGCTCTCCATCGCCCGGGTATTCCTGAAAAATCCCCCGGTGCTCATCCTGGACGAGGCCACCAGCGCCCTGGACAGCGTGACGGAGCAGCACATCCAGGCCTCCCTGGACGAGCTGGCCCAGGGCCGCACCAGCATCATCATCGCCCACCGGCTGAGCACCGTGAAGAACGCGGACATGGTGGCGGTGGTGGAGAACGAGCACATCGTGGAGCTGGGCACCCGGGAGGAGCTCATCGCAAGGGATGGGGCCTTCGCCCGGCTGTGGAAGGCCCAGAACCTCACTATGGAATAACGGGAGGTCAGCCTATGGGACGCATCGATGTGACCCGGGCCGCGGCGCTTCTGGCGGCCGCGGACAATGTTCTCATCATCACCCATGTCCGCCCCGACGGGGACGCCGCCGGCAGCGGCTGCGCCCTGTGCCGGGGCCTGCGGGCGCTTGGCAAGGAGGCCTATCTCGCCGCCAACCCGCCCAGCATGGCCCGGTATGAAAAGTACATGACCCCTTATTTTGCCCCGGACGGCTTCGCCCCCGCCTTCACGGCGGCGGTGGACACGCCGGGCCCGGCCCAGTTCCCCGCGGGCTGGGAGCATCTGGCGGCCCGCACCGACCTGGCCATCGACCACCACGGCACCAACGCCGGCTACGCGGCAGCTACTTACCTGGAACCGGACAGCGCCGCCACCGGGGAACTGATATACCTGGTGCTCCAAGCCATGAACGCCCCCATAGACGCCGGGACCGCCGAGGCGCTGTACGTGGCTCTTTCCACCGACACCAACTGCTTCCGCACACCGGGCACCACCGGCCGCACCCTTTCCATCGCCGGGGCCCTGCGGGACACGGGCTTCGACGCCGCGGAGCTGACCCGGCGGCTTTTTGAGACCAAAAGCCCCGCCCGGCTCCGGCTGGAGAGCGCCCTGTTCGGCGCCATGATGCTGGCGGACGGCGTGTGCGCCATGGTCCTGCCCCTGGACACCGTCCGGGCCTGCGGGGCCACGGAGGACGACATGGACAAGCTGAGCCTTCTGGCCATGCTGCCGGAGGGCACATGGGCGGGCCTGCTCATCCGGGAGCTTCCCGACGGGACATGGAAGGCGTCCCTGCGCACGGACGGGTCCGTCCACGCGGGGGATATCCTCCACGCCCTGAGCCCCACGGGCGGCGGTCATGCCGACGCCGCCGGGGCCGTGATGGCCGGACCCCCGGAGGCCATCAAAACAGCCGTTCTGACTAGGTTGAAACGGGCGAAAAACGGCTGATCCTGCAGGAAAAATTTCAAATTATTTAACTAATAGGGCCCTGTTTGTTCAGACATCATAAAAATTTCCAAAAACTTGAAAAATATCCTTGACGAACCCGCCGAAATGTGATTAGATAATACCAGAAGGTCGGAGAGGTATCTCCTGGCCGCTGAATTTGCCGCCGGCCACGCCCCTGTAAATGGGCCACCCTTTTAACTCCCCTTTCTCCTCTTGATGCTTTCTCATACAGGAAACTCCTTTCCAACTTCCGAAGCGCACAGGGGTGTGGCTTTTATAAAATGAAGAGAGAACTGCTGAGCAGTTCTCTCTTCATTTTGTTTTAAGCTGCGGCTCACATACGCGCACTCGCTGCGCTCGCACACTCCGTGAGCCGATAAGAATGATTTCCGAGGCGCATGTCCCCGGAAATCATATCCAATTTTATTCGCGCCTGCGGGCGCGAACTCTGCGAGGCTTTATCATATACACGCCGGGTGAGTGCGCATGCCGACGGCGTTTCAAGGAGGCAGCGTCCCTCGAACGAACATTGTTGAGCGTAGCGAAACCGTTCGCGAGGGCCGCTGTCGACGAAGGAAACGCCATGGCACTAACGCTTTAAAAAGGCCGGAGAACCGCCAGCGCCGCCGTCACCGCGCCGGGGTTGGCGATGGTGATGCCCGCGGCGGTGACGCCCATGGCCGTGCAGTCGGAAAAGCTCATCCCGGCGGCCAGGCCCACGGTGAGGGCCGCGGTCATGCTGTCCCCCGCGCCGGTGGCGTCCACCACTTCGGTGTGCACCGACCGTTTGGCGAAGATCTCCCCGCCGGCTTCGCCGCAGATCACGCCCTCGGACGCCATGGAGATGACCACCCGCTGCACCCCGGCGGCCAGAAGCGCCCGGATACACGCCTCCGGGCCAGTGGCGCCGATCAGGGCCTCCGCCTCGGCCAGGTTGGCCTTCAGGGTGTGGATATGGCTCAAGATGGGCCGCAGGCGCACGCACTTCGTGGTGGATACGCAGTCCGCCACCAGCGGCGCGGCCAGATTTTCGCCGATATATTTCAACGTCCCCTGGGGCAGATTGGCGTCCGCCACCACCGCCCCGCAGTCGGAAAGGCTCCCCAGAAATCCGCTGACGAAAGCCCGGTCCATCCGGGCGCACAGGGCCATGTCGTTGACGCAGGCGGCCACGTCCCCGTGCTCGTCGCAGATATAGAGATAGCGGTTGTTTGGCTCGTCCGCCCAGCGGCAGCCGGAGATATCCACCACGTACCGATCGCCCTCCGCCCGGATGACGCTCTCGTGCTCGTCCCGGCCCAGGAGGGAGTAAAAGGCGGTGTCCGCCCCCAGCAGGGAGCAGTTGCGGGCGATGTTCCAGCCCACGCCGCCAAGGGTGGTCCGCACCTTGCCCGGGATGGAGTCTCCCCCGGCCAGGGGGGCCTCCGCCCGGCCGCTTATGTCCACGTTCAACGCGCCGATGACGGCGACTTTTCTTTTTTCCTCATTCATGCTATTATTGTAGCGCATATTTTCCATTTTGCAAGGAGAATCCCACCATGAACATCGAAAAAGTGCGGGTTTTTTTGGAAGAAAAAGGGTTTTTAGACCGGCTGCACGAGTTCCCCCAGTCCACCGCCACGGTGGACCTGGCGGCGGAGGCCCTGGGAGTGGACCCGGACCAGATCGCCAAGACCATCTCCTTCTACCACGGGGACGGGGCGGTGCTGGTGGTGGCCGCGGGCAAGCGGCGCATCGATAACCGCAAATTCAAGGACCAATTCGGCTGCAAGGCCAAAATGCTCTCGGCCGAGGACACGGAGCGCCTCACCGGCAACGCCCCCGGCGGCGTGTGCCCCTTCCTGGTCCCGCCCCAGGCGGAGGTGTGGCTGGACGTGAGCCTCAAGGACCACGACACGGTCTATCCCGCCGCGGGCAGCGCCCACTCCGGCGTGGCCCTCTCCTGGCAGGAGCTGGAGAGCCTGGCCCAGCCTGTAGGCTGGTGCGACGTGTGCAAGGAACGGGAGGCACAGCCATGAAGATATACTGGGAGCTTTTCGTCACCTTCTTCCGCATGGGCGCTATCACCTTCGGCGGCGGCTACGCCATGCTCCCCATCCTCCAGCGGGAGGTGGTGGAGGGCCGGGGCTGGTGCACAAACGAGGAGCTGACGGACTATTACGCCATCGGCCAGTGCACCCCCGGCATCATCGCCGTGAACACCGCCACCTTCATCGGCTTCAAGCAGAAGGGCGTCCCCGGGGCCATCGCCGCCACTTACTCCCTGGTCCTGCCCAGCTTCATCATCATCGGCCTCATCGCGGCGCTGTTGCAGAACTTCGCGGATTACGCCGTGGTCCAGAACGCCTTCGCCGGCATCCGGGTGGCGGTGACCGTGCTCATCCTGAACGCGGTCATCAAGCTTCTGAAGTCCTCCGTGGTGGATAAGCTCACCGCCTGCATCTTCGTCGCGGCCGCGCTTTTGAGCCTCTTTCTGGACGTATCCCCGGTGCTGTTCGTGCTGGCCGCCGGTATCATCGGCGTGGCCCTTCAAATGCGGAAGGGGGCGGCGAAGAAATGATATTCCTGCAGCTTTTCTGGGAGTTTTTCAAGACCGGCCTGTTCGCAGTGGGCGGCGGTCTGGCTACTCTGCCCTTCCTCTATGAGATGGGCGCGCGCACCGGCTGGTTCACCGCCCAGCAGGTGGCGGACATGCTGGCCGTGAGCGAGTCCACCCCCGGCCCCATCGGCATCAACATGGCCGTGTACACCGGCTACACCAGCGCCGGGGTCCTGGGGAGCGTGGCCGCTCTGGTGGGCATCGTCACCCCCAGCATCATCGTCATCATCCTCATCGCCGCCGCCCTGCGGGCCTTCCGGGACAACAAGTATGTCAAGGGCGCTTTTTACGGCATCCGCCCCGTGTCCACGGGCCTCATCGCCGCGGCGGGCGTCACCGTGGCCGCCGGCACGCTTTTGCACCTGGACGCCTGGGAGGGCGCGGGGAAATTCTGGACCGTGCTGGACTGGAAGGCCATCGCCCTGGCCGCGGTCATCTTCGCTGTGAGCAAGGTATGCAAGAAGCTCCACCCCGCCTTCCTTATCCTCATCGGCGCCGTCGCCGGCGCGGTGTTCAAATTCGCGGGCGCGTAAATCGAACAGCGGCCCCCTCGGGTGAGGGGGCCGCGCTTTTTTTCGGGGTGCCATGGCGCTCCCTGCGTCGACAGCGTCCCTCGCGAACGGTTTCGCTTCGCTCAACAATGTTCGTTCGAGGGACGCTGCCTCCTTGGAGCGCCGTCGGCATGCGCACTCATCCAGCGTAGGAGGCGACCCGCCGCAGGGGGGCGAATTATGTTGCGTTTTGGGGACTTTGTGCTATAATGCTTTAATAGGAAGAAATAGGTCTATTATAAAATATAGTTCCTGCTCTCGGAGGGCCTATGAAAAAGCTGCTCGTCACCGGCGGCGCCGGTTTTATCGGCGCCAACTTTGTCTACCACATGCTGGACACCCGTCCGGACGTCCGGCTGGTCTGCGTGGACAGCCTGACCTACGCGGGGAACATGTCCACCCTGGCCCGGGCCATGGCGGACAGCCGGTTCACCTTCTACAAACAGGACATCCGGGACCGGGCGGGCATCGACGCCATCTTCGACAGGGAAAAGCCCGACGCCGTGGTGAACTTCGCCGCGGAGAGCCACGTGGACCGGTCCATCGAAGACCCGGCGCTGTTTCTGCAGACCAACGTGCTGGGCGTACAGGTGATGATGGACGCCTGCCGGGCCCATGGGAACATCCGCTTCCACCAGGTGTCCACCGATGAGGTGTACGGGGACCTGCCTCTGGACCGGCCGGACCTGCTGTTTACCGAGACCACGCCCCTGCACGCCTCCAGCCCCTACAGCGCCTCCAAGGCGGGGGCCGACCTGCTGGCCCTGGCCTACCACCGCACCTACGGCCTGCCCGTCACAGTGAGCCGCTGCTCCAACAACTACGGGCCCTATCAGTTTCCGGAAAAGCTCATCCCCCTGATGATCGCCAACTGTCTCGCGGACAAGCCCCTCCCCGTCTATGGGAAGGGCCTGAACGTCCGGGATTGGCTGTACGTGGAGGACCACTGCAAGGCCATCGAGCTCATTTTGGAAAAAGGCCGCATCGGTGAAGTCTATAACATCGGCGGCCACAACGAGATGCGCAATATCGACATCGTGAAGCTCATCTGCGGAGAGCTTCACAAGCCCGAGAGCCTCATCACCTTTGTCACGGACCGGAAAGGCCACGATCTGCGCTACGCCATCGACCCCACGAAGATCCGCGACGAGCTGGGCTGGGTCCCGGAGACCGCCTTTGCCGACGGCATCAAAAGCACCGTCCGCTGGTACCTGGACAACCGCCCCTGGTGGGAGCAGATCGTCTCCGGCGAGTACAGAGATTACTACGAGCGGATGTACGCCAACCGGTAAGCATCGTTTTTTCGGAGGAATCCACCATGATCCTTTTCAATGTCCCCCCCTACTGCGGCCGGGAGGACCAGTATGTCCTGGAGGCCATCCACTCCCACAAGATCTGCGGCGACGGGGCCTTCACGAAAAAGTGCCATGAATGGCTGGAGCAGCGCACCGGCGCGGCCCGGGCCTTTCTCACCACCAGCGGCACCCACGCCCTGGACATGGCGGCGCTGCTGTGCCAATTCCAGCCCGGAGACGAGGTCATTTTGCCCTCCTACACCTTCTCCTCCACCGCCAACGCCTTCGTGCTGGCCGGGGCGACGCCCGTATTCGTGGACATCCGGCCGGACACCATGAACATAGACGAGACGCTCATCGAGCCCGCCATCACGGACCGGACCCGGGCCATATGCGTCATGCACTACGCGGGGGTGGCCTGCGAGATGGATACCATCATGGACATCGCCCGCCGCCATGGCTTGAAGGTGGTGGAGGACGCGGCCCAGGGCGTGCTGGCCTCCTACAAAGGCAGGCCCCTGGGGGCCATCGGCGACTACGGCTGCTACAGCTTCCACGAGACAAAAAACTACTCCATGGGCGAGGGCGGTGCCATCCTCCTGCGTCAGGATGACCCCCGGGCGGAGATCATCCGGGAGAAGGGCACCAACCGGGCCCGGCTGCTCCGGGGCCAGGTAGACAAGTACACCTGGGAGGACCTGGGCTCCAGCTACCTGCCCAGCGAGCTGAACGCCGCCTACCTGTACGGCCAACTGGAGATGGCGGACGAGATAAACGCCGCCCGCCTCCACTGCTGGGACCTCTATCGGGAGGGCCTGGCCCCCCTGCAGCGGGAAGGCTTTATCGACTGGCAGACCGTCCCGGAGGGGTGCGTCCACAACGGCCACATGTTCTATGTCAAGGCGAAGGACATCCAAGAGCGCACCGCCCTCATCGCCTTTTTGCGGGAGCGGGGCGTTCAGTCGGTGTTCCACTACGTGCCCCTCCACTCCGCCGCGGCGGGCCGCCGCTTCGGCCGGTTCCACGGGGAGGATAAATACACCACATCCGAAAGCGAGCGGCTGCTGCGCCTGCCCATGCACTATGGCCTCACCGACGATGAGGTGGAGCAGGTCGTTCAGGCCGTCACGGCCTTTTATAAGGCATGACCGAGAGCAGACGGCCCTGGGCCGCCGCGCCGGCGAGCCTGGGGATAGGACTTCTAGCCTTTCTGGCCGTGGAGAGCGCCGCCGCCCGGCGGGTGGGGCTGGACCTGTTCCTTCCCGTGGCGGACGGGGCGTTCCTGCCCGGTCGGCTGGCCCGGCTGGGGGCGTTTCTGGTAGTATTCCTGGCCCTGGGCCTCACGGGCCGGGGCCGGCATGTTCTCGCCGCCTGGGACAGGGCCTGTCAAAAAGACCGCTGGCGCTGGGTCACCGCCGCCGCCGTCACGGCCCTGTTTTTCGTCTGGGCCCTGCGGGTGATCGTACTCAGCTATATGACCAACGACGACGCCCTCTTCCTGCGGGCCATCGGGAACATCCCGGCCCAGGGCATGGACGCGGTGCGCAACACCCTGGCCCACTCGGCCCAGGAGAGCACCTCCTCCATCTCCATTTTGCTGTGCGCCTTTCTGGGCCTGTTTTACCGCCTGTGGCCGGACGGATACTGGTATCTGGGCTATCACCTGGCGGTGCTGTTTCTCTCTATGACGGTGCTGGGCCGGTGCGTGCTGGTGAAGCTTAGGGCCCGGGGCCTGCCGGCATGGGCGGGCGCGCTCATCCAGGCGTTTGCCTGCGCCGGGTTTTTGCTGTACACCCTGGCGGAGCTCTCCTTCACGGTCACCCCCGCCCTGGCCGGGGCCGCCGCGGCGGCACTGCTTCTGTGCCGGAACGACGAGACGGGCCGCCGGGGGCGCGTCGCCTGCGACGTGCTGAGCGGGCTGCTGCTGGTGCTTTGCTGCCTGCAGCGGCGGGCCACGGGATACTGCCTTCTGTGCTTCTGGGCGCTGGCCGCGGCCTATTCCGCGCTGCGGGCAGGCCTGGACGGGAAAGCCGAGGCAAAAAAGCGGCTCAAAGGCCAGGCCCTCGCGGCCGCCGTCACCCTGGCGCTGTGCGCGGCGGTATTCGCCGCCGGCCGCCTGGAGTGCGACGAAAACTACCGGGACGCGGAGCATTATCGCTCCCTGATCGTGGATTTTCTCAAGGACGATGTGACCTACGACCAGTACGCCCGGGCCGGCATCCCCGAAGAGCTGGCCACCCTCATCCACGGCTGGTACTTCATGGACCAGCGGGTCACCACCGACCTGTTCCGCACCCTGGCGGAGGAGTATTACGCCGATCTGGCCGCCCAGCCGCAGGCCTCTCTGCCCGCCCGCGTAGTGGATACTGCGGGCCGGCTGGCGGGCTACGTGGCCAGCGACGGGCAGATGCTCTGGCGAACGGGCTGCATCCTGGCGCTGCTTATACTGTGCGCCGCCATGGCGGTCCGCTTCGGCCGCCGGTACTGGCCGGAGCTTTTATGCGCCATGTGCGCCGTGGGCGGCGGGACCCTCCTGCTGCTGTATCTGGCCAAGGACGGCCGGTTCCCCCTGCGGGTATTTCTGGTGGTGGCCATCCCCGCCGCCGCCATGCTTTTGCTTCTGGCCCTGACCGCGCCCAAGGAGGCTCCGGATACCGCCGGCCGCCGCCGGGCCGCTGGCTGGCTGGGCGCTGTGTGCGCCGGGGCGGCGGCCCTGTGCTGCGCCGGGTGCCTGTATATCACCCCCCACGCCGCCGATACCGCTGACCGGGCGGACCTGTTCGGAGTACAGTGGGCCATCGAGGACTACGCCCGGGCCCACCCGGACCTCACTATCGTCAACAGCGTGTACGACTACTACTTCGACCCCATCCACACCCCCGCCGATTACCCGGACAACCGGGTGCTGTGGGGCGCCTGCGGCGACACCGCCAAGGCCCCTGAGGACCGGCTCTACGCCGACACCTTCTTCCGGGACGACGTACAGTTCATGAGCGATCGGTTCTCCTCCCTGGTGGGGCTTTTGCAGTACCTCTCCGTCGAGTACGGCCCGGTCCAGGCGTCGCTTCAGGCCCAGTTCGGCCCCACCGTGACCGTCACGGACATCTCCCTCGTCTCGCCGGGGGAGGACTACACCGGCTGGTACGAACAAAACGGCATGACCTACTACTTCCGGGAGGGCCGGGCCCTCACCGGCGAGCAGACCATAGACGGCGAGACATACACCTTCGGTCCCGCCGGGGCCGGGGCCCAGCTGGTCACCGTCACCGGAGACGACGGCCTTGTCTACACCACCGACGCCTGCTGCCTGATCCCCGGCGCGTGAGACGCCGCGCCGCATTTGAGGATACTGTCATGAAAACTCGCTCCCCTGCTGCCTTCCTGCGCCGCAACGGCGCGGCCATCGTCTGCGCGGCCGGTCTCTACATCCTGTTCTTCCAGATGGTGATGAACTTCCGGCTGAACCCCGCCAGCGCCGACGATTTCCGCTCCCACATGCTGTGGGCCATCCAGATGACCGGCCGGGACGTGCTCTCCTCCTTTTACGACGGCTCCCTCAAGCTCTGGCACATCTTCGTCAAGTACACCTACACCTTCCTGACGCCCAACCTGTGGAAGGCCGCCGCGGGCGTGACGGCCGCCGCCGACGCGGCCGCCTATCTGCTGCTCGTCAAAATATGGGACCGGGCCCTGCCGGAGAAGTTCCCCCGGTGGCTGCTGGCCCCTATCGTCCTCAGCGTGTTCCTCCTGGGCGCTCTCACCCTGCCCGGCGGCGCCTTCTATATGAAGGACGGCGTGGTCCAGGGTGCGGTGAACACCTGGCACAATCCCACCAATATCATGGTCCGGCCCTTTGCCCTGGCGGTGTTCTACATGACCGTGAACATCTATGACCGCCGCCGCACCGGCCATGCCGGCATCCTGCCCGGCCCGGAGGGCGGGGACTTCGCCTTTGAGGGCGGCTTCTGGCGGCAGTTTTGCGCGCCGGTGTTCACCCGCGGGGAACTGGTGCTCTACCCCCTGTGCCTTCTGCTGTCGGCCTGGGCCAAGCCCTCGTTTCTGCAGTTTTTCGGCCCGGCGATCCTCCTGTTTCTGCTCATCGACGTGGTGCGGACACGGGGGATGCTTCTTCCCTTCTGCCTGAAGCTGGCCCTGGCCTATGTGCCGGCGGGCTATATCCTCTACCGGCAGTTTTTCCGGAACTTCTCCGCCATCATCCCCGCCAGCGTGCAGGTGGAGGCGGTGGAGTCCTCCATCGGGGCCGGGCCCCACGGCGTGCAGATCTATCTGGGCCAGGACGGCCCCGCCGGGCTGGGGGAGGTCCTCTCCCGCCTGGTGACCGACTGGGCGCCGCTGGTGCTGTTCTGCGCGCTGCCCCTGTTCCTCATCGCCATCGCGCCCAAAAAGGGCCTGTCCCTTCCCACCACCCGGCTGGGGCTCATCTGCGTCCTGTTGGGCCGGTTGGAGGCGGTGCTGTTCCACGAGACCGGCACCCGGGCCACCCACGGCAACTTCCTCTGGGGCTTCTCCCTGGCGGCCTGGATGTTCTGGACCGCCGCCATAGGCCAGTACGCCCTGCTGCTGCCGGAACGCTCCGCCCGGGGAAAGCTGGCGCGGTACGGCGGCACGGCGCTGCTGCTGTGGCACCTGGCCGCGGGCGCCGCCTACGCCTGGCTCATATTCCGAACTGTTGACTATCGTTTCTGAGAGGGTCGCTATGAAACTGTCCAAGATCATGCCCGCCGGAGAGACGCTGCCGGGCCGGGGCCGCGGGGCTCTGTCCCTGACCGCCCGCGTCGCCCTGACCCTTCTGGTCATGGCCCTGCCCGCGATCATCGTCTGCGCCCTGACCTACCTGGCCGGCTTCGACCCCTTCCGCGCCGTGCCCCTGTGGCTGGACGACGAGACCCACTGGTACCTGCAGTACGCCGCCATGAGCAAGTACGGCCATCCCCTGGGGTACTTCGGCTACGCCGGCTCCCACGCCGCCGTGGGCACCTTCAGCTCCTGGGGCATGTATCCGGCCACGCTCACCGGTACCCTGGCCCGCATCTTCGGTTGGAATTTACACGCCTTCGTGGTATACAACTTCGTCTACCTGGCCCTGGCCGCGCTCCTCTTCATTTTGCTGACAAAACCCTCCCTGCGGAGCATGGTCATGCTGGCGCTTTCCAACTGCATGATGTACGTGGCCTTCTGCTACTGCATCGTGGCCATGAACGAGATCGCCCGCTACAGCGTGGCCATCGTGCTGGCGGGGATCATGTACCGGCTCCTTGCAGAGCCCCAGGTCCCCCGGTGGCGGCTGGTGATCCGGTGTACGGTGATCCCCCTGCTGCTTGCCTGGGCCACCTGTTTTTATCTGCTGCTGGCCCTGTTCATCCCCGTGTATATCTTCCTCATGCTCCGCGAGCCGGTCCGGCGGCTGTCTCTCGCGGCGGGCTCCCTGCTGCGGGGGGCCGCGGCGGCGGCGGTGACCGTCCCGGCGGTCCATTTCCTGCGGGCCCTCAACGCCAGGACCTGTGCCCCCTATCGTCCCCCTGTCCAGGGTTCCGCCATCTCCTTCGCCCTGCCCTCGGCCCGGGCAAAGCTCACCATGAGCGCCTTCGACCTCTTAGGCAACGCCAAGGACCTGGACCCCGTCACCCTGCTGACCAACGGCGAGAGCGGCGCAGAGCACGCCCTGATGCTGTGGTTCTGCGTGCTGGTGTTCGTGTCCCTGGGCGTGTTTTTGTGGCGAACCGTCCGCTCCTACAAGCGGGGGGACCAGACCACCGCGGAGCTCAACCTGCTGTGCGCGTTTTTGCTGGCCGGCTGCGTGGGGGGCATGATACTGGAGTACAACACCACCACCTGGACCTTCGTCCGCAACTGCAGCACCGGTGTGTGCTGCGTGATGCTGCTGGCGGCCCTGGCCCCCAAGGGAGAGGCACACGGCTGGCGGACCATGGCTATCATCGGCCTGGCCGGCGTGGTCACGTTTTTGAACGTCTTCACCACCGTTTTCGCTACCGCCGCCCGCTTCCCCGCCCAGTCCATCGAGGACAGCTGGGAGCAGACCCGCCAGGAGCTGGCGGATGTGATCGTCCTGGACGAGGACGCCCAGGACCCCTGGAGCAACACGGTGGTGCTCTACCACGCGGATACCAGCGTCTATTACATGCTGCCCTACGGGGTGGGCGTGAACGGCTATGTGAAGGACGCCATCAATAAGAACGCTCGATACGTCATTCTGGGCCAAGACTATGAGGACGGCGCTGACCGGGAGGCGGACGCGCAGACCCTGCTGGACGGCGGCCACCAGGTCATCTACGAAAACGACCAGTTCACCGTATACGAAAATCAGGCCAGGACGTACGGCTGATAGTCTGGGAAGGACACCGCTTCATGAAAAAGCTTGCCATCATCGGCGCCAACGAATTTCAGGACCCCCTCATCCGAAAGGCAAAGGAGCTGGGTTTCGAGACCCACGTGTTCGCCTGGGCGGCGGGGGATGTGGGGGAGAAGACCGCGGACGTCTTCCACCCCATCAGCATCACGGAGAAGGAGGCCATCTGGCAGGTCTGCCGGGACATAGGCGCGGCCGCCTGCTGCTCCATCGGGTCGGATCTGGCCGTGCACACGGTGAACTACGTCCAGCGCAGGCTGGGCAACCCCTGCAACCCGGAGGTCACCGACACCGTGGCCACCGATAAATTCGAGATGCGCCGGGCCCTGCGGGCAGCGGGCGTGGCCTGCCCCGGATTTCTGAAGGTCTCTGCCCCGCCGGCGGAGGAAGTCCTGGCGGATCTGCGCTGGCCCCTCATCGTCAAGCCCACGGACCGCTCCGGCAGCCGGGGCATCTTTGAGGTGAACACCTACGAGGAATTGTGCGCCGCGGTGCCCCAGGCGGCGGCGCAGTCCTTCCACCGGGAGGCCATCATCGAGGAGGTCCTCTCCGGCCCGGAGTACAGCTGTGAGTCTATCTCCTTCGCCGGGGAGCACCACATCCTGGCCCTCACAAAGAAATACACAACAGGCGCGCCCCACTTCATCGAGACGGGCCACGACGAGCCCGCCGATATCCCGGCTGCCCTCGTCCCCGGCATCCACGCCGACGTCAAAGCGGCATTGGACGCTCTGTCCATCTGCTATGGGGCCAGCCACGCGGAGTTCCGCCTGGGTCCCGACGGCCGGGCCCACATCATCGAGGTGGGCTCCCGCATGGGCGGGGACTGCATCGGCTCGGACCTGGTGTACCTGTCCACAGGGGTGGACTACATGGCCGCCGTCATCCATGCGGCCCTGGGCCAGGCCCCGGACCTGACCCCCAAGCGGGCGCCCCGGGCGGCGTCCGTCCGGTTCATATTCTCCCCGGGGGACGTGGACGAGCTGGAACGGATCAAAAAGGACGCCCCGGACAGCCTGTGGCGTGTCAGTTTCTCCGGAAGCCTTGACGGCGCCGTCACCGACAGCGCCAGCCGCCACGGCTACTGGATCACACAAGGAGAGCTTTTATGACCCTTCAGGGAAAACGGCTCCTGCTGCTGGGCGGATCCAACAGCACGGAGGATATACGCCGCTTCGCCGACCGGGAGGGCGTCACCCTCATCGCCACCGCCCCGCCCCGCTTCGGCCTCACGGCCCTCAAGGCCATCGCCGACGAGCAGTTCGACGCCGACGCGGTGGACGAGCAGGCCCTGACAGCGCTCATCCGGGGCAAGCACATCGACGGGGTATTCCCCGGCAACAACGAGGACGTGATGCCCCACGCCATCGCCGCCATCGAGGCGGCGGGTCTGCCGGTCTACTGCGACGGGAAGATGTGGGACGACTGCGCCAACAAGGCCAAATTCAAGGCCATGTGCCGGGCGGCGGGCATCCCCGTGGCCAAAACCTACGACCCTTCCAAGCCCGAGAGCGTGGAATATCCCGTGGCGGTGAAGCCCGCGGACAGCTGCGGCAGCCAGGGCTTTTCCATCTGCCGGAGTCCTGCGGAGCTGGAGCCGGCCCTGCAAAAGGCCCTCCCTTTCTCCCGTACCGGCACGGTGCTCATAGAGGAATACATCCCCTACGACTCGTCCATCATCCACTACACCCTCTGCGGGGGCGAGGCGCTGTTCGGCGGCCTGTCGGACAAGCGGTCCATGCTCCTGGGCGAGGGCGGCGGCTCCGTCATGGCCCTGCAGCAGTTCCCCTCTGTCTGGACAGAAACGTATCTGGCCACGCTGGACGAAAAGGTCCGGGCCATGTTCCAAAAGGCCGGCATGCACGACGGGCCCGTCTGGATCGAGGCCTTCAACGACCACGGCCGGTTCATCTTCAACGAGATGGGCTACCGCTTCGGCGGGTCCATGACCTACCACCCGGTCCGGTACTTCACCGGGGTGGACCAGCTGGAACTGATGCTCCGCTACGCCCTGGGGGATACCACCGACCCGATGCGGGACGTGAGCCTCATCCGCCGGGACCGGCCCGCCGGGAAGCATTATGGCATCCTGCCCCTGCACATCCGCCCCGGCGTCATCCGCTCCGTCACCGGCGAGGACGCCGTCCGGGCTTTGCCCCAGGTCTACGCCTACGTGCCCATCCACCGGGCGGGGGACACCATCCGGGCCACCGGCACCGTGAGCCAGGTGTTCTGCTATCTGCATCTTCTGTATGACGATATGACAGACCTGGCCGCCACGGTGGACCAGATTGTCCGCCTCCTCCGGGCGGAGGACGACAAGGGTGAGAACATGGTCTTCCAGCTCTATCGGTTTTCGTAAAGAGAAAGGCATTTCCATGCAAACGGAACTGAACATCAAGTACCTGTCCCAGGAGGATATGCTCCGGGCGGGCTGCTTCGACATGAAAAACGCCGTCTCCGTGGTGGAGAAGGTGATGCTGGCCTACGCGGGCGGCCGGGTCCTCTATCCGGACAAGACCGTCCAGATCTTCGACGAGGCAGTCCAGAGCCGCATCAACATCCTGCCCGCCACCCTCCTGGACGAGGGGGTCTGCGGCGCCAAGTGGATATCCGTGTTCCCGGAGAACCCCCACCGCTTCGGCATCCAGAACCAGTCGGCGGTGATACTGCTGTCCAGCCTGGAGACCGGCTACCCCATCGCCCTCATCGAGGGCATGCTCTGCTCCAGCGTCCGCACCGCCGCGGTCAGCGGCGTGGGGGCCAAGTACCTGGCCCGGCCGGACTCTGCCCAGATCGGCTTCATCGGCGCCGGGGAGATGGCGAAGATGCACTTCGTGGCCCTGAAGACCGTGCTGCCGGGGCTGCGGACCTGCCGGGTGTCCTCCCGGACCGAGGCCCACGAGCAGGAGTTCATCCGGGCGCTCTCTCCCCTCTATCCGGACGTGGAATTCCTCCCCTGCCGGAGCGACTATGAAAAAGCTATCACGGGCGCGGACGTGATCGTCACGGCCATCAGCGGCCAGGCGCCGGTGCTCCATGGGGCCTGGTGCAAGCCCGGCGCTTTCTACACCCACGTGGGCGGCTGGGAGGACGACGACGAGACCGTCTTCAAAGCGGACAAGATCGTCTGCGACAGCTGGCACCATCTGCGCAGCCGGGGAAGTCCCACCCTCACCCGCCTCTATCAGGCGGGAAAACTCCACGACGGCGACATCCACGGGGACCTGCCCGACATCGTGGCGGGCCGCATCCCCGGAAGGGAGCGCCCGGAGGAGTTCATCTACTTCAACGCCGTGGGCCTGTCCTATGTGGACGTGGCCCTGGGCTGGGATTTCTTCCAGCGGGCCGAGAGCTTCGCCACGACCCTTCCCCTGCAGCGCAGGGGTATATTCGACCACGACCTGGAACCCGCCGGCGAGGCCGGCGCCTTCCGCCTCAAAGAGAAATGAACCGGGAGGGAAACACTATGCTCGTATCCATATGCATCCCCTGCTACCGCAGCGCCAAAACGCTGCCCAAAGTGGTGGAGGAGATCCGCCGGGAGTTTGCCAAGCACCCCGGCTATGACTACCAGCTGGTGCTGGTCTCGGACGGCTCCCCGGACGACACCTATGAGGTCATCCGCTCCCTGTGCAAAGAGGACGAGAAGATCATCGGCGTGGAGCTCTCCCGCAACTACGGCCAGGCCGCCGCCAAGCAGGCGGCCCTGCCTTTCGCCGCCGGGGACGCGCTGGTCTATATGGACGACGACGGCCAGCACCCGGCGGAGGGCATCTTTCTCATGCTGGAGAAGCTCTCCGAGGGGTACGACGTGGTCTACGCCGCCTTCCCCCAGAAGCACCACTCCTGGTTCAAGCGGGCCGGCAGCAGCCTCTATCAGGCCGTGTCCGCCTGGATGGGCAACCGCCCCCGGGACATCGCGGTCAGCTCCTTCACCGCTTGGAACCGCATCGCCATAGAGGCCGCGAGAAAGTACCACAGCCCCTTCCCCGCGGCGGGGCTGTACCTGAACCGCATCACTACCCGCATCGCCAACGTGCCCATGGAGCACCGGGACAGGATCGCGGGCAAGTCCAACTACAGTCTGAAAAGTCTCTTCGCCCTCACGGTCACGGCCCTGACCAACTTCTCCATCGTGCCCCTGCGGGTAGCGTCCTTCGTGGGCGCCCTTACAGCCGTGTTCGGCTTCCTGGTGGCCGTGGTCATGGTCATCCGCAAGCTCCTCAACTCCAACATCGCCGCGGGCTACACCACCTCCATCGCCGTGCAGTGCTTCATCGGCGGCGTCATCATGGTCATGCTGGGCATCCTGGGCGAGTATGTGGGCCGCATCTTCATGACTGTGAGCGACCTGCCCCAGTACACCGTCCGGCGCACCGAGAACGCCCCGGCGAAGGAGAAGAAAGAGGACGAGGCCCATGAGTGACATCTTTCGGGAGGCCACCTTCCAGGGACTGATGCACAGCTCCTTCGGTTTTTTCCGGGAGCAGATGAAGGCACAGTACTCTGGCTGGGGATACTTCACCAACTGGCTGGGCATGCTCTGGTGCGTGGCGCGCCATGGGTCCAGTCCCGCGGAGTACGCCCATCTGAACTTCGACAAAAAAAGCGACCGGGAGCGGGCCCGGTACTTCACCATGCTCCGCTTCGAGCGGTTCATCAAAAAGGTCAACACCGGGGACAAGCAGCTTTTCATCAACAAGGCCGCTTTCAACAAGCGCTTCGCCCCCTATCTCAACCGGGACTGGCTGGACCTGAGCGAGGCCAGTTTTGAGCAATTCGAGGCCTTCGTCAAGGCCCACGGCCAGGCGATGCTCAAGGCCACCAGCCTCTCCTGCGGCAAGGGCATCTCCCGCTATACCTACGACCCCGCTGACGACCTGCGGGCTCTCTATGACGCCAGCCGGGACATGCTGGCAGAGGAGGTGGTGGTCCAGCACCCCGAGCTGGCCGCCTTCAACCCGGCCAGCACCAACGTGCCCCGGCTGAACACCATGCTGGACCGCGACGGCAATGTCCATGTGTTCTCCGCGTTCCTGCGCACCGGCGCGGGAGACGCGGTGGTGGACAACCTGGGCGCCGGGGGCATGGCCGCCCATATCGACGTGGCCACCGGCCTCGTCACCACCCCCGCCATCGACATGCACCGCCGGGAGTACATCCTCCATCCCATCACGGGCAAGCCCTTCCTGGGCTTTCAGGTGCCCCGCTGGGAGGAGGCGGTGGCCCTGGTCACCGCGGCGGCCAAGGTGGAGCCCGCCATGCGCTACATCGGCTGGGACGTGGCCGTGACGGACAAGGGCGTGTGCCTCATCGAGGGCAACGACCGGGCGGATATATGCGTGCGGCAGTTCGTGGACCGGCAGGGCTGGTACAAAGAGCTGACCGCGCTGGTGTGAGACTATGGATACAAGACCTCTTTTTTCCGTCATCATCCCGGTGTACAACGCCGAAAAATACCTGGCCCAGTGCCTGGACAGCCTGCTGGACCAGGACTTCTCCGATTTCGAGCTGCTGTTGGTGGACGACGGCTCCCCCGACGGCTCCGGCGCCATCTGCGACGAGTACGCGGTGAAGGACGAGCGCGTACAGGTCATCCACCAGGCCAACGCCGGCCCCACCCCCGCCCGGCGGCGGGGCCTGGAACGGGCCCGGGGAGAGTATATCTGCTTCGTGGACGCGGACGACTGGGTCAAGCCGGCGTATTTCCGCACCATCAAAAGCTATATCGACCGCTATGACCCGGACATGGTCCTGTTCGACGTGGAGCTGGACACCGGCCCGGCGGAGGAGCCCATCCGCGTCCCGGAGGGTTTATACGACAAGGCCCGCCTGGAGGCGGAGGTATACCCCTACATGCTCCTGGACATCCGCCGCCGTCCCTTCGGCCAGCAGCTGTTTCCCGGCTACCTGGTGACGAAGGTGGGCCGGCGGGAGCTCATCGCCGCCCACTATCTTCAGGACGAGCGGATCACCATCTTTGAGGACGTGGCCATGAGCTACGAGTGCCTGCTTTTCTCCGACCGGGTCTATATCAGCCGGGAACCCCTCTATATCTACCGGCAGGTGGCCCAGTCCAACCTCAACCACTACCGGCCCCGGTATCTGGACGAGGTGAACGCCGTATTCGACTATCTCACCGCCCACCTGAGCTGCCACGGTCCCCAGTACGCCGTGCAGGTCAACGCCTTCTGCGCCCGGCGGCTCATCGGGTTCATGGCCTGGGAGCTGAAGCACTCCGGCATGGACGTCCGTGCCACGGCCCGGGCCCTGAAGGCCGCCGAGGATAAGACCGGTTTTGTCCGCAAGCTCACCTACAAGGGGCTGAACTGGCCGTTGAAGCTGTTTTTGCTGATCGTGAAGCTGCGGCTCTATCTGCCGGCCGCGCTGCTGGTGAAACTGCGGATGTGACCGCTGGAACAGGAGACGCCCTATGGCCATGATCTCTGTCATCATACCTGTCTACAATACCGCGCCCTATCTGCCCGCCTGCCTGGACAGCGTGGCGGCCCAGACCCTCCGGGATATACAGGTGATCCTGGTGGACGACGGTTCCACCGACGGTTCCGGCGCCATCTGCGAGGCTTTTTCCGCCGGGGACGGGCGGTTTTCTGTGCTCCACAAGGAAAACGGCGGCGTGGCCTCGGCGGTGGCCGCCGGTCTCCGGGAAGCGGAGGGGGACTATGTGGGCTTTCTGGACAGCGACGACTGGCTGGACCCCGGTTATTATGAGGAGCTTTACGGCTGCTGCGCCGAGACCCATGCGGATATCGTGGAGGGGCAGATGGTGAACGAGCTTCCCCTTCCCGGCGGCGGCTTTCGCGCTGTGGGCTCCCGCCGCTCCGGCACAGTGACCTACGAGGGAGTGGAGGACATCCGGCGGCTGGAGAGCCTTTACCTGCGCTCCTTCCTCTATGACGGCATGCCCGACCGGCCGGACCGGCCCTTCACCTACAGCAAGTGCGACAAGCTCTTCCGCCGGGCGCTGGTGACGGCGAATCTGCCTCTCTATGACCAGCGCCTGTCCCTGGCCGAGGACGCGGTCCTCATCGCCGCCGTGCTGGCCGACTGTCAAAAGGTGGTCACCCTCCAGGCCGCGGACCGCTATCACCGGCGGGTGCTGGCCGCGTCCGTCTCCCACGGGACGGTGGACAGCGACATCGGCCGCATCGCCATGGCCCATGAGGCCCTGCAGGCCGTGGCCAACGCCAAGGGCCTGGACCGGGAGGACGCCGCGGCCTTCACCGGCAGCATGGTCTATACCCGCATCTACCGGGCCGCCTCCGCGGCCGGGGAGAGCACCGCCCAGCGGTGCGAGCGCATCAAGCGCATCCTCGCCGGCGCGCCGGAGGGGTGCCTCGAAACATACGTGAAGGCCCGGGGCGGTCTGGCCATGAGGCTATATTATGCCCTGCTTCGGCTGGGACTCACCGCCCCCTGCGTGTGGCTCACCAACCTCCACGCCCGGGGAACGGAATAGTAAGTATCAAAAAATATAAGATATGAAAAGGGCGTGCTCAAAGCACGCCCTTCACATCTTGAACGCCTCCCTCAGACGAGGGAGGTGGCTCGGCCGATAGGCCGAGTCGGAGGGAGGAAAAAATATACGAGTTCCCTCCCCCAGTCACCGCCAAAGGCGGCGACAGCCCCCTCGTCTGAGGGGGCCTAATTTATAGATATAAGTTTTATTCTTTTTCCCACCAACGCTCTTGATAGGAGCGTTCCATACTGAACCAGGCCACGTCGTGCTGGGGCGTCCGCTCCGGCTCCGGCGGCAGCCGCATATAGTCCCCGTAGACCACCGTGAGGTACTCGTCGTACCCTGCCGGGCAGGGGAGCTCCATGTCCTCGAAGGGAAGCGTCACCGTCTCCCGGAGACACCGGGCCGGATAGATGACCCAGCCCTGGCACTCGTTGATCCACGCAGCATCGTCGAAACTGCAGCGGCGGAACAGCTCCTCCTGCTTTTTGGACGCCCAGTTATAGGGCAGACACCACCGGATGGGCGCGCCCAGCCCGTACCGGAGCTTCTGGCCCGGGGTGCGCAGGTCGGCCTTCTCCGCCCGCAGGAAGCCGGCCAGCCGGCCCAGCCGGCGCCGGCGGCGCTCCAGGGCGTCCCGCTCGGGCCCCGGTCCCGGGTAGCCGTCGAAGCAGAAGATATCGATATACACGCCGGTATGGACCTCGGGATAGGGGGCGAAGTCCCGCTCCACGAAGGTTGTGCGCACGTCGTGGACCTTCAGGAGCGGATGGAAGGTGTGGCGGATATCCTCATAGTCCTGGAGGGCCAGATGGTCCGGCAGTTCTTTTTTGGCCAGCTCACGGAACCGGTCGAAGTCAGGCCGGGGCATGCCGATGTCGATGTCGTCGTCCCAAGGGATGAAGCCCCCGTGGCGCACCGCTCCCAGGAGGGTGCCGCCGTCGGCCCACCAGCGCAGACCGTGGCGGCCGCACAGGGCCATGACTTCCCGCAGGATGTCCAGCTCCCGCCGCTGCACCTGTTTGATATCGATCTCCATGGGTCCTCCTCAAAGTCCGAAGTGCTCCGCGATGCGCTTGCAGTTGTCCCCGTCCTGGTAGGCGTCCACCTTGTCCAGCAGGGCCTTCCGCGCCGGGCCCCAGGCGTCCCGTCCCGCGGCGGTATCCTCCAGAAAAGCCCGGAGCTCGTCCAACGTGACGATCTTCTCCCCCGGCATCCAGGCCTGGGGATCCTCCACCACGAAACCCCGGGCGTACTGGTCCAGGTCCCCGGTGAAGAAACCAATGGGCCGGTCCAGCAGCAGGTAGTCGAAATAGATGGAGGAGTAGTCCGTGAGCAGCAGGTCCGCCTGGCCCACGAATTCATATAGCTGCACGTCCCGGGCCGCCAGGTCCTCGTCCGTGAGGTAGAGGATGTTGGAAAGGCTCACCCGGTCCAGGAAATCCAGCCGCTGCAGGTGGTGTATCTTCGCGGCCAGGAGCATCTTATGCTCCCGCAAAAAGGCGTTCAGCGCCTCCAGCTCCTCCAGCGTCCGCACCGGGTTGATGGAATAGGTATTGACGAAGTCCCCGTCCGTCCACTGCTGGGCTTGGCGGAAGGTGGGCATGCAAAGCGCCAGCTTCTCGTAGTCCCTCCCCCGGACCCGGCCGCCCAGGAGGGCGGATATGTCCCTGTCTCGGAACAGCAGGTCCAGCCGGGGCTGGCCCAGGGGCAGAAATTGCTCCGGGCGCACGCCCAGGAATTTATGGAACAGCTCAAAAGTGTCCGGCGAGGAGGCGGTGAGAAAGTCGAAGGCATAGCTCATATCACGGCCGTTCCCCGCCTTCAGGGGCACTCCGTGCCAAGGACTCACCACGGTCCGGCCTTTGCCCCACTTTTTCATCCACCAGGGGTGGGTGAAGATGAAGAGCCCTGCCCGGCTCATGGCGTACCGGGCAGCCAGGCTGTCCCGGCGGAGGAAGCGCACGTTCTTCCGCTGTCGGTCCGCGAACTTTTCCGGTTCCTTCACCAGCCACACGATCTGCCGGCGATGGTCCACGCCGGTGGAGAGCAGGTACTCATACAGGGCCCGGCCGTTGTCGCAGAAGTCCCCCTCCGTCTCGAACACCACCGTGCCGTCCGGGGGCAGCCGGCGGCGCAGCTCAACAGCGGGCAGGGTCAGATAGTAGATCACGCCGCGGCGGAAGCTGCCGTCCCGGCGGCGGGCGAAGTTGATGGCGTTGGCCGCCTTTTCCCCCAGGCTCTCGCCGAAGAGCTTCACGCACTTATAGCGCACCGCCCGCTCCCGGCGATGCACCTCATCGTGCCAGGAGCCCTCGAAATGGTGGATGGCCACGGTATTGGCCGTGACCTCCAGCTTGCCGGTGTAGAAGGTCATGGGGCTGAACCAGTCCCGGGGGTAGAGGGTCAGGACGCCCTCCTTCTTCTGGGCCGTGCCGTCCAGCTTAAAGCCGAAGGTCCTCTCCGTCCGGCCGGAGACGGTGGTCACGTTGGTGGTCTCGTCAAAGCTGCCGTCCGGCATAAGGAAGTGCCGTCTCTGGTAGTCCTCCAGCAGCGCGGACACCCATGTTCCCCCCGGCTCGGAGCCCATCACGGCGGTGCACAGCTGCTCCTCCCGCTCAAAGCCGCAGAAAGCGCTCTCCCCCAGGAAGGCGTCCAGGGGTTTTATGAGCTCCACGTCCGTGTCCAGGTAGATCCCGCCATACTCCCCCAGGGCCCACAGCCGCACATAGTCGGCCAAAAAGGCCCATTTTTTCGCCTCATACGCCTCTTTGGCGTAGGCGCAGCGGTCCATGTGGAAGTTGGACTCGTCCCAGCGTTTTATCTCATAATCCGGGCACTTGTCCCGCCAGGTGGCGATATATCTCTCCGCCTCGGGGCTCAGGGGCCGGCCGCCGAACCAGCAGTAGTGCAGTATCTTCGGTATCATGCCTTTTTAAACCACCCCTTTACCGTCTCGTGGAGCATGGCCCGCTCCTCCCTGCTGAGGAGCACGAAGTAGTTCACCCCGAGGGCCGTGACGCCCACGGCGGCGCACTCCACCACCAGACCCAGCCAGGTGTGGACGTGCAGCGCCCCCCGCAGGGCGAAAGCCGCGGCGCTGACCACCGCCAGGGTCGCCATGTTCTTCAGCACCGGCCCGTAGAAGGTGGTAAGCTTCATATGGAGGCACTTGGCCCCGTACAGGGGCAGGAACGTGGCCCCCCGGATGACGCTGAACACGGAGCTGGTGCCCACGATGATGTACATCTTCGCCACGTCCGTCTTGGCGAACTGCAGCGCCACGAACACCACCCCGATGGTCAGGAAAGAGTTCACGATGAGGTAGATGGAGGACTGCTTGATCTTGTTGGTCACCGTGAACACGTTCCATAGGGGCTCCAGGGGGTAATTGAGGGGCGCCGCCAGCATGGTCACGATGGCAAGCCCCTGCAGCAGCCGGGCGTCCTGCCCGGGCACCCACAGGGAGAAGAAGGTGTCCCCGAAGGCGTACACGCAGGCCACCGGGATGCAGGCGATCATGCCCAGCAGCTTGATGGCAAAGATGAGCTGGGCGCGCATGTCCTCGTTCTCCCCCTTGGCGTAGCTGATGTTCAGCTGGGGCATGAACACGGACGCCAGCATGGCGAACACGGACTGTATGAGCACCGGCAGGTTCTTGGCCAGACTCACGCTGCCCATGGCCTCCGCGCCCACCAGCACGTTGGTGATGAGAAGGTCCAGCTCGTTGGACAGCACGGACCCCACCCGGGTGAAGGAGTTCCATATGCCCGCGGACACCAGCTCCCGGATACGCGCCCAGCGGAAATAGCTCTTTTTGACCTTGATCTCCGGCAGGAGCATATGGGTGTACCGGATATTGGCGGCGGTCCGGTAGAGGAAGCAGAGGAAGGCAGACACGCCCAGATAGTAGACGTGGGGCTCCAGGAACAGGAACGCGGCCAGCAGGATCGCCGCCCGCAGCAGCTCCGACTCGATGGTCCGGCGGCTGGAGAGATCCAGCCGGTTGCGGACGTAGGTGGCGTTTCCATACACGCTGGCCGCCACGCCGCCCAGGGAGGTGGCGAACAGCAGCGTCCACAGCAGCCGCACGTCCCCCAATATGGCCGCCGGCACGTTCAGGAGCCGGTCCATGAACAACACCACCAGCACCGCCGGCACGGTGAGCACGGCGGTGATGATGGCGTTGGCAATGATGAGGGAGGTGAAGTACTCGTTGGCGGTGTCGTACTCCTCCCGGTGGATGCTGATGGTGATAAAGCGGGCGGCCATGGAGTTCAGGGCCGTCACCAATATCTGGGCGTAGCCGATGAAGTCGTTGGCAAGCCCCACGAAGCCATAGGCCTCCCGGCCCAGCTTTTCCACGATGAAGGGGGTCAGGAAGAAGCTGATGCCCACGCTCACGGCGAAGGATATGACCTGGGCTGCCATATTGATGGCCAGCCGCTTTCCTCTGGATTCCTCTTTCATGGGCTCACGCTCCCGGCCCTGTGCGCCCGGCGCACATATCCCAGCCACAGCCATAGGCCCCGCAGGTCCAGCCGGGCCAGCTGCCGGCCCGCCACAGACCGGACCCGGCCGGCTACCGCGGTTTTGTTGGCGGGCACGTCCACCCCGTCCATCACACACCACACCAGCTCATAGGCCCGGCGCAGCACGTTTTTGGCCAGGGCCGTCCAGCCCTGAGCCTTATAGTAATCGTACCGCTGGACAAAGGCGTCCACCGCGTCCAGCTTCCGCACGGTGACGGGAGAGGTCATGATGCTCTCCGCCCGCCGCACGTCCCAGTAGAAGGTATCCGGCGTCACGGCGATACGCTCACACAGACGAAACAGCGCCGTGACCATGAACTCGTCCTCATGCAGCCGCCCCTCCTCATAGCGCACCTGGCAGAACAGCTCCCGCTTGTAGAGCTTGTTCCAGGCCACCACATACCGCCAGGAATCCGGGGCCAGCTCCGCCCGCTCATAGGCCTGGCGGGCTGTCAGAGTCTCCCGGGGGATGGGCGGTATCTCCTGGAGGAGGTTATTTTCCGTGTCCGCGTACACCACGTCGCACATGCTCATATCCGCCCCTGTTCCCTTCAGGGCAGCCAGGAGCTTTTCGTACATATCCGGCTGGATGTGGTCGTCCGCGTCCACGAAGCCGATATATCTCCCGGTCGCGATATCTATCCCCGCGTTCCGGGCGGAGGACAGGCCGCCGTTGGCTTTGTGCACCACCCGGACCCGGCTGTCGGCCCTGGCGTAGCCGTCGCACAGGGCGGGGCAGCGGTCGGGAGAGCCGTCGTCCACCAGGATGATCTCCAGATCCTCATAGGTCTGCCTCAGCACGCTTTGAACGCACTTGTCCAGATAAGGCTCCACCTTATAAACCGGGATGATCACGGTTATTTTTTCCGCGGGAGCAGCGCTCATACCTGTCCTCCGAGGGCCGATCTTCATTCTTCATTATTATAATTTGTATAGCAATAGCTGTCAAGGAGCCGCCTGACAGGCAGGCACGGTGTTCCCCCGGGAAAGGATATAAGAAAAACTTTTATTTATTCCTTAAAATCGCATACAAGTATTTGCAAAATGCGTAACATTGTGCTATCATAGGCGGGACAAAGACAGAGGAGCCACCAACAATATGCCAAACAACAAATACGAATGCCTGAAGCTGGACAACCAGCTTTGCTTTCCCCTGTACGCTGCCTCCCGCGAGGTGGTAAAGCGCTACAGCCCCTACCTGGAGAAGCTGGACCTGACCTACACCCAGTACATCACCATGATGGTCCTGTGGGAACACGGCTCCATCACCGTAAAGGACGCGGGACAGCTCCTTTATCTGGACTCCGGCACCCTCACCCCCCTGTTCAAAAAGCTGGAGGAGAAGGGCCTGGTGGTCCGGGCCCGGTCCAAGACCGACGAGCGCAACCTCATCGTCTCCCTGACGGAAAAGGGCGAGGCCCTGAAGGACAAGGCCGTGGACGTCCCCACCCAGATGGCCTCCTGCCTCAATCTGGACCAGGACGAGGTCACCCAGCTCTACACCCTGCTCCACAAGCTTTTGGGCACCGAGGCGTAACATACTTGGCAATAAAACTGCCGCACGAGATGTGCGGCAGTTTTGTTTTGCCATGTCGCGCGGTTGCGGCGTCAGCCGGGAGCGCGACCGGTATTTTACCTATCAGCGTATTTTTTCCGCGTCCGGGTCGTTGGTCTCGGAGACGATGTAGTGGGGCCGGCGCTTGGACTCCATATAGGTCTTGGCCAGGTACTGGGCGATGATGCCCAGGCAGAACAGCTGCAGCCCGCCGATGAAGATGATGACGCTCATGGTAGAGGCCCAGCCGGCCACCGGGTCGCCGAAGATGAGCTTTCGCACCACCACGAACACCAGCATCACCGCGGCCACCGCCGTCATGATGAGGCCGAACCAGGCGATGGCGCTCAAGGGCGCCTGGGAAAAGCTGACCACGCCGTCCATGGCGTATTTCACGAGGCCCCAGAAGCTCCACTTCGTGGTCCCCGCGGCCCGCTCCACGTTTGGGTACTCCACCCAGCCGGTGCGGAAGCCCACCCAGCTGAAGATGCCCTTGGAAAAGCGGTTATACTCTCCCATGGCCACCACGGCCCGGACCATGTCCCGCTTCATGAGCCGGAAGTCCCGGGCCCCATCCACGATCTCCGCCTCGGAGATGAGGTTCACCAGCTTGTAAAAGCCTCTGGCGAAGAAGCTGCGTATTTTGGGCTCTCCCGACCGGCTGACACGCCGGGCCGCCACGCAGTCGTACTCCCCCGACTGGAGCTTTTCCACCATCTTCGGCAGCAGCTCGGGCGGGTCCTGCAGGTCCGCGTCCATCACGGCCACATAGTCGCCCCTGGCGTTCACCAGACCCGCGTACATGGCCGACTCCTTCCCAAAGTTCCGGGAAAGGGCCAGGTATTTCACATGCTGATCCTTGGCCGCCAGGTCCTTCATGAGGGCCAGGGTGCCGTCCTTGGACCCGTCGTCCACAAAGAGCAGCTCATATTCGCAGCCCATCTTCTCCAGCACCTGGGTGGCCTTCCGGTGGAACAGGGGCAGGACCTCCTGCTCGTTATAGCATGGTATGATGAGAGAAAGGCGCATGGCGTTTTCCTCCTTTGGCAGTCATTTTCCGGCAGGAACGTACTGCTCCGGCACCACGTCGAGGTTTTGCAGGTATCGCCGGAGCATATCGAAGGCGTGGTTCGCGGCCAGCTGGCGCACCCGCGCCCGGCCGGTGCCCAGATGGAGCTCCCGGACCCAGACGTTCTCTCCATCTGCCAGGCCCACGAACACAGTGCCCACAGGGTGGACCCCGTCCCCGTCGGGACCGGCCAGCCCCGTGGCGGAGAGGCCTATATCCGTGTGGGCAGCGAGGCGCACACCTTTTGCCATAGCCGCGGCGGTGGCAAAGCTCACCGCGCCGTTTTGCGCTATCAGCGCCGGGTCGATGCCCAGCATGGCGGCCTTCACCTCGTCGCAGTAGGTGACCGCGCCGCCCTTGTATACCGCCGAGGCGCCGGCGAGGGCAGTGAACCGCTCCCCGATGAGCCCGCCGGTGAGGCTCTCCGCCGCGGAGAAGGTCTTCCCCCGCTCCGTCAGCAGTTTCAGACTCAACGTCTCCATGTTGGGGATATCCACGGCGTAGGCCTTGTCCCCCAGCACCGAGCGGACCTTCTCCACCACGGGCTCACACATGGCCTCCGCTTCCGCCTCCGTGGGGGCCTTGGCGGTGACCCGGAGCATGACCTCGCCGAACTTGGCGTAGGTGGCGAGAGTGGGGTTGGCCATATGCTCCATCTCCGTGCGGAACAGGCTCTCGATGGCGCTCTCGCCCATGCCGAACACCATGATCTGCCGGGAGAATATCACGTCCCCGGACAGTTTCTTAAGATAAGGCACCGCGCAGGCCTTGAACATGGGGAGGCACTCCCGGGGCGGGCCGGGGAGCATGATCACGTGGACCCCGCCTTCCTCAAAGGCGCAGCCCGGGGCGGTGCCCCAGTCGTTGTGGAACACCGTGCACCTCTCGGGCAGATACGCCTGCTGGAGGTTGTTGTCGGTATATTTGCTGGTGGCGTTGCGGGCGAACCACTCTTTTAAAAAGGCCGCCTCCTCGGGGTGCAGCTCCAACTTCCGGCCGAAGCTCTCCGCCAGCACGTTCTTGGTCAGGTCGTCGTAGGTGGGTCCCAGGCCGCCGGTGGTGATGATGAGGTCTGCCCGGCTCCGGGCAATGGCCACCGCCTCGGCCAGGCGCTTGGGGTTGTCCCCCACCACCGTGTGCCAGAACACGTTGATACCCAGGCCGGACAGCAGCCCGGACAGGTCCGCCGCGTTGGTGTTCACCGTGTTGCCCAGCAGCAGCTCCGTCCCCACGGCCAATATCTCACAGTTCATAATGTACATTACCTCTCTAAAGAAGGATGGCGTAGTGCGGCCTGGCCCGACAGTATCCCGGTCCGCTAAGGCTCGCTTCGCTCGTCAACCGCGGTCCCGTGACACTGCCGGTTCCCGCCGCACGTCGGGTAGAGCGCATGCCGACGGCGCTTCAAGGAGATAGTGTCCCTCGGACGAACATTGTTGAGCGAAGCGAAACCGTTCGCGAGGGCCACTGTCGACGCAGGAAGCGCCTTTGCCTAACGCATTAGAACGCGAAGTTTCCATCCACGAACACCGGCACTTCCTTCCCGTCGTGGGTGGTGCCCACGATGGACAGGTCCGCCGTGCCCACCATGAAGTCCACATGGTTGATGGACTGGTTGAGGCCCGCCGCCTTCTGCTGCGCCTCCGTCATGTCCGCCCCGCCCTTCACGCAGGTGGGATAGGCCGAGCCGAAGGCAAAGTGGCAGGAGGCGTTCTCGTCGAAGAGGGTCTCGTAAAAGAGTATCCCCTTATTGCGGATGGGGCTGTCAAAGGGCACCAGGGCGGCCTCGCCCAGATAGCGGGAGCCCTCGTCCACGTCGATGGAATGGCGCAGGACTTCCTCCCCCTGCTCCGCGTGCACGTCCACGATGCGCCCGCCCTCAAAGTCCAGATAGAAGTCCTTCACCAGGTTCCCATCCAGGGCCAGGGGCATGGCCGCGTATACCCGGCCGTCCACCCCGTCCCACTTCGGGGCGGTGAAGATCTCCTCCGTGGGCATGTTGGGCACGAACTCAACGCCTGCGTCGGTCTTTTCGCTGCCGCCGGCCCAGACGTGGTTTTCCGGCAGCTGCACGGTCAGGTCTGTGCCCAGGGAATTGGTGTAGTGCAGGCTCCTGAAGTTATAGCCATTCAGTTTTTCGCACCGGCGGGCGGTGGCGTCGATATGCTCCCGCCAGCGCTGGATGGCCTTTCCGTCCCCATCTATCCGGCACACCGAAAAGATGGCCTCCCACAGCGCGTCCATAGCCTCTGCCTCGGTCAGGTCCGGGAAGACCTTCTTCGCCCAGCTGGGGACGGGGTGGGCGGCGACGGACCACTGGAATTTATTGGCGTCCAGGGCGTCGGAATACGCCCGGACGGCATTTCCCGCCGCCCGGCGGTATGCCTGCATCCTGGCGGGGTCCACGCCTTTCAAAAGCTCCGGGTCGGAACCAAGGATAGAGAGGTCCACCGCACCCTGTTCCAGATACCAGTCAAACCGGGCTTTCTCGTAGGCGGGGAAGTCCCCGAAGATGTCCTCTGCCCCCCGGAGGAATTTCTGCCGGAGGACGAAATCGTCGTCCCACTCCAGGACCACCTCCCGGGCGCCCCGGTCATAACAGGCCTCCACGCACATCCGGGCCAGGCCCGCGCAGGATACCTCGGGCCGCAGGCGCACCGTCTGCCCGGGCTGAACATTCACGCCGATCTCCACCAGCAGGTGGGCGTATTCCTTCAGCTTGGCGTCAAAATTCTCGATCATATCAATATCCTATCTTCACATATTCGATACCCGCCAGGGCCTCGGCCACCAGGGGCTCCACGTCCAGGCCGGCTTCCGCCTCCCGGACCTTCCGGAGCTTGGGGTGGGTGCAGGGATGGCGGGGGGTGAACACGGTGCAGCAGTCCTCATAGGGCAGGATGGACGTGTCGAAGGTGCCGATATGCCGGGCGACGGCGATGACCTCCTTCTTATCCATGCCCACCAGGGGACGCAGCACGGGCACGCCGGCGCAGTCCTCCGTGGCGGCCATGGCCTCCATGGTCTGGCTGGCCACCTGGCCCAGGCTCTCCCCCGTGATGATGGCGCCGCACCGGTCTTTCTCAGCGATGGCGGAGGCGATACGCATCATCATGCGCCGCATGATGATGGTGAAGTAGTCCTCGGGGCACTTTGCCCGGATCTCCTCCTGGATGTGGGTGAAGGGCACCACCTGCACCGTCATCCGCCCGCACCAGGGCACCAATATCTTCGCCAGGTCCAGCACCTTCTGCTTGGCCAGCTCCGAGGTGTAGGGGAAGGAGAAAAAGTGCACCGGCAGGATGCGCATGCCCCGCTTGGCCATCATCCAAGTGGACACGGGACTGTCGATGCCGCCGGAGAGAAGGCTCACAGCCGCCCCGGCCGTTCCCACGGGCAGGCCCCCCGCCCCGGGCACCGGCGCGCCGTGGATGTAGGCGGCCCGGTCCCGGACTTCCAGGTGGACGGTGAGCTCCGGGTCGTGCATGTCGGCGGTGAGGTTCGGGAAGGCGTCGTCCAGCGCCCCGCCCACGTACTGGCTCAGCTGCACGCTGGTCATAGGGAACGATTTGTCCCCCCGGCGGGACTCCACCTTGAAGGTCTTTGCGGCGGAAAGCTCATCGTGCAGGTACGCGGCGGCCTTTTTCGCGATGGCCTCCGGGTCCTTCTCGCAGGCGGCGGCCCGGGTCAGGGTCATGATGCCGAACACCTTCTGCAGCGTCTCGAAGGCCCCGTCCACGTCGCAGTCCTCGCTCTGGGGCTCCACGTAGATGACGGACTGGTTGGCCGTCACGGTGAAGGGGCCGAAGCGTTTGATGCGCCGGCGCAGGTTGGATGTGAGCTTCTGCTCGAAGGAGCGCTTGTTCAGCCCTTTGAGGACCACCTCGCCCTCCTTCAGGAGTATCATATCGGTCATAGGTACGCTCTCATTTCAGTTGGAATGTTCTATACTGGATGGCCTCGGCCAGATGCTTGGGCAGGATGGTCCCGCTGCCGTCCAGGTCCGCGATGGTCCGGGCCACCCGCAGCGTCCGGTCATAGCTCCGGCCCGTGAGGCCCAGGGCCTCATAGGCGCTCTTCATGAGAGCCGAACCGGCCTCGTCCAGAGAGCAGAAACGCTCCATCTCCGCCGGGCTCATCCGGGCGTTGGACTCGGTCTCCGAGCCAGCGAAGCGCTCCCGCTGGGCAGTCCTCGCTTTATCCACCCGCCCCTTGATGGCGGCGGAGGGCTCCCCATTGGGCCGGGCCTCCAGCTCCTCGAAGGCCATGGCAGGGACCTCCACGGTGATGTCGATGCGATCCAGAAGCGGGCCGGATATCTTGGCCCGGTACTCCGCCACGGACTTTTGCGTACACCGGCACCGGCCGGAGGGGTGGCCGTACCAGCCGCAGCGGCAGGGGTTCATGGCGCACACCAGCATGAACCGGCTGGGGTAGGTGACGGAGCCGCTGGCCCGGGAGACGGTGATCTCCCCGTCCTCCAACGGCTGGCGCAGCAGATCCAGCACGTCCCGGTGGAACTCGGGAAGCTCGTCCAGAAAGAGCACCCCGTTGTGGGCCAGGCTCATCTCCCCGGGCTTTAGGTCCGCGCCCCCGGCCAGGGCCTGGCGGGAGGCGGTCTGGTTGGGGGCCCGAAAGGGACGGCGGCTCACGATGGGGTCCGCCGCGGTAGTGAGCCCCGCCACGGACCAGATAGCCGTGGTGCGCAGGGCCTCCGCCCGGCTCATGTCCGGCAGGATGCCGGGCAGGCGCTTGGCCAGCATGCTTTTGCCCGCCCCCGGCGGGCCCACCATGAGCACGTTGTGGCCGCCGGCGGCGGCCACCTCTAAAGCCCGCTTCACGTTCTCCTGGCCCTTCACCTCAAAAAAGTCGGGCACGGGGGATGCGCCCGGGTCGATGACGCCGGGGGCGGCGGGCTCCAGTGTCCCCTCCCCGGCGAGAAACGCGGCCAGCTGGCGCACATCCTCCACGGGATATACCTCCAGCCCCTGGGCGAAGGCCGCCTCCGCGGCGTTGTCCTTTGGCACGAACAGCCGCTTTGCCCCCGCCGCCTCCGCGGCCAGGGCCATGGGCAGCGCCCCGGAAACGGGCCGGAGCTGCCCCGTCAGGGACAGCTCGCCGAAAAACATATCGTCCGCCTGGGGCGGCCTCACCTGCCCCGAGGCGGTGAGGATGCCCAGCAGCACCGGCAGGTCATAGACCGTGCCGGCCTTTTTCGTGTCCGCCGGGGCCAGGTTCACCGTGATGCGGCTCACGGGAAAGTCCCAGCCGTTGTGCTTCACCGCCGCCCGGACCCGGTCGGCGGCCTCCTTCACGGCGGCGTCGGGCAGGCCCACCATGTCCAGCCGGGGCAGGCCGGAGGAGATGGACACCTCCAGCTCCACCTCGTAGCCCCCTATTCCTTTGATGCCAAGGGAACGGATGCGTGAATACATGGCGGGACACCTCTTTTCATTTCAAACGCCCGAAGGGCAACTATATAGACGGCTCCCTTGTGCAAAGGGAGCTGTCGCCGCCGTCAGGCGGTGACTGAGGGATTGTTGTCTCTTACAATCCCCCCGACCCGGCCAGGGGCCGGGCCACCCCCCTTTACACAAGGGGGGCTTTCAAGCGGCGGCAGGATCTTATTCCTCTACCCCAACAACTGCTATATGCAATTCGTCCAATTGCTTCTGCTCCACCGTGCCGGGGGCGCCCATCATCACGTCCTGGGCGTTCTTGTTCATGGGGAAGGGGATGATCTCCCGGATGGAGGGCTCCCCCGCCAGGAGCATGACCATGCGGTCCACGCCCGGGGCGATGCCCGCGTGAGGGGGCGCGCCGTAGCAGAAGGCGTTGTACATGGCGGGGAACTTGGCCTTCACGTCGGCCTCCCCCAGGCCCACCATCTCGAAGGCCTTCACCATGATGTCGGGGTCGTGGTTGCGGACCGCGCCGGAGCTGAGCTCCACGCCGTTGCACACCAGGTCATATTGATAAGCGTAGATGTCCAGCGGGTCCACCTCGCCCTTTTCCGCCTTTTCCAGTATCTCCAGGCCGCCGTTGGGCATGGAGAAGGGGTTATGGCAGAACTCCAGCTGGCCGGACTCCTCGCCGATCTCGAACATGGGGAAGTCCACGATCCAGCAGAACTCGTACCGGGCCTCGTCCATATGGCCGGGCACGGCCGCGCCCAGCATCTTCACCGCCACGCCGGCGGTCTTTCGGGCGGCGTCCTTGTCCCCGGCGGCGATAACGCCCAGCGCGCCGGGCTCCAGCCCTAGAGCCTTCAGCTCCTCCTCATGGCCCACAAGGAACTTGGCCACGCCGCCCACCAGGGCGCCGGTCTCGTCCATGCGCACCCAGTAGGGCTTGGTCCCGGCCTGAACAGCGATGTCGTCGCAGAGTTTGTCGATCTGCTTGCGGGTGAGGGCCGCGCCGGTGCAGGGCACGATCTTCACGGCCTTGGCATTGGCGAAGGGCTCGAAGCCCTCGGTCTTGTGGGCCAGCTCGGTCATATCCTTCACGGTCAGGTCGATGCGCAGGTCCGGCTTGTCGGTGCCGTAGGTCTCCATAGCGTCGTTGAAGCTGATACGCCGGAAGGGGGGCTTGGAGGCGATGTCGTATGTGCCGTACTTGGCGAAGATGGGCGGCAGCACGTCCTCTATGACGGCAAACACGTCCTCCTGGCTGGCGAAGGCCATCTCCATATCCAGCTGATAGAATTCGCCGGGGGAGCGGTCGCCCCGGGCGTCCTCGTCCCGGAAGCAGGGGGCGATCTGGAAGTACCTGTCGAAGCCGGAGGTCATCAAAAGCTGCTTGAACTGCTGGGGCGCCTGGGGCAGGGCGTAGAACTTGCCGGGGTGCTTCCGGGCAGGCACCAGGTAGTCCCGGGCCCCCTCCGGGCTGGAGGCGGTCAGGATGGGGGTGGTGATCTCCAGAAAATCATGGGCCAGCATGGCGCTGCGAAGCGCCGCCACCACGTTGCACCGGAGGATGATGTTCTTCTTCACCGCGGGGTTGCGCAGGTCAAGATACCGATACTTCAGCCGGAGGGCCTCGTCCGCCTCCCGGCTGCGGTTGATCTCAAAGGGCAGTTCGTTATAGTGGCAGCGGCCCAGGACCTCTATCTTTTCGGGGACCACCTCGATGTCGCCGGTGGGCAGCTTGGGGTTCTTGCTGTCCCGCTCCCGGACGGCGCCCTCCACGGAGACGGTGCTCTCCTTGGTGATGGCCCGGAAGGCCTTCACCATGTCCTCGGTCTCGGCCACCACCTGGGTGGTGCCGTAAAAATCCCGGACCACCGCGAAGGCCAGGGCGGAGCCCACCTCGCGGACGTTCTCCAGCCAGCCGACGATCTTCACCTGCTGGCCCGCGTCGGAAAGACGAAGCTGGCCGCAGGTATGGGTGCGCATTTGTGTCATGGTTTCTTTACTCTCCCTTCACAGGCTTCACGGGCCTGTCGATGCTCTTTTTTATGATTTCGGCGGCCTCCCGGGCCGTCACGGTCACCTGGCCGCCCGCCTGCAGGTCCTTGAGCCCCACGGTGCCGGATGCCTCCTCGTCGCCGCCCACAACCACGGCGAAAGGCACAGCCAGCTTGTCCGCGTAGGCGAACTTGGCCTTGGCCTTTTTCTTCTCGGTGTACACCTGGGTCCGGACCCCCTCTTCCCGCAGGGCGGTGGCGCAGGCCATGGCGTAAGTCAGGTCCTCTCCCAGGGGGATGATGAGCGCGTCGCAGGGGGCGGTGGGCAGGTCCCCGTTCAGAAGGTCCTGCTCCTGGAGGATGTAGAAAAGCCTCGTCACGCCGATGGAAAGGCCTACGCCGGGCAGCTTCTTATCCGTGTAGAAGCCCGCCAGGTCGTCGTAACGGCCGCCGGAGCAGACAGAGCCCACCTCCGGGTGGTCCAGAAGCTGGGTCTCGTACACCGTGCCGGTGTAGTAGTCCAGGCCCCGGGCGATGGTGAGGTCCACCCGCCACTTGTCGTCCGGCACGCCCAGGCCGGGCAGCAAGCCGGTCACGGTCTTCAGCTCTTCGATACCGGCGTCCAGCGTCTCGTTCTTCCCGGTCAGGGACGCCAGCGTCCCCATAGGGTCTTCCGAGGCCAGTACGTCCAGCAGCTCGACCGCTTTTTCCGGCGTCATGCCCAGCTCTGTGAGCAGGTCCGCCACCTTCTCCCGGCCGATCTTCTCCAGTTTATCCACGGCGGTCATCACCGCCCCGGCCCGGTCCCCCACGCCCAGGTAGGTGAACAGGCCGTTCAATATCTTCCGGTTATTCATGCGGATGCAGAACCGCTCGATCCCCAGCCGGCGGAACACCTCGCATATCACCGCGGGCATCTCCGCGTCGCTGGCGATATCCAGGCTCCCGTCGCCGATCACGTCGATGTCGGCCTGGTAGAACTCCCTAAAGCGGCCCCGCTGGCTCCGCTCCCCCCGGTAGACCTTGCCGATCTGGTACCGGCGGAAGGGGAAGGCCAGCTCGCCGTAGTGCATGGCCACGTACTTGGCCAGGGGCACCGTCAGGTCGAACCGCAGGGCCAGGTCGTGGTCGCCCTTCATAAAGCGGTATATCTGTTTTTCCGTCTCGCCGCCGCCCTTGGCCAGCAGCACCTCCGCCGCCTCGACGGCGGGAGTGTCGATGTTGGCAAAGCCGTACAGGGCGTAGGTCTCCCGTAACACCCTCATAATGGCGTCCATCCGGGCCTGGGGCCCGGGCAGCAGCTCCATGAATCCGGACAGCGTCCGGGGTTTGACTTGTGGCATATTCTCTCCTCGCAGATAACGGCAGCCGCTCCGGCTGCCGCCTTCTGCTTTTTCTCCGTTTATTTCTTCTTGTTCTTGGGGTTGACGATGTCGCGCCAGGCGAAGTCGCCCCTGCGCAGGCCCTGGATCAGCACCTCCGCCGTGGCCATATTGGAGGCGAAGGGGATGTTATGGGTGGCGCAGATCAGGGCCAGCTCGTTCACCGGGCCGAACAGCTCCGGATGATAGGGGTCCGCGAAGAACAGGACCAGGTCGATCTCGTTATAGGCGATGCGGGCGCCGATCTGCTGCACGCCGCCCTGGGTGGCGTTCATGTACAGCTCGATGGGCAGGCCGGTGGCCTCGCTGACCAGCTTGCCGGTGGTGTTGGTGGCGATGATGGTGTGCTCCGCCAGGATACCACAGTAAGCGATGCAGAAATCCACCATCAGTTCCTTTTTCCCGTCGTGGGCCATGAGTGCGATATTCATGAATATCCTCCTAGTCTATGTGATGCCTTCCAACCGCAGGTTCAGTGCAGCATGGTCAGCTCGTTTTCCGTCTGTTGTGTGCTCTGCTTGAACTCGAAGTAATACTGCAGCATCTCCCGGGCCACGTTGCCCAGCCGGGCGCCGGCGGAGCCGTTCTCGATGGCCACAGCCACGGCCACCTCCGGCTTTTCATAGGGAGCGTAGCAGATGAAGAAGGCGTCGTTGGTGGCGGTGCCGGTCTCGGTGGTGCCTGTCTTGGCGGCCACGGTGTAGGGGAAACCGTAGAACTGGCTGTAGGCCGTGCCCTTGGTGACCACGCCCCGCATGCCCTCGTGGACCAGATCCCACACGGTCTGGCTGGTCTTGACCTCGCTCATGACCTCCGGCTCCCGCTCGTAGACGCTCTCGGAGTAGTCATAGCTGGACGCGGACTTCAAAATGGATGTGCTGTAGACCTTGCCGCTGTTGGCCACCGCCGCGCAGTACCGGGCCAGCTGCAGGGGCGTGACGCCGGTGAGGCCCTGGCCGATGGAGGCCAGAAGGGTGTCCGCCGCGTACCAGGCCGCGTCCCGCTTGCCGGCGTAGAGCTGGGCCTTGTACTCCGGGGAGGCCACCCGGCCGGCGGCCTCGGACAGCTCGATGCCCGTGGGCTCGCCCAGGCCGAACATGGCCGCGTACTTATCGATGTTCTTGATGGTGATATTGTCGCCCACCGTGAAGAAGAAGAAGTTGCAGCTGTAGGTCAACGCGTCGGCCACCGTCAGGGGGCCGTGGGGTCCGCCCACGCAGCCGGGGGCGTAACCCGCGTCGATGTACTTGTCGAACACCCTGGTGCAGGTGATCTCCGTCTTCCCGTCGATGTAGCCCTCCGTAAGGGCCGCCACAGCCATACAGGGCTTCCAGGTGGAGCCGGGAGAGTATAGGCCGGACAGGGCCCGGTTCACCAGGGGCCTGGTCTTGTCGTGCATCAGATCTTCCACATCGTCCCAGAAGGTCTCCAGGTTGTAGGAGGGGTAGCTGGCGATGCACAGCGGCTCACCGGTATTCACGTCGATGGCCACCAGGGCGCCGCCGGTGATCAGGTCACGGATCTTATCCAGCTGGCCGTTGGCCCGGGCGGTGGCATTGCTGCGCTCGGTCTCCTCGTTGGCGCTCTCGATATAGGTGGCAAGGGCGGTCTCCGCCGCGCCCTGCAGCTCGCTGTCGATGGTGATGTAGATATTGTTGCCCGGCTGGGGCACCTTGGTATACACGGTCTTGGTCACCACGCCCTCGCTGGTGCGGGTGATCTCCGCCTGGCCGTCCACCCCGTGGAGGTATTCCTCAAAGGCCGCCTCGATACCAGACTTGCCGATAGTGGCGTCCATGGGATAGCCCAGGTCCTTGTAATGCTTGTAGTCCTCCGCGTCCATAAGGCCCGTGTAGCCCAGCAGATGGGGGGCGTAGGAGCTGTTGTACTCGCGGATGTAGCTCACCTGCACGTCGAAGCCGGGCAGGTCCGACTCCATGAGGGAGGTGATGGTGTTGATGTTCACGTCCTGGGCGAAGATGTAGCCGGAGGTGTTGATGTCGAAGCGGACGTTGACGGAGTAGCGGACGGAGGCGATGACGCGCATCTCCTCGGCGGAGTAGTTGCCGTCGATGCCGTAGCGTGTGCGCATTTTGGCCATGACCTCCACGGCGGTGGCGTCCCGGGGCAGATCCTTGGCGTCCAGCCAGGCGTTCAGAAGCTGGGACTGGGTGGCGGTCATGCCGGTGAACTCCCAGGGGGTGGTCTTGGTGATGGGCAGCTCGTCGTTGTACTCGTCGCCGTTGGCCTCGATGATCTGGCACATCTGCAGGATGGCAGCGTTGATCTCGTCGTCGCTGAGGCCGGAGTAGAATAGCTCGTCCACATCGATGAGCAGGTTGTTGCAGTTGCGGTTGGACACCAGCAGCCGCCCGTACCGGTCCATGATGTTGCCGCGGGCGGCGATGATCGTCTCCGTGGACACGATGGAGTTGGTGCTCTGCTCATAATTGGCGTTGCCCTCCACGATCTGCAGCAGGTACAGCTTCGTGAAGAATATGCCCAGGACCGCCGCGACGAAGATACACAGGAACACCAGCCGCCCGGGGCTTATGAGTTTTCTCATGAGAATTCCCTTTCCTGACGATGGGGAGGCCGCTCGGACAGCTTACCGGCCGAGAGGCTTGGAAGCGATGATCTTACAGGGGAAATACACGGGCACGGCCCACACCAAGCTCCAGAGCGTCTGGATAAGGCCTGTGCGCAGCACCCGCCAGGCGGAGCTCCCGCCCAGGTACAGGGCGTGGAACGCCTTGGCGTCCCCGTCCAGCAGAAACAGAAACTTGAACATCTGGCAGAAGGCCGCGAGGGAAAGCACCAGCAGCGCCAGGGTCATGTAGGACATGAAGCCCTTGTGGAGCATGTACTTACCCAGCACGCCGGCGAGAAAGCCCGCCGCCGGCAGCAGCACCGTGAACATCACCACGCTGCCCGTGGCCATGTCGGAGAAGTACCCCGCCACGAGGCCCACGATACCGCCCCAGAGGCCGTCCTCAAAAAGGCCCACGGCCACCACCGCCGCCGGCACGATCAGCGCGTGCACGCCCCAGACGGTGATCCGGGAGTTGATGAGGTTCTGGAGGATGAACAGTACCGTCAGCATCAGGGCATACACGATGGCCCGCCGCAGTTTGCTGAGGTCGATAAGGTCGAGAAGCATATCTCACTCCTGGATGGTAAAGTCCGTGATGATGAACACCTGAGAAAGGCTGCCCAGATCGCAGGCCGGCTCCACCACGCCGTAGAGGGACTGGCCGTTGCCCTCGGACAGGACCTGATTAATGTAACCGATGATGAGCCCCTGGGGGATGGAGCCGCGGCCGGAGGTCAGCACCGCCTCGCCCTCCACCAGCTGGGCGTTTTCGGACAGATAGGTCAGCCGCAGAAGGCCCTCCTGCATGAGGGCGAAGTCGCCCACACACATGCCCACCGCGCCGGCCTCGCCCACCAGGGCACCCACGTCGATGCCGGAGTCGATCAGGGTGCGGACCGTGCACCAGCTGTCGCCCACCTCGATGACCTGGCCCACCAGGGCGCCGTACTCCGTGACCACGCAGTCGCCGGCCTCGATGGGGTTGGCGGCGTTGGCCTCGCCCTTGGAGATGCGGAAGGTGCTCTCCCAGTTGGAGCTGGACCACTCGGTGATCTTGGCCGACTCCATCACATAGTCGCTGTGCTTTTCGGCGAAGTTCAAAAGCTCCCGCAGCCGCTGGTTCTCCTCCTCGTACTGGGAGGCGTCGATGGCCGCCTGCTGGGCCTGGGCAAGCTGGGCCCGGAGGGAGTTGTTCTCCGCCACCAGCTGGTCGTATTTGTAGATATAGCCGTATATGCCCTCCACCCATTCCACGGCGGCGGAGGCCGCCTGGCCGATGGGGTTGGATATTGCGCCGGTCAGGTTGGACATGACGCCGGCCCGGCCGTGCATCAGCACGGTGGTCAGTACCACGATCAGCACCACCACCAGCACCGCGATGCCCACCCGAAGGCCGTATTTTTTCACGTATTCCTTCAATGCAGCTTGACTCCCGCTTCCGAAAGCATAGTTCCCAAAAGGCACAGGGGCAGACCCACCACGTTGAAAAAGTCCCCCTCGATCTTTTCGATATACATCCCCGCCCGGCCCTGATAGCCGTAGGCGCCGGCCTTGTCCATGGGCTCGCCGGTGGCCACGTAGGCGTCAATCTCGGCGTCGGTCATCTCCCGGAAGAACACCCGGGTCATGGACAAGCGGGTATCGCTGTAGGAGCTGACGGCCGGATACGCGCCGTACCGCACCAAGCTCACGCCGGTGTACACCCGGTGCTCCCGGCCGGAGAGCAGCCGGAGCATGCGCCTGGCGTCCGCCTCATCATGGGGCTTGCCCAATATCATGCCGTCTGTCTCCACCACCGTGTCCGCGCCGATCACCAGCGCCTCGGGGTGTCCCTTTGCCACCTGAAGGGCTTTTTGCAGGGACAGATACCACACCGTCCGGCCCGCGTCCGCCTCGTCGGGCGGCACCTCCGGCCCCGTGGCCGGGATGACCTGAAAGGGCAGGCCGAAATATCCCAAAAGCTCCCGCCGCCTGGGGGAGGCGGAGGCCAGTATCAGCTCCATAGCGCTCCTTTCTGATAAGCGCCCCGGCTGGCGTTGATGGGCACATAGTCG
>CANRNF010000020.1 GCA_947631865.1 uncultured Oscillospiraceae bacterium | reverse complement strand
CATCTCCCTACGAGGAGAATCAGAAAGCAATAGAATGTTTGGTTAAAACCGGGGAGTTTGAACGTAAAAAACTGGACCCAGAAACAATGGCCTTCCCTCTGCAATCCAAGAGCGGGACCCTGGTGGCTGTCAATATTCACCTAGACATCAAATTCATGATTCAGATTGAGAGGACTGTCTGCAACGTAAAGGACAAGCGTTTTGCTGTGGCCTGCTTTGAGTGGCAGGCACCGTACTATAAGGCGGTGCTGGGGGATAGTGTGGATATTATTTTGATGGACAAGTATCTGCCCGGTTATATCCAGGCGTGGGAGAGTATCGACCCGGAGCTGGACATCGAGATAGAGGCAAGGAAATGGCGGAGCATGTTGCACCGCAACTAGCCCTCGCCGCTGCAGACCACCGGGAAAGACTCTCTTGGCTAAACAGAAAGACAGCCTCCGACCGAAAACCGGAGGCTGTTTGCTTTCTACACCAAATCAGGAATGGGTAGCCGGTGGGCCTTCTTGACCCGGTTACCATCGCAGTGATATAATTGATAATATCGTAGGTTCAAGTTTTTTGTTGGGGGAAATGTACATGGCCAACGACAAGAAAGAGATGGAACGTAAAGAACTGCACCGGGCGATATGGGCTATGGAAAACGATTTGGTGATATACCGGCCAATCATCAAGGACATTAAGGAAATCATCTCGGCGGGCCAGCAAAGCGCGTACAGCGCAGCAAATACCGCCATGGTGCTGACCTATTGGCATGTTGGCAGACGAATCGTGGAACAGGAACAGCAGGGGAATGAGCGGGCTGAATATGGGAAGCGGTTGATTTCTGTGCTGTCGGAAGAACTAAAGAAGGACTTTGGCAAGAGTTATTCCGAGCGGAATCTACATTACTTCCGAAAGTTTTACCTGTATTTCCCTGATGAGCAGATTGTGAACACATGTGTTCACAATCTTACTTGGTCACACTATCGGTGCCTTCTGCGCGTACCGGATGAAGATGCGAGAATCTGGTACATGAATGAAGCGGCCAATGAAAATTGGGGTGTAAGGACGCTGGACCGCAATATTGCTACCCAATACTATCATCGAATTTTGCAAGCGCCCAAAAAAGAGGACGTCATTGCGGAAATGAAGCGGATGACCGCAGAATATCGGAAAAGCCAGTTTCAACTGATTAAGAGCCCGGTCGTCGCGGAATTTCTTGGTTTTAAGACGGAGCAATCTTATCTGGAAAGCGACTTGGAGTCGGCCATTCTCTCCCACATTCGGGATTTCCTGATGGAGATGGGGAAGGGGTTTGCGTTCGTTGCCAGGCAGCAGCACATTGTTACGGAGACGTCGGAGTATTATCTGGACCTTGTCTTCTATAATATTGAATTGAAGTGCTATGTGCTGATTGATTTGAAAATGGGGAAAATCACACACCAGGATGTAGGCCAGATGGATATGTATGTGCGGATGTATGATGAACTGAAGCGCGGAGATGGAGACAACCCCACCATTGGCATCCTGCTCTGTTCGGAAACGGACGAGGACATTGCCAGATACTCCGTGCTCCATGATAATGAACGGCTGTTCATGTCCAAGTACCTGACCTACCTGCCGACCAAGGAACAGCTCCGTGAAGAGATTGAACGCCAGAAGGAGATTTTCTATGTTCAGCATCCGAAGCTGCAGGAGAAGGACGGTGACATGGAATGAGCAAGCCGGAACAGATGATATTATTGATTATTTTAAATGAGCGGTCACGTTGATTTTCTCTGCCGGGGCTTGTGTTGATAGGTTCTTTTTAATTCAGTATGATAGGAGGTCAAGAAGTTTTCCATCTCATCTTTAGTGATAACACCGTCTGCCAGTTCCAGCTTCCGGTGGCAAAGGTCTGCCTCGAAGGATGAAAGCTTCTCCGCGGCATCATTACGCCGGCTGGGGTCGGTAGACAGCATACGGCGCTTCAATAACTGCTTTATTGATTCAATTTCCCGATAGAGTGGGTCAGTTCGCTTTATTGCAACACGCTCTGAAATTGATGCATTTCTGCACTCCTCGCTGCAATATCGCTCTTTTGGCTGATATTCAGGGATGAAGAGGCGGCCACAGCGCTTGCATTCCCGTAAATTAAGTTGCTGGTCAACCATGTAGTCAAAAATAGCATAGCAGACGTCCACACAAGTTTCACATTTATAGCATGGACTGTATGGATTGGGTAGTTTAACGATTTTTTGGCACCACGCGGCATACTCAACCCAGTATTCGCTGGTTTCTAGCGCCTGTGCTGCGTCTATGGCAGTTATATTTCCTAATTCCTGGTCCACAAACATGCTAAGCAAAGTGCCTTCAGTGACAGGGGGGAGAAAGAAAAAAGGCGGCATGTTCCGGTTTCCTGCCAGAAGGAGCCGGAAAAAAACTTGGTCATCTTTTGTTGTGCGGCGTAGAAAGCAGGATTTGATGATGCTGATGTGCTGATACCTGGTCCTCAGTAAACGCAAGTGCTGTTTAAATGCTTCCTCATAGTCATCTTTTGAGGATGACCCAAAAGGGGCGGAGATGTGGTTGTGGTCATCAATAATACCCCCCAAGAGCGACAGGGTCTTCTCGAGCAGTGCCGCGATAGGAACCGTGTCGCCATTATAGTTAATAAATTCATTTTCACTGGCGCCCTGAGACGCAAATGACATGATATGCGCCGACCGACCGATAAAGTGGATGTCAACCATGGCATCTTGGGCGGTCCTGAGGGCAAAAAAAGCACTCTTAAAATCTGTACGCATATCTTCTCCTTTAAGATACAAAGTTTTCATTTTTTATTTTTATGCCCTGTGGTACGATGTTACACGAAGGGGCTGATGTAAATGCGAGAAAATGAAATGCAATGCCAGATGGCGCCAGTGCCTAAGATGAGAACAATCGACCAAGCTGCTGCCATTATCAGAGACAGCGACCCAGACACCGCGCTCACCAAAACTGCTTTGCGAAGACTGGTGGCTACGGGCGAAATTGAAACCGTCCGTATTGGCACGAAGTATTTAATCAATCTTGACTCGCTTATATCTTACTTGGGCTCATGTTGAGCCCTTTTTTTATGCTAAAATGGCAGGTCATCGTCAGAAGGCGTCGCATATACGACGGAAGCGATAGTTCTGCTAGCGGCGGCTTCGGCGCTGTCTTTGTCATAGATGTGGGAATAAATATCCAGAGTGGTAGAGGTCCGGGTATGCCCGAGGTGAGTGGCGGCTGTGCGAGGGTCAACATTATTTCTTATCAATATGGACGCTGCCGTATGCCGAAACTTATGAGGATTAATGTGCGGCAGATTGTGACGGGCGGCAAATTTATCCAACCATGTGTTTAGGCTGTCCGGATGGACTGGCCGGCCGTCCTCCCGCGTGAAGATATACCCTGTTTGCTGCCATTGGTCTCCCATTTTGCGTTTGGTTTCATCCTGCCAGTTCCGATACTCGGTGAGGACGTTTAATGTTTCGGCCCCTATATACAGGTGCCTAATATTACGGGTCTTCGTATCGTCCACATAAAGGCCGCGGTCAGGAGAATAAAGCAATGCGCGGGAAATGGTGAGACTACCGGTCGAGAAATCAAGGTCAGTCCACATGAGGCCCAGCACTTCTCCGCGCCTTCCACCGGTGGCGGCAAGCATATGCACAATTGCGGCCCATTTGATGGGCTCGCTCTTGAGGGCGGCGACAATGGCCTGAACCTCCTCGGGGGTATATGACTCCGCTTCCTGTCTATGAGGAGAAGGAGGCGAAGCCCTCTCGGCCGCATTGTACTCCACGAGCATCTCTTTTTCCGCCCGCCCGAGAATCGCTCTAATACATTGATGGTAGCGTAGTATTGTTGAATAGGAGAGTGTTCTTGACTCTGTATGTATACAAAAGAATTTTTCGGGCGGAATACCGAGAGATGAGCAAAGTTTTTTCGCCGTGTCCGTTGCAACACGATTCCCGGCATAGAGTTTTTCGATGGTTGTTTTTGATAGCCCGGAGGCTTCGGCCAGCGCCTTCTGCGTATAGCCAAGCCGCTTAAGTTCGTCCTTGAATGTGGGAATGGGTGTGGCAAAGTCAGAGCCACTCGTTTGTGTTTTTGCCAACATATTGTAAAATTCGTTTAGGTGTGCAGGACGAATCTCGGTAAGACGCATAAAGCCAATGGCGGGATTGATTCGTTTGAGGAGATTGCGATAGGACAAAACAGATTTGTGCTTTTTGCCCTCTGCCTCCATGCGAGTCAAGACCGTCTCGGCATATTCCTCAAATGTTATCCGCGCATCGGGCGCGAAACCATAACGAATTCGACGCTCAAAATCATAATATTCCTTCTCTGCAGCCTTGTCCGCCTGCCTGCGTGTCATATTAGGCTCTGGGTGCCATGTCTTTGTGCGGCGGATTTGCTTTCCTTCAGAGTCTTTCCCCAAGCAGACGGTGAAACGATATGCAACTCCGTTCTTACCTTCTCGTGGTACTATGTTGCTCATTTTGCCCCTCCAGGATATGCAAGCAATAAAATCTGTATCATTATCTTTAACATTCTATAACAGTTTTCAAGAAGCGTCAAGTTTTCTGGAATCTGCGGATTTTTAGCTGGCAGTGCACCAAAAATGCACCAATTTCGATAATTTTAGAAATGGAAGAAAAAGGAAAATCCCTGGAACCATTACGGTTCCAGGGATTCCTTTGGCACGGCATGAGGGATTCGAACCCCCGGCCTTCTGGTCCGTAGCCAGACGCTCTATCCAGCTGAGCTAATGCCGCTTGTGCCAAAGTATAATAGCATAAGCCCGGACAGAATGCAAGGGGGTATTTGGAAAAATCCCTTTTACAGGCCGATGGCGCCGGCGACGTTGTCCATCACGTCGCCCATGGACTTGAGGGCCTTGCCGACGTTGATCTTTTTCTTCTTCGGCACGGCGATCATACCCACCATGGAGCCCACCGCGAGGCCGAGCCCCATGCCCTTGATAAACGACATATTATTCATGCTTTACCCCTCTTTCACCGCTAGTATTTCCCAAGGAAACATGATATATTTAATGTAACTGACATTTTTTCGAGGAGCGTCTTATGATCATCAGTATATTGGCGGTAGGCGACGTGTGCGGCGCGCCGGGGCTCGCCTTCCTGGAAAAGCATCTGAAGACCATCCGCCGGGAACGGGGCATCGCCTTCACAGTGGTGAACGGGGAGAACGCCAACGTGGTGGGCGTGACGCCGGAGCAGTGCGACCGCATCCTGAACGCCGGGGCGGACGTGGTGACCCTTGGCAACCACACCTGGGTCCGGTGGGAGCTAAAGCCCTATCTCGCGGACAACGTGCATGTGCTCAGGCCCCTGAACTTCGCGCCCCAGTGCCCCGGCCGGGGATACGGGATATACCGCACTCCCTATGGGGAGATCTGCGTCATTAATTTGATGGGCCGGTTCACCCTGGACCCCAACACGGACAACCCCTTTGTGGAGGTGGACGTGCTCTTAAAGGAGCTGGACCCCAAGCCGAAGATCACCCTGGTGGACATGCACGCCGAGGGCACCAGCGAGCGCCTGGCCATGGGCTACTTTCTGGACGGACGGGTCAGCGCCGTCTGGGGCACCCACACCCACGTGCAGACCTCGGATGCGGGCGTGCTGCCCGGGGGCACGGGGTTCATCAGCGACCTGGGCATGACCGGCGCCAGCCACAGCGTGCTGGGCATCGACGTGGACCAGTCCATCAACCGCTTCCTGGGCGACCCCCCCATGCGCTATAAGTCCGGGGACGGGGACGGGAAAATGGAGTGCTGTGTGTTCGACATCGACACGGACACCGGCCTGTGCGTGGGGGCGGAGGCCCTTCGTATCCTATGATAAAGGTATTGCACGCCGCGGACCTGCACCTGGATTCCCCCTTCCAGGCCCTGGGGCGGGACAAGGCCGCCCTGCGCCGCAGCGAGCAGCGGGCCCTTCTCGCGAAGATGGGGGAGATCATCAAAAGCGAGGGGGTCCAGCTGGCCCTGCTGGCGGGAGACCTCTTTGACGCGGACGCGCCCTTTCCGGAGACGGCCCGGCTTTTGGAGCAGACGCTGCCTTCCTGGGGCGTGCCCGTATTCGTCGCGCCGGGCAATCACGACTGGTACGGCCCACGCTCTCCATGGGCCCGGCTGGACCTGGGGGTGAATGTCCACGTGTTCACGGGCGAAAAGATAGAGTGCGTTGAGGTCCCAGAACTGAACGCCCGGGTCTGGGGCGCGGCCTTCACGGGCAAGTACCGGAAGGCGCCCCTGGCTGGCTTCGAGGCGGAAAAGGCCGGGGACACGCTGGATATCATGGTCCTGCACGGGGAGGTGGGCGACCCCTCGTCCCCCTATGGGCCCATATCCGAGGAGGACATCGCCCGCAGCGGCATGGACTATGTGGCCCTGGGCCACAGCCACGCGTTCAGCGGCCTGCGCCGGGCGGGAGAGACTTTTTACGCCTGGCCCGGCTGCCCCGAGGGCCGGGGCTTTGACGAGACCGGGGAGAAAGGCGTTATCATCGCCGAAGTCGGCCCGGAGGCCTGTACGGCCCGGCTGGCGGACCTGGGCGGCCGGCGCTACGAGGTGCTGGCCGTGGACCTGACGGAGAGCCGGGACCATCTGAGCACGGTGCTGGACGCCCTGGGCCGGGACGGCTCCCGGGACATATACCGCATCCTCCTGCGGGGCGCACCGGAGATGGCTCCGGACCTGCCGGGGCTCATGAGCGCTCTTGAGGGCCGCTTTTTCGCCCTGGAGCTGCGGGACGAGACGGTCCTGCGCCGGGACGTGTGGGAGGGCCGGGAGGTGGTGAGCCTCAAGGGCCTGTTCCTGGACGGGCTGTGGAAGCGGTACGAGGCCGCCGGGACGGATGCCGAGCGGGCAAACATCGAGCTGGCCGCGCGATATGGGCTGCAGGCGCTGGAGGGAAGCGAAGAGCCGCCCTTGGCATAAAAGAAAAAACGCCTCCCCTGTGTAAGGGGAGGTGCTGAGCGGATTTCGGGGTCCCCGCGCGAGCCCAGCGAAGCGGGTCGCGTGGGGAAGAGGAGGAGCCGCGGGCCATTCGAGCTTTGCCGCTTGCGGCAAAGGGAGACTTGGCACCGCGTGCTCCGACGATGTGGAGGGGTTGTAAACGACAATCCCTCAGTCGCCGCCTGACGGCGGCGACAGCCCCCTTTACGCAAGGGGGCCTAAAAGGAGATAGTATAGAGATATGATCATCAAGAAAATGACCGCGTGGTTCGGGACGCTGGAGGGCCGGAGCCTGGAACTGGGGCCCGGCCTCAACATATTGAGCGCCCCCAACGAAAGCGGCAAATCCACCTGGTGCGCCTTCCTGCGGGCCATGCTCTACGGCGTGGACACCGGCCAGCGGGCGAAACAGGGCCAGCAGCCGGACAAGGTGAAGTACCTGCCCTGGAGCGGGTCGCCTATGTCCGGCAGCATGGATATAGAGACGAGTGACGGCCCCGTGACCCTGCGCCGCTGGACCGAGCGGGCAAACCAGCCCATGCAGGCCTTCTCCGCCACCGTCACCGGCACGGACCTGCCCGCGGGGCTCACCGCCGAGGAGGCGGGCCAGAGCCTCACCGGCGCGCCCCGGGAGGTGTTCGAGCGCAGCGCCTTCATCCGCCAGATGGGCCTGGGCGTCACCAACGACCCGGAGCTGGAAAAGCGGTTCGCCGCCATCGTGTCCGCCGGGGACGAGGAGCAGTCCTTCTCTGAGACGGACGACCGGCTGCGGACCTGGCTGCGGCGGCGCCGTTCCGGCCGGCGGGGCGCCCTGCCCGAACTGGAAGGGGAGCTGGACCGGCTGGGCCGGGAGATAGCGCAGCTGGACCAGGCCGCCGGGGCCGTGGGGCAGCTGGAGGAGGAGCTTTCCCATGCGGAGGCCCGGCAGGAGGAGCTTGTCCGCCGGATGGAGGAGGCACGGGCGGAGGCCCGGCGCAGGGCTCTGGCGGAGCTGGCCGCCGCGCGGGAGGCGGTGCAGGCACGGGAGAGCGATCTTACCGAGGCCCGGCGGCAGAAGGAAGCCGCGGCCCGGGCGGTAACGGATACCCCCTTCGGGGACATGGGCCCGGAGGAGGCGGAAAAGACCGCCGCCGCGGATATGGCCCAGGCGGAGGACTTCCTGCGGCAGGCGGAAAGCCTGCCCAAGGCGTGGATCGGGATCCTGGCCCTGGTGCTGGGAGCCCTGGCGGCGGCCGCGGTGTCGCTGCTGTTCTTCCCCTACGGCCTGGCGTCGCTCGCGGTCTACGCGGGCCTCGTCGTGGGCGTGGTCCTGTGGCGGAAAAATGTGGAGCGCCGGCGGGAGGACCTGCTGGATCGGCGGTATGAACTTTTGGACAAGTACGGCCTCCGGGAGCCATCGGAGATGGAGGAGCTGCTGGAGGACTATAGCCGCGCCTGGGAGGAGCTGTCTCAGGCGAGGCGGGCTGAGATCAGGGCGGAGAGCGCCCTGGAGGCGGCTCTGGACCGGCGGAAAGCCTCCGAGGAGCCGGTGCTGAACGGCCTGGATTTTGAGCACGGGGACAGCGAGGCCGCCCGGGCCTCCCAGGCGGCGGCCCGGGGCCAGCGGGACATAGAGGCCCTGCGGGAGCGGCGGGCCGTGGCCGAGGGGCGGGCCCGTGCTATGGGCGACCCCATGGTGCTGCGCTCGGAGCTGGACCGGGGCCAGACCCGGCGGCGGGAGCTGCTGGCCCAGGAGAGCGCCCTGACCTTGGCTATCGAGGCCATGGGCGAGGCGGACGCGGGCCTGCGGGAGCGGTTCACCCCCATGGTGGCGGCCAAAGCGGCGGAGATATTCGCCGGCCTCACAGGCGGCCGCTATGACGAGATCACCCTGGCCAGGGACCTGTCCGCCAAGACCCGGCGGGCCGGGGACGCGGTGGGCCGGGAGGCGGACTACCTCTCCCAGGGCACGAAGGACCAGCTGTATCTGGCCCTGCGCCTCGCGGTATGCGATTTGGTGCTGCCTAAGGAGCAGGCCTGCCCCATCGTCCTGGACGACGCCCTGACCGCCTTTGACCAGGCCCGGATGGAGCGGGCGCTGGACATGCTGAAGGCGCTCTCCAAGGAGCGGCAGGTGTTGCTGTTCACCTGCCACGACCGGGAGCGGGAATATTTTGCCGACGACAGCGACGTGACGAAGATCGAGGTGGACCATGTCTGAATTCATGGTGCCCTGCCTGTTCGGGCTGGAGGGCCCGGCGGCGGAGGAACTGCGGCGCATGGGCTGCGAAAATGTCCGGGCGGAGAACGGTCATGTCCGCTTTTCCGGGGACGCCGCCGCCTGCGCCAAAGCCAATATCCGCCTGCGCACCGGGGAGCGGGTGCTGCTGCGCCTGGGGGGCTTCGAGGCCCGGACCTTTGACCAGCTTTTTGAGGGCGTGAAGGCCCTGCCCTTGGCAAGGCTTATCCCGAAAGACGGGCAGTTCCCCGTGAAGGGATACTCCCTGGACTCGGCGCTCCACTCGGTGCCCAACTGCCAGAAGATCATCAAAAAGGCGGCGGCTACGGCTCTGGGCGCGGCGTATCACGTCCAGTGGCTGCCGGAGACCGGGGCGCTCTACCAGCTGCAGTTCTCCATCGTCAAAGACTGCGCGGAGATATTCCTGGACACCACCGGCGCGCCCCTTTTCAAGCGGGGCTACCGGCCCGGCCACGTGGCCGCGCCCCTGCGGGAGACGCTGGCGGCGGGGCTGGTGGGCTTCGCCCATTATCGGGGCCGGGATGCGCTCTGGGACCCCTTCTGCGGCAGCGGCACCATCCCCATCGAGGCGGCCCTCATGGCCCGCAACCGGGCCCCGGGACTTCATAGGTCCTTCGCCGCCCAGAGCTGGCCCGGCCTGCCCGCAAGGGTGTGGCGGGAGGCGGCCGAGGAGGCCCGGAGCCTGGAATATAACGGCGATTATCACATCTTCGCCTCGGACATCGACCCCAAGGCGGTGGCCCTGGCCCGGGAGAATGCCATGCGGGCCGGGGTGGCGGCCGACATCACCTTTTCCGTGGCCGACGCCCGCACCGCCCCCGCCCCTTGGGAGAAGGGCGTGATCGTCTGCAACCCGCCCTACGGGGAGCGGATGCTGGAAAGAGAGGAGGCCCAGGCCCTTTACCGGGACATGGGCCAGGCTTGGCGCGGCCTGGAGGACTGGGGGAAGTACGTCATTTCCTCCGAGCCGGACTTCGAGCGCCTCTATGGCGCCCCCGCCGCCAAACGCCGCAAGCTCTACAACGGCATGATCCAGTGCTGGCTGAATATGTACTGGTGAGGGAGAGAGACGATGCTGACGCCGCTGAAGAGAGAGGAATTTGACAAGTACATAGATTTTGCATACGCGCTGGCTTTGGACCCGGCCCGGTCCGGCTATCCCACCTATACGGACGGGATCAAGACCAGGGCGGATTTTGTGGACCGGGCAAAAAAAGCCTTTGAGCGGGACAACGAGGAGATCCTGCTCTATGAGCGGGAGGGCAGAGCCGCCGGGTGGATACATTATTATTACTTGGCGGAGGATAAGTATCTGGACACCTGCTCTTTCTGTATCGCCGAGGGGATGGGGGACGCTATAGCGGAATTCACCGCCTTCGCCCGGGAGCGCTTTCCCGGAAGCGAGCTCTATCTGGGCTTCCCCGGGGAGAACACCCAGGCGGAAGCGGCGCTGGAGGCAGGGGGCTTTGTCTGCATTGAGCGGGATTTCAACGATGTGTTCGACCTGGACCGTTACGAGCCCCGGCAGCCGGACCCGGATGTGATACCGGTGACACGGGAGAATTTTGACCTGTTCCGTTCCCTTCACGCCCCGCACGAGGATATGTACTGGAACTCGGAGCGGCTGCTGGCGGACATGGACGAGTGGCGGCTGCTGCTGTATATGCCCGGCGGCGTGCCGGCGGGCGCCCTCCAGGCCAGGAGGGACAACGAGATGGGGGAGATATTCGCTGTGTTCTTCCGGGATGGCTATGACGCTGTGACCTACCGGGCGCTGGTGACGGCGGCCCTGAACGGGGCCAAGGCCGACGGGGCCGGGTCCATGGTCTTTTTCAACGACGACGAGACCCAGGCGGACGCCCTGGCCTTGGGCTTCCGCTGCGTGGGGGCGTACATGTGCTACCGGCTGGCGCTGTGATAAGTACCAAGACAAAGACGCCAAATTTGTGCAGATTACCAGTTGAAGAAAGCATGGGGATGGGGTATTATTACCATGTTAGCACTCATAGGACATGAGTGCTAATCCCATGAAGACGTATTTATATTGCAAGGAGGCAATTTACGATGACACTGAAACCGTTGGCCGACAAGGTGGTCCTCAAGCGCCTGGAGGCGGAGGAGAAGACCAAGAGCGGCATTTACCTGGCCGCGTCCGCCCAGGAGAAGCCCGAGATATTCGAGGTCGTGGCTGTGGGCCCCGGCGGCATGGTGGACGGCAACGAGGTCAAGATGGAAGTCAAGGCCGGCGACCGCATCATCACCGGCAAGTACACCGGCACCACCGTGAAGGTGGACGGCGAGGAGTATACCATCGTGCGCCAGGGCGACATCCTGGCCATCGTGAAGTAAGCTAGGAGGCTTGATAATTATGGCAAAGCAGATCATGTATGGAGAAGAGGCCCGCGCCGCCCTGCAGCGGGGCGTTGACAAGCTGGCCGATACCGTCAAGATCACCGTTGGCCCCAAGGGCCGCAACGTGGTCCTGGACAAGAAATACGGCACCCCCCTCATCACCAACGACGGCGTGACCATCGCCAAGGAGATCGAGCTGGACGACCCCTTTGAGAACATGGGCGCCCAGATGATCAAGGAGGTCTCCACCAAGACCAACGACGTGGCCGGCGACGGCACCACCTCCGCCACCATCCTGGCCCAGGCCATCATCCGCGAGGGCCTGAAGAACCTGGCCGCCGGGGCCAACCCCATGGTCATGAAGCGGGGCATCGCCAAGGCCGCCGAGGCCGCCGTGGAGGCCATCAAGGCCAACTCCCAGCCCGTGTCCGGCACCGGCGACATCACCCGCGTGGGCGCCGTGTCCTCCGGCGACGAGACCATCGGCAAGCTGATCGCCGAGGCCATGGAGAAGGTCAGCCAGAACGGCGTCATCACCGTGGAGGAGTCCAAGACCGCCGAGACCTATTCCGAGGTCGTGGAGGGCATGCAGTTCGACCGGGGCTACATCACCCCCTACATGGCCACCGACACCGAGAAGATGGAGGCCGTGCTGGACGACCCCTGCATCTTCATCACCGATAAGAAGATCTCCAACATCCAGGACATCCTGCCCTGCCTGGAGCAGGTGGTGCAGGCCGGCAAGAAGCTGCTCATCATCGCCGAGGACGTGGAGGGCGAGGCCCTGGCCACCATCATCCTCAACAAGCTGCGCGGCACCTTCACCTGCGTGTGCGTGAAGGCCCCCGGCTTCGGCGACCGGCGCAAGGAGATGCTGCAGGATATCGCCATCCTCACCGGCGGCCAGGTCATCAGCAGCGACCTGGGCATGGAGCTCAAGGATACCACCGTGGCCCAGCTGGGCCATGCCCGCCAGGTGAAGGTGTCCAAGGAGAACACCATCATCGTGGACGGCGGCGGCGACGCCAAGGCCATCCAGGACCGCATCCATCAGATCAAGGCCCAGGTGGAGGTCACCGAGAGCGAGTACGACAAGGAAAAGCTCAACGAGCGCCTGGCCAAGCTGGCCGGCGGCGTGGCCGTCATCAAGGTCGGCGCGGCCACCGAGACCGAGATGAAGGAGAAGAAGCTCCGCATCGAGGACGCCCTGAACGCCACCCGCGCGGCGGTGGAGGAGGGCATCGTGGCCGGCGGCGGCACCGCCTATATTCTGGGCGCCAAGGCGGCCGCCAAGGTGGCCGAGGGCCTGGAGGGCGACGAGAAGACCGGCGCCAAGGCCGTGGCCAAGGCTCTGGAGGCCCCCGTCATGCAGATCGCGGCCAACGCCGGGCTGCAGGGCGCCGTCATCCTGGACAAGATCGTGGCCAGCGACGTGCCCACCTACGGCTTCGACGCCGCCAAGGAGGAGTTCTGCGACATGATCGCCCAGGGCATCGTGGACCCCACCAAGGTCTGCCGCAGCGCTCTGGAGAACGCCGCCTCCGTGGCCAGCATGGTGCTGACCACCGAGAGCCTGGTCACCGACATCAAGGAGCCCCCCGCGCCCGCCGCGGCCCCCGGCCCCGACATGGGCGGGATGTACTAAAAAGGTTGGCCGCGCCGAAAGGCGCGGCCTTCATTTTAGCCTCCCTCGGACGAGGGAGGTGGCTCGGCCGTCAGACCGAGACGGAGGGAGAGATAGACAATCACCAGCCTTACGGGAGTTTCCCTCCCTCAGTCACCGCTTTCAGCGGCGACAGCCCCCTCGTCTGAGGGGGCCTTTTGAGAGGTGCGATATAGTTCACCCCTTCCGGCAGCGCCGGAGGGGCGTTTTGCTTTTTACGATTCCAGCCCGCCGTAGAGGGCCAGGGTGAAGCGCCGGAGCGCCCGGTCCCGCCGGCGGTAGACCTGGGCCTTCTCCCGGTCCAGCTCCTCGCAGAGCTGTTCGCAGGCCCCCTTGCGCCGGTGGACGTAGAACCGGTCCAGCACCAGCCGGTCCTCCTCGTTCAGGGCCGCGAGGCCGCCGTCCGTCAGGGCTACCCATGCCTTCACCGACTCCAGCTGCCGGGCCAGCTCCTCCCGCCGCACGATGTTGGACAGCATGGCGTCCTCCCGGCGGCTGCCGTTCCCATGGGTTGGTATGGCGTCCACCGTCGAGGTGCGCAGGGCGGTATAATCCTGCTCCAGCCGGCGTATCTCCGCCGGGATGTTCTCCAAAGACTGCCGCCGGGCCTCGTACTGTGTCAGCTTCTCCGCCGCCTCCTGTTTCCAGTCCATTGTGTCTCCTCCTTTTCGGATGTCTCATTCCGTTCTCGGTATTTATGGGCCAAGTATAATCCCGAAAATGGGATTTGTCAAGGGGAAATAATTCCGAAAAGTAGATTTTATCATTGACAGGACTGCCCGTTTCAGGTACAATAGCGACAAAGACGCTATCGTACCACAAGATACCAGTCAGCGACAAAGGGAGGGAGAGCCATGGACATCGGAAAGCAGATCACCCGGTACCGCCTGGAGGCGGGCATGACCATCGACGAGCTGGCCCGCCGGTCCGGGGTGCCCAAGGGCACGCTGAACAAGATCACCGGCGGCGTCACCGCCAGCCCCACCATCCAAGTCATGGCGAAGATCGCCGGGGCCCTGGACCGGAGCGTGGCGGATTTCGTGGATGGGCCGAAAGCCCCCGGCCTCTCCGGGGAGGCCCTGGGCCTGGCCCGGGACTACGACGGCTTGGACGGCCACGGCAAGCGGGTGGTCCGGGCGGTGATGGGCGAGGAGAAGCAGCGCATGGCCCTGAGCGGCGCGGCGGTCACGCCCGCCTTCAAGGTCATCCCCCTCATCGGCAACAGCTTTGCCGCCGGCCGGGGCGATCCGGATTTCGGCAATCCCTGGGAGGACTACCAGGTCCCGGCGGACAGCGGCGCGGACTTTGCCGTGCGCATCAACGGCAACTCCATGGAGCCGTACCTGCCCGACGGGTCCGTCGCCCTGGGCCAGAAGCGGGCGCCCCGGGACGGAGAGGTGGCGGCGCTGCTGCTGGACGGAGAATTCCTGTGCAAGCAGGTGTGCCAGGACATGGTGGGGAACCTCTATCTTTTCGCCCTGAACCGGGCCCGGAAGGACGCGGACGTGACCATCTGGAAGGACGCGGAGCGGAGCCTGACCTGCTTCGGCACCATATTGATGGAGCGGGTGGCTTTGCCGACGGATGTGTGAAAAATGGAAAAGGCCCCCCTTGTGAAAGGGGGGTGGCCCGAAGGGCCGGGGGGATTGTTGTAAGTCTAACGCCAATCCCCCAGTCAGCGCTTCGCGCTGCCAGCCCCCTTTGACAAGGGGGCCATCCAAGATGCGATTCGAGTCGTGTTTTTGTTGATTCGGGACAAAGCGGTTGACAACTGCCCCGGAGCGGTCGATACTATAAGAGGTCATACCCTGGCGAGGGAATAAAATAGGAGGAATCACAGCAATGACAGACGAGAAGAAAACCTTGCGGGGGGGGGTTAACCCCGGAACAAAAGGACGCCGCCCTGGATGATGCCGTCCTGGAGGCTGTCTCTGGAGGAGAAAAGAAACTGTCGTTGAATTACTGGGCAGAAAAGGCCCAGGACGATTTAGCTGTATGGGCGAACCTCCACTCGGATAACGATATGGAGCAGCAGCCATGAGCGCTGAAACGGCGGTCGGCACCATCTTAGTGGAGCGGGTGGCATTGCCGACGGATATATAACAAATTACGTTGGCGTAGCGCGGCCTGGCCCGACAGTATCCCGGTCTGCTAAGGCTCGCTACGCTCGTCAACCGCATCCCGTGACACTGCCGGTTCCAGCCGCACGTCGGGTAGAACGCATGCCGACGGCGCTCCAAGGAGGCAGTGTCCCTCGAACAAACATTGTTGAGCGTAGCGAAACGGTTTGCGAGGGCCACTGTCGACGCAGGGAGCGCCATGGTACCACGAAATAATAGCGCGGCCCCCTCGGCAGAGGGGGCCTTATTGTATGCGTTTTACAATAGCTTTGTCAGCTTTTCCAGCCGGCGCAGGGCCTCGTCCATGGCCGGCTTCTGCCGGGCGAAGTGGAAGCGGATAAGGTTATTCACCGGCTCCTTGAAAAAGCTGGACCCGGGCACGGCGGCCACGCCGATCTCCCGTATCATCCACTCGCAGAAGGCCAGGTCCGTCCAGCCCCGGAACTGGGGCAGGGCCAGGAAATCGGAGATATCCATGAGCACGAAATAGGTGCCCTGGGGCACGTTGTGCTTAAGACCCAGCCTGTCCAGGCCCGCGAGAAAATAGTCCCGCTTTTCGGTGTACAGCGCCCGCAGGTCCTCATAGTAGCTGTCGGGCAGCAGGAGCCCTGCCACCGCCGCCTCCTGCAATGGCGCGGCGGCCCCCACGGTGAGGAAGTCGTGGACCTTCCGCGCCGCCTCCACCACCCATGCCGGGGCGATGAGGTAGCCCAGCCGCCAGCCGGTGGCGGAGAAGGTCTTGGACAGGGAGTTGCAGGTGATGGTGTGGTCGAACATCCCCGGCAGGGCGGACATATACACGTGCTCCGCCGGCGCATAGACCAGGTGCTCGTATACCTCATCGGTGACGGCGAAGGCGTCGTATTGGAGGCACAGCTGGCCGATGGCGGAGAGCTCCTCCTTGGTGAACACCTTGCCGCAGGGGTTGGAGGGGTTGCAGATGATGATGGCCTTGGCTCCGTCCCGGAAGCCCTGCTCGATGAGGGCCAGGTCGAAGTCATAGGTGGGCGGGACCAGGGGGATGTAGATGGGCTCCGCCCCGGAGAGGATGGCGTCCGCGCCATAGTTCTCGTAGAAGGGGGAGAAGACCATCACCTTGTCCCCGGGATCGCAGATGGTCATCATGGCGCACATCATGGCCTCCGTGCTGCCGCAGGTCACCACGATCTCCCGCTCCGGGTCCACGGTCCGGCCGATGGCCCGGCTCTGCTTGGCGGCCAGGGCGTCCCGCAGGTTTTTGGCCCCGAAGGTGATGGAGTACTGGTGGGGACCCTCATGGGCCACCTGGGAGAGCCTATCCAGCATGGGCTGGGGCGGGTCGAAATCGGGGAAGCCCTGGCTCAGGTTGATGGCCCCGTACTGGTTGGAAATGCGGGTCATCCGGCGGATGACGGAGTCGGTGAAAGTGCCGACGCGGTCGCTCAGTTTCGGCATGGCGGTATCTCCTTATAGGGAAGGATGAAAAGGGGGCGCGCATGCGCCCCTTAGAAGATGTTGGCGATCCAGGACCGGACCACAGTGAGGATGGCGGTGAAGTCCTGCTTCAGGATGTCCCAGTTCATGGCCAGCCGCTCGCCGTAGGGCTGGATATGGCCATGGCTGGCGATGACGGAGGGGGAGCTGCCGGTGAAAAAGCCCACGGCCACGCCCACGACGCCCAGAAGGATGCATGTCATGGCCAACAGACTCACCACGTGCCACGCTTTGCGCATATCAGCTCACTCTCCTTCCCAGAAACAGGTGCTTCAGCCCCGCGACGATCTTGATATAGAGCTTCACCAGGTCCACATCCAGGGCGAAGCCGCACCACAGCACCAGCAGGCCCAGGCCCAAAACAAAGAAAGCCAGGCCGAACAGGAGCACCGCGTCGGCCACATAGGCGATGCACCACAGCCCGCCCACGGCGGCCAGCGCCGCGCCGCCCAGCACTGCCGCGCCGGGGAGGAGCAGTACCGGCAGCAGCGCCAGTATCAGCGCCGCCAGGGGAAGGCACAGGATGACGACCGCCAGGATGAACAGGGGAACCCCCGCCCACAGGGGCATGGGCCGCTCCACCTGGGGCTTTTCCCGCTCCGGCTCTTCGTCGGGCTCCTCCATGGGATGCAGGGGCACAGAGACGAAGCCGTGGGGGACCTTCACGCCGGGCGCTGGGGAGGCGTCGTCCACGGGGGGCTCTTCCGGCGCGGGAGGCGTCTCTTCCTCGTCCGGTCCGGCCGCTTCTTCCGGTCCCTCGTCCTCAGTCTTGTCGGGCTCCGGGGCCTCTTCCGCCTCGGCCTCTTCTGGCTCTTCCGGCTCAGGCTCGGCCGGGACGGGCTCCCCGGCTGCCGCCGGTATATCCGGCAGGTCGGGAAGATCGGGCAGGTCCGGCATCTCCGTCAGATCCGGCAGGTCGGGCAGGACGTAGGCGGGATGGGCCTCCTTCTCCGGCGCGGGAGCGGGCGCTTCCTCCGGCTCGGCGGCTTTTGCCGCCGGTTCGGGCGCGGGGGACGCCTCCGGCTCCGGGGCGGTCAGGTCCAGGCCCTGGAACAATATCTCGTCTGTGAGGCAGCCGGGCATATAGCTGCGGCTGAGGCGTATGGCGTTTTTCGTGGGGGAGCCGATGCGGGCTACCAGGGCCTCGGCGCCGCCGGGGCCGGCCTGGTCGAACAGGTCCCCGAACCGGTGCAGGGTCAGGTCCCGGTCTGCGCCGGTCATGAAGATGAGCAGCTGCCCCAGCTCCGCCAGATATCGCTGTTTGTTCATAGTCGTTTCCTCTCCGGCCGGGAGCAGGAGCCCCGAGCCGGCGTGCGATGTGATTTTAATAGTCGTACAACATCATATTATACGGCATGTGAGGTCATACGGTCAAGTCTTCCCTTGACAAGGGCCCCTCACCTATATAAAATAGGGGGGCACATCAAGAAAAGAGGTCACGAGCTATGGCGAACAACAAGCAGGTGGAGCGCATCACCTCCATGGATGAGGATTTTGCCCAGTGGTACACCGACGTGTGCACCAAGGCAGAGCTGGTGGATTACTCCGGCGTGAAGGGCTTTTTCATCATGCGCCCCTATGGCTATGCCATCTGGGAGAACATCCAGTCCTGGCTGGACGGGGAATTCAAGAAGACCGGCCATGAGAACGTGGCCATGCCCCTTCTCATCCCCGAGAGCCTGCTGCAGCGGGAGAAGGATCACGTGGAGGGCTTTGCCCCCGAGTGCGCCTGGGTGACCCTGGGCGGCACCGAGGAGCTGCCGGAAAAACTCTGCGTACGCCCCACCAGCGAGACGCTGTTCTGCGACCATTGGAAAAACGTCCTCCACTCCTGGCGGGACCTGCCCATGAAGTATAACCAGTGGTGCAGCGTGGTCCGCTGGGAGAAGACCACCCGCCCCTTCCTGCGGGGCCGGGAGTTCCTCTGGCAGGAGGGCCACACCCTCCACGCCACCGCTGAGGAGGCCAAGGCGGAGACATTGCAGATGCTGGAGATCTACGCCCGCTGCTATGAGGAGCTGCTGGCCATGCCCGTCATCCGGGGCGACAAGACCGAGAAGGAGAAGTTCGCCGGCGCGGAGAACACCTACACCGTGGAGTGCATGATGCACGACCACAAGGCCCTCCAGTCCGCCACCAGCCACTACTTTGGCGATGGCTTTGCCCGGGCCTTCGACATCACCTTCCAGGACAAGAACAACCAGTCCGTCTACCCCCATCAGACCAGCTGGGGCTTCACCACCCGCTCCATCGGCGGGCTCATCATGACCCACGGCGACGACAACGGCCTGGTGCTGCCCCCCCGGGTGGCGCCCATCCAGGTCATCGTCATCCCCGTGGCCGCCCACAAGCCCGGCGTCACCGAGGCGGCGGAGGATATCGTAACGCGGCTCCAGGCCGCGGGCATCCGGGCCAAGGGGGATTTCTCCGACAACAGCCCCGGCTGGAAGTACGCCGAGTACGAGATGAAGGGCGTGCCCCTGCGGCTGGAGATCGGCCCCCGGGATATGGAAAACGGCGTGGCCATGTCCGCCCGGCGGGATACCGGCGAGAAGGCCTCCATCCCCCTGGCGGAGCTGGAGACGGCCGTTACCGCCCTGCTGGACGACATCCACAAGACCCTCTACGACCGGGCCAAGGCCAACCTGGACAGCCACACCTGGCCCGCCACTACCGTGGAGGAGGTCAAGGAGAAGGCCATGGACGGCTTCGTCAAGACCATGTGGTGCGGCGACGCCGCCTGCGAGGAGAAGATGAAGCGGGAGGCCGGCGTTTCCAGCCGGTGCATCCCCTTCAAGCAGGAGAAGCTGGGGGACGTGTGCCCCTGCTGCGGCCGCCCCGCCAAGCACATGATCATCTGGGGCGTGGCGTATTAAGAATAAGAAATGGGATAGACCTGCCGCTCGGCAGGTCTTTTTCCTTATATGGCTCCCTTGTCAAAGGGGGCTGGCAGCGCGAAGCGCTGACTGGAGGATTGCTGGTCGGCCTACAACAATCCCTCCGGCCCTGCGGGCCACCCCCCCCTTTCACAAGGGGGGCTTTGGCTGGCGCCTATCCTCTCCTAATGTTGGCGGAGATGTCCCCCAGGGCGGAGGCAGCCTCCATGACCAGCATCTCCCGGCGGGCCATGTCCGCAAGGGACACCATGCCCACCAGGCGGCCGTTCTGCGTCACCGGGAGGCGGCGTATCTGCTCCCGGCCCATGCTGGCCGCGGCCCGGTCCGCGTCATCGTCGGGCCGGCAGGTCATGACGCCCCGGCTCATGATCTCCCGGAGCATGGTGTCCGCCGGGTCCAGGTCCATGGCCACGCACCGGGTCACGATGTCCCGGTCCGTCACCAGGCCCCGCAGGTTGCCCCGGTCGTCGCACACGGGCAGGGCCCCCAGGTTGTGGCGCTTCATCAGCCGGGCCGCCACGGTCACCGGCTCCTTCTGGCCCACGCTGATCACGTGGCCGGACATGATATCGGATACTTTCATTTTCTGCCCCCTTGTGATATACTGCGCATACGCAGGTTATGTAGGACAGGAAGAGCATACCCCATCAGGCCCGGTTTTATGCGCCGATCCGGTCCGCCAGGGCCGGGCCCACCGCCTGGGCGAACAGGTCCACGGCGGCCAGGGCCTCCTCCAGGGTGTTGCCCGCGGCCCCCACCTCCAACAGGAGGCTGCCGGTGGTCATCTGCTGGTTATACCGCTCGGAGCACAGGGTGGTGGGGCGCATGAGGCGGGGGAACTTCTCCTCCACCAGGCCCTGCAGGCTCATGGCCAGGGCCAGGTTGTCTTCCCAGTTTGGATAGCTGAAGACACCGTCCGAGCCCATGACGAACATCATCTGGGCCGCCTGCCCGCCGGCCTGGTCCGACACGGGGGCATAGGTGATCTCCCCGTCCCCGATGGCGTCCCGGTGCAGGTCGATGACCATAGCCAGGTCCGGATATTCCGCGAGATACCCCTCCACGGCCTCCCCGCAGCGGTCATAGGCCCCCACGTAGTTGGGGTAGTCGTAGAGACCTGTGTCCACCAGCACGTCCAGGCCGTATTCCTCCAGGGCGTCGCCCAAAGCCTGTCCCACCCGGATCACATTATAGTCCTTGTCTGTGGTGCGGTAGGGCTCCACGGCCTCGTATCGGTCCGTCCCGTCGGGGGTGTAGGCCTCCGTGCCGTGGGTATGTATGATGAGGATCTGGGGCCCCTTCTCCGGCAGGGATATGGCCGGGGGCTGGTCCAGCAGGGCGAAGGCGTCCACAGCGTGGGCCGTTTGGTTGTTCATGGGGTCGTTTTTCCAGGTGATGGTGGTGGATATGGCCGCCACATCCGGCTCCCATAACTCTTCCGCCGCCGGCGCGGTCACCGGCTCTGGCTCAGGTGTAGGGCCGGGCGTGGGCGAAGGAGCGGCGGAGGGCGAGGGCATGTCTGTAGGCTCCGGCGCATCCGTGGGCGCGGGCTCATCTGTTGGGTGCGGCACAGCGGACGGCGCGGCCGTGGGCTCCGGCGCATCCGTGGGCAAGGGCGCGTCTGACGGCCCGGCCGAGGGACCGGGCGTGGGTGCCGCCTTGGGCGGCGCCGTGACCTTGGGCATGGTCCTGGCTGTGGGGACGACCGACGCGGGAACGGCTTCGGCGTCCGCCCGGACGGCGGGCTCCTCCGGCGCGGGCGGGCCCGGCACCTTCACTGGGATGGCGCCGCTCACGACGCCCAGCACCAGAAAACACAGGCCCAGCAGCACGACGGAAAACACTTTGAACTTCAAGGGAAGTCCCCCTTTCAGCTATATCATAAGTATGTATCAATGAAGTATATGCGCCCCGAGGGCGGGATATGCTTCCTTGTATAAAAAATCGTCAACGTAAAAGGAGAAACATAAAATGGAAGTCACCTATGTTCCCAAGGGCGTATGCTCCCGGCTGATGCACATCGAGGCCGAAGACGGCGTCATCAAAAGTGTGGAGGTAGTGGGGGGCTGCAACGGAAATCTCCAGGGAATCACTCGCCTGGTGGAGGGCATGGAGGTGCAGGAGGCCATATCCCGCCTGGAGGGCATCAACTGCGGCGGCAAGGGCACGTCCTGCCCCGACCAGCTGGCGCAGGCATTAAAACAGTTAACATAATTTGAAGGAAAATTTGCATTTTTGTAGACATAACCATGGTTATGCCTCCATGTAGGCGGCGATTTTTTTGGAAATTTCTGTCGAAATTTCGGGAATCTATTGCGCCGTGGGAGTTTGCGGCCACAAGATGTAGATTCGCAATGCCAAAAATAATCGAAAATCAGCACAACTTCTTGTGACTTTGGTACAATCTCCAATTTGAAAACCCGCGTTTTTGCCACAATGCCAATTGTTTTGACGGCTACCCTTCTTATATAATATAATCACCAAAATGAATTTTGGGGTTTCATATCCTGCAAAAAGTTTGGCGATCATAGGAAAGGAAGGTGGTCCGAATGAAGAATCGATGGCTGGCAAAAGTGGCGGCGGTCCTGTGTGCGGTCTGCCTTGCCATAGGCGTGATGAGCCAGATGATATTTGCCCGGGGCGGCACCACCGCTCTGGCGGCGGAGCGGGACGAGCTCCCGGAGGCCACCTTTGTGGTCCTGGGGGAGGAGACAGACCCCACCGCCGCCCCCGCGGCGCCCACGGACAACCGCCTTGCCGTCCAGGTATATGTGGACGGGGCCGCTGTGGGCCAGTGTGCCCTGGTGGATGGCGAGCCCTACATGACGGTGAAGGACTTCTTCGCCGCCCTGGGTCAGGATATCCAGCTCATCGACTACGGCAGTTCCCTCTCCATGGCCATGCCCGGCCTGGTGATGATGGCCCAGGAGGGCCAGAAGTGGTTCATGTGCAACGACCGCTATCTCTATGTGGCGGGCGGAGTGAAGAGCGTGAACGGCACGGTGGCGCTCCCCCTGGAACAGCTGGTGCGGTGCGCGGGCGTGACCGCCTCCTGGGACAAGCTCCAGTGGCGCATCGACATGACCGATGGCCCGCTGGATCCTCTGGAGCAGGGAAGCACGTTCTATAATGAGACCGATCTCTACTGGCTCAGCCGGCTCATCTACGCCATGGCCGGCGGCGAGAGCCTGGAGGCGAAGACGGCCGTGGGCAGCGTGTGCGTCAACCGTATGCATGACAGTGCTTTTGCCGGCGCAAACGGCAATATTTATGAGGTGGTCTTTGCCAAGAACCAGTTCGACATGGTCACCAATGGTATGATCTACACCGAGCCGGACGACAGCTCTGTCCTGGCGGCCAAGCTGGCCCTGGAGGGCTGGGACCCGGCCAACGGCGCCACTTATGTGGCGGAGCGGGAGATGGGCGCGGGCTACCAGTGCGTGGCAAAGCTGGGAGGCTTGAAGTTCTACACTGCTGCTTGATGGACGAGGGGCCATATGGTATACTGGCCCCGGCGCAAAAGACAAAAAACGGGGACGCGCCTCATGGCGCGTCCCTTTCTCTTTGAGGAACTGCTATGGAAGACATTATCCGAGAGGGGCTGGCGGCTCTGGGCGTCCCGGCGGTGGAGGAGCAGGTCCGGGCCATGGCCCGGTACGGAGCGCTCCTTCTGAAGGCCAACGAGACCACCAACCTGACCGCTATCACCGATCCCGCCGCCGCGGCCCGGCTCCACTTTCTGGACAGCGCCGCGCTGCTCACTGTGGCGGACCTCGCCGGGAAGAGCGTCATCGACGTGGGCTCCGGGGCGGGCTTTCCAGGGGTGCCCCTGCGCATCCTGACGCCCGACATGGCCCTCACCTGCCTGGACAGCGTGGGCAAGAAGATGGACTTCGTCCGGGAGGCCTGCGCCGCCCTGGGCCTGGAGGACGTTGAGTGCCTCTGGGGCCGGGCGGAGGAGATGCCCCAGCTTCGGGAGAAATACGACGTGGCCGTGAGCCGTGCGGTGTCGGAGCTTGACATGCTCTCGGAGCTGTGCCTGCCCCTGGTGAAGTCGGGCGGCCTGTTTCTGGCCATGAAGGGGCCCGACTGCGAGGAGGAGGTCCGAAAGGCGGATCTTGCTGTCAAGACCCTGGGGGGGCGGCTAAAGGAGATCCGCCGCTACGACGTGCCCGGGGCGGACGCCGTCCACGCGGTAGTCATCATTGAAAAAATAAAGCCTACGCCGGCCCGGTATCCCCGCCGCTGGGCCCAGATCAAGAAAAAACCCCTGCTGGGGTGAGGTGTGATATGACCAATAAAGAGGTTTGGCGCATCGCCCTGGCGCAGTCGGCCATCGACTGTCACTGCGCACCGGGGGATTTTTTAAAAACGGAGAACGTGATAACGGACGCGGTCAGCGACCCCCGGGCCCGGGCCTACCTGCCCCGGCCGGTGGAGTGCGACCTGGTGAGCTACGGCTCCAACGTGGTGGCCCAGGTGAGCGAGCGGGTACGGGACGCGGTGACGGGCTATGTGAACGCCTACCCTGCCCAGCGCGCCTTCGAGACGCCCCATTTGTACGTGCTCAACGACGCCCTGGCGCCCTTTGGGCTGAAGAGCTGCTACATCGCGGAGTATTTCCTGCCGGACGTGGACGCGGTGCGGGCGTTTCCCTGCCCCTACGAGGTGCGGCTGCTGGGCCCGGCGGACTTCGCGGGGCTCTATACGCCGGAGTGGTCCAACGCCCTGTGCAATGATCGGAAGCATCTGGACGTGCTGGCGGTGGGAGCCTTCTATGGGGACGCTCTGGTGGGCCTCGCCGGATGCTCCGCCGACTGCGGGAGCATGTATCAGATCGGCGTGGACGTGCTGCCGGGATACCGGCGGCGGGGCGTGGCCGCGGCCCTGACGAGCCGGCTGGCCCTGGAGATATTCGCCCTGGGGAAGGTGCCCTTTTACTGCGCCGCCTGGTGCAACTTAAAGAGCGTGGGAAACGCCCTCAAGTGCGGCTTCCGCCCTGCCTGGGTGGAGCTGACCGCCCGGGACTTCGCCCACGTGGACAGCCTCAACAGAAGGTGAAAAGAGAAAACTGAGCCGCGGCATCCCGCCGCGGCTCTTTATTATATATTGACACCATATATGACACCATGCTATACTATAAAAGAGGCGGTAATGGGTGTCGAAGTGGGATAAACTGATCAAAAAGATATGCGGCTTGTCCAGGGAAGTACGCTTCGAGGAAGTACGGCGGATACTGGAAAGCTATGGCTATGAGATGAAGAGGCCGCGAAGCGGTGGCAGCCATTGCACCTTTCGCAAGGCGGGCTGTGCGCCGATCACCATCCCTATGCATGAGCCCATCAAAACAGCGTATCTTCTCATGGTGAGAGAGGCCATAGAAAGTGAGGCGACGAGCAGTGAAAACGATTGAGTATTATATGGGTCTGCCCTACCGCCTGGAGATCATCCGGGACGTGGCTGAGGGCGGCTTCGTGGCGTCGTTCCCGGAGCTGAAGGGCTGTATCACCTGTGGCGAGACGGTGGAGGCCGTCGCCGCCAACGCCGAGGACTGCAAACGGGAATGGCTCACGGCCGCGCTGGAGGAGGGATACGAGATCCCGGAGCCGGCCACGGACGGTGAGTATTCCGGCCAGTTCAAGCTGCGCATCCCCAAATCGCTGCACAAATCACTGGCGGAGCACTCCCGGCAGGAGGGTATCAGCATGAATCAGTACTGCCTGTATCTGCTGACAAAGAATGACGCGGAAAGGCCCCGGATAAATCCGTAAACAAGAAAGAACTGAGCCGCGGCGGATGCCGCGGCTCTTTCTATGCTAATACGTTGTGTTCCTGCCACTTGTTGCTTTTCAGCCGCCACAGGAAGCAGCCGCCCCGGAATACCCAGTCGGAACACCAGCCGAACCATATGCCCCACAGGCCCACGCCGGTATACCGGCACAGGTACCAGGAAAGGGCCACCCGCAGGGACCACATGCTCACCGTACCCACGATCATGGTGAAGGACACATCCCCCGCGGCCCGCAGGCCGTTGGGCAGGGTGAAGGCCACGGGCCAGAAGATGAGGCGCATGGCGGATATGAACCAGGTGAGATGGCAGGTGAGCACCCGCCCCTCGGGGGACAGGGCCGTGAGCTTGGTGATAAAGGGCGCCCCCACGCATACGAGGCCGCCGGAGATGAGCACCACCACGGCGGCGATCTTCGTGAACTGGATCATGTACTTTTTGGCCTCGTCGGGCCGGCCCCGGCCCATGCACTGGCCCGCCACGGTGAGCAGGCCGATGCCGATGGCCTGGCCGGGGGTGCCGCTGCAGGAGTCCAGGATGGCGATGATGGCCTGGGAAGCGATGGCCGTGGTGCCCAGGACCGAGACGGTGGACTGGACCACCAGCTTGCCGAACTGGAACATGCCGTTTTCGATGGCCGAGGGGATGCCCAGCCGGAGGATGCGCTTGAGCATGGGCATGTCGGGCAGATAGGAGCGGGGCCTGCCCAGGGAGATGACCCGGCCGGGCTTTGCCTGGAACAGGAGCATGACCACCGCGCTGGCGATGCGGCTAGCCAGGGTGGCGAGAGCCGCGCCCAGAACGCCCATGCCGAAGCCGAAGATGAGTATGGCGTTGCCCACCACGTTCATGATGTCCGCCACCAGGGCCACGATCATGGGCCGGCGGGAGTCGCCCACTGCCCGGAACAGGGCCGCGCTGGCGGTGTAGAGGGCCAGGAAGGGGTAGCTCAGGGCCGTGACCAGCAGGTACACCTGGGCCGCATCCATGACGGCAGGCTCCACCGTGCCGAAGATGAGGCCCAGCACGGGCAGGCGCAAAGTGGCCAGCACCCCGCAGGACACGAGGGCCAGGGCCAATGACGCGCTCAGCACCTGGCAGGCGGCTTTGTTGGCCCGGAGCCCATCGTCCTTGCCTATGTACTGGGAGCAGACGATGGTGCCGCCGGCGGCGAGAGCGGAGAAGAAGTTGGTGATGAGCATGTTGAGGGAGTCCACCAGGGCCACGCCGGAGATGGCGGCCTCGCCCACGTTGGACACCATGAACGTGTCCGCCACGCCCATGAGCCCGGTCAGGACCTGCTCCAATATGAGGGGCCACAGCAGCGCCCGTATCTCTTTTTTCGTGAACATGAGCGCCGCCTCCTCTCCATTCGATATTCGATAGCGCAAAAGCTATTATAGGAGCACCTCGCGTAAAAAACAAGGGCCTATATGCACAGGATGACTTGTGCGTCCGGGGGTGTCGGACCCTGGAAAAAACTGCTTGCGTTAAAGGAGGGCAAGCGATATAATAAAAACGCGAGATAAATAGAGGCAGGGCGCAGGGTGGTCGCAACACCCTACGCCCCTATGCAGGAGTGTCGGCTCCCACACAGCAGAATAACTGCACCGTTTCGTATTATATCCGTTTTTTTGTGGAAACACAAGAGCGGGAGATTCGAGGCTGTGTGGCTTCTTGTGGTGTAGGGAATAGATTCCCTGCACCGCTTTTGTTTATCTCGGCGGGAAAGTCCGGGGGCAGTTCACCCCTGCCCCTGGGCCGGTACTGCCGGAGAAAAACAAAAAGGAGAAAAGGATATGAAGAGAGCGACTGCATTTTTCCTCGCGCTGGTCATGGTCCTTGCGCTGACAGGCTGCGACGGGAATGACCTGGAAGAGAAGATCAACAATGCCGTCAACAGCGCCGTTGACCGCATAGAGGCGGGAGCCGAGAGTCTGGAGAAAGCGGCCGGCGACCTGGAGGACAAGCTGAATGGGGTGGAGGAAGAGCCGGAGCCCACTGAAGAACCGGAACCGACGGCGGAACCGGCGGAGCCCGCTGAACCCGCCGCGGCCGACGATGACATCCGGCCGGAGATCAAGGAGGCCATCGACAGCTATGAGGAGTTCTTCAACAAATATGCCGACTTTATGGAGAGCTATGACGACTCGGACATAGGCGCTTTGAGCGATTATCTCTCCTTCCTGCAGGAGTACACGGAGTACATGCAGAAACTGGACGACCTGGACAACGCGGACCTGACCGACGCGGAATCGATCTACCTTACGCAGGCGACGCTGCGGATCGATCAGCGGCTTCTGGAAGTGGCCGGCTGAGACAGAGAACAAGGAGGTGCTTTCATGGATCAGACCTATCATCCTTCCCAGGCGCCCGTAGGACAACTAAAAACGAACCGGGGGCTTCTCAAGTACATACTGCTCTCCATCATCACATTTGGCATCTACGGCATCGTGCTGTTCTCGTCTATCTCCACTGACATCAACGTTATCGCCGGGCGGTACGACGGAAAGCGGACGATGCACTACTGCCTGCTCGTTTTTCTTGTGGGCTGGCTGACGGCGGGCATCGCATTTTTCGTCTGGTATCACAGGATATCCGCGCGCATCGGGGCGGAGCTCACAAGGCGCGGCGTCTACTACCGCTTCGGCGCCGGTACCTATTGGCTCTGGGGCTTTCTGGGCACGTTCATCCTGGTGGGGCCGCTGGTGTACTGCCATAAGCTGTTCAAGGCCATGAACCTGCTTTCCCTGCACTACAACACCCACGGCTGAACACCATAGCAAACAACGCGGTACCCGGCGGGAGGGGCTTTCCTCCCGCCGGGTTTTATGCTATAGCAGCCGTTTGGCGGCTGCTATAGCACAGGATACCAGTCTTGCTCTCGCTTGCGCGAAACCGCACGACATGGTATACTCTCCCCATGGACAACTTCACGAAAAACTACATAGACGCCCGGCGGAAGGTCATCGCGAAGAACTTCCCCCGGCTCAATGACAAGCAGAAAGAGGCGGTCATGGCCACGGAGGGGCCGCTTCTCATTTTGGCCGGGGCCGGCAGCGGCAAGACCACGGTGCTGATAAACCGCATCGCCAACCTCATGAAATATGGCCGGGCCTCCGACACGGAGGAGCTTCCCCCGGACGCGGACGAGGAAAAGCTGGACGTGATGCGCCGGTACCTGGCCGGGGACGAGGGCTTAAAGCGCCCGGCGGAGGAGGCCGCGGCCTTCGAGCCCGTGGCCCCCTGGCAGATATTGGCCATTACCTTCACCAACAAAGCCGCCGGAGAGCTCAAGGACCGCCTTTCCGCCATGCTGGGGGAGGCGGCGGAGCAGATATGGGCCAAGACCTTTCACTCCGCCTGCGTGCGCATATTGCGCAAGGAAGCGCCCCTTTTGGGTTATCCGGACAGCTTCACCATCTACGACGAGGCGGACCGGGTGGCGGTCATCAAACGTATCCTGAAAGACGAGAACATGGACGAGAAGGTCTACCCGGCCCGGTGGGCGGCCAATGTGTTCGACCAGGCGAGGAACCGGCTGCAGACCCCCGCCATGTTCGCGGAGGCGGCGGACAAATCCGGGGACTTTCGGATGCAGGGGGCGGCAAAGCTCTACGAGGCCTATGCCAAGCGGCTCATGGAGGCCGGGGCCATGGACTTCGACGACCTTCTGTACAACACCGTGCGGGTGCTGCGGGAGTTCCCCGACGTGCGGGAGCGCTACCAGCGCCGGTTCAAATACGTCCTCATCGACGAGTATCAAGACACCAACAACCTCCAGTACATGATGGCGACCCTGCTGGCCGGGGCCCACAAAAATATCTGCGTGGTGGGCGACGACGACCAGTCCATCTACGCCTTCCGGGGCGCCACCATCGAGAACATCCTGTCCTTCGAGGACCAGTACGACAAGGCCCGGGCCATCCGCCTGGAGCAGAACTACCGCTCCACGGGCCACATCCTGAACGCCGCCAACGCGGTGGTGGCCAACAATAAGGGACGCAAGGGCAAGAAGCTCTGGACCGACGCCGGGGACGGGGAGCGCATCACCCTGTACGTGGCCGGCAACGAGGACGACGAGGCCCAGTACGTGGTGCGGCAGGTCCTGCAGGCCGTGGACCAGGGGGACAACCTGCGGGACCACGCGGTACTCTACCGGATGAACGCCCAGTCCCGGGCCCTGGAACAGGCGTTTTTGCGCCACGGCATCCGGCCCCGGATCGTGAAGGGCAACCCCTTCTTCGAGCGGGCGGAGATCAAGGACCTGATGGCCTATTTCTTCGTGCTCCTGAATCCCGCGGACGACCTGCGCCTCGGCCGCATCATCAACGTCCCCGCCCGGGGCATCGGCAATACCACCGTGGAAAAGGCCAGGGCCATCGCGGAGGCCAACGGCCTGCCGCTCTTTACCGTCATCTCCATGGCGGAGTCCCTGCCGGAGCTTGCCAAAAGCGCGGGGAAGCTGAAGCCCTTCGTGGAGATGATGAACGGCCTGGCCGCCACGGCCCGGAACGAGGGCCTGGAGGCCCTTTACGACGCGCTGCTGGAGAAGACCGGCTACGCGCGGATGCTGGAGGCCGCCCACACGGACGAGGCACAGAACAAACTGGAGAACGTCCGGGAGCTGAAAAACTTCCTGGTCACCCATGTCCGGGAGAGCGGAGACGACACCCTGGCCGGGTTTCTGGACGAGGTGAGCCTGTATACCGACCTGCAGGCGGTGGACCTGGACGAGAACACCGTCACCCTTATGACCATCCACTCCGCCAAGGGTCTGGAGTTCCCCACCGTGTTCGTGGTGGGCATGGAGGAGGGGGTATTCCCCTCCCTGCAGGCCATCGGCGAGAGCGCCCAGATGGAGGAGGAGCGGCGTCTTGCCTACGTGGCCATCACCCGGGCCAAGAAGCGCCTCATCCTCACCAGCGCCCGCCAGCGGATGGTGTTCGGCCAGACGGCCCCCCACCGGGTGAGCCGGTTCGTGGACGAGATCCCCTCCGAGCACATCGACCGGCCCGATTCGGGCCTGCAGACGGGCGGCTGGTTCGACTTCGACGACGTGCCCCCCGGGGACGACGGCTGGCCCCGGGCCCAGGCGCCCCGGCGGAACGTCTGGTCCGGCGGGGAGCCGGCACCCAAGGTCCGGGACTGGCAGGCCAGCCGGAAGAAGACCATCACCGCCCCGCCTCCCAAGAAGGCGGCCCCCGCCGTCAGCTTCCATGTGGGGGACCGGGTGGAGCACAGCGCCTTCCACACCGGCACCATCGTGAAGATGACCCCCATGGGCGGGGACCATCTGGTGGAGATCCAGTTCGACGCGGCAGGCCTGAAGCGGCTGATGCTCAAGGCCGCCAGCCGGTACATGAAGAAGGTATAGCTCCTTATATGCCCCCCTTGTGTAAAGGGGGGCTTTCGGTTACCTGACGCGTAGAAAAAGGCCCCCTCTGACGAGGGGGCTGTCGCCGCCTTTGGCGGTGACTGGGGGAGAGAAGTAGACTATCTCTCCCTCCGTCACGGCTTGCACCGTGCCACCTCCCTCGTCAGAGGGAGGCTAAGAGGTAGAGAATCCAATTAGCCCCCCTTTGGAAAGGGGGGCCTCTTTTCAATTTACAAAAATTGAGTTATACTTATTTCCTGTCCGAAAGGGCGTTTTTGTGGGCGGCCCGGTACAGGTCCGGCTCCAGGCCGTGCTCGGCCATGTGGGCCTGGATGCAGCGGAAGGTCTCATCCGAGAGGTCGTGCTCTATCTTGCAGGCGTCTTTGTAAGCGGTGCCGCTGTCCACGCCCAGGCTCATGAGCACCGCGGCGATGGTCTCATGGCGCTCATAGATGCGCTTGGCGATGGCCAGGCCCTTTTTCTCCAGATAGAGGAGCCGGTCCTCGTCCCGGCGGATGTAGCCGTTTTCCTCCAGCTGCTTCATGGCCACGCTGACGGAGGGCTTGGAGTAGCCCAGGGAGTTGGCGATGTCTATGGCACGGACACAGCCCTTTTCCAGGCCGATCATATAGATGGCTTCCAGATAATCCTCTGCGGATTCATGGATGTTCATACGCGCGCCTCCCTGCTGTCAGATTTGAATTGTATACAGTTTATCATATTCCTTAAGAAAAAACAAGTCGAGGGAAAGTCATGCTCTCTGTGCCCGCCCATGTGGATACGCTGCTCGCCGCCCTGAGGGCGGCGGGCTATGAGGCGTACCCGGTGGGGGGCTGCGTCCGGGACAGTCTCATGGGCCGCGTCCCGGCGGACTGGGACATATGCACCTCTGCCCCGCCGGCAGAGACGGAGCGTATTTTTGCCGGATACCGGCTGGTGGAGACCGGCGTGAAGCACGGCACCGTGGCGGTGCTGACGGAGGGGGGCCTGGTGGAGATCACCACCTTCCGCACTGATGGGACCTATGCCGACGGCCGCCACCCGGACCGGGTGACCTTCGTGCCGGACCTTAAAGAGGACCTGGCCCGCCGGGACTTCACCGTGAACGCCATGGCCCTGGCCCCGGACGGGACGGTCATAGACCCCTTCGGGGGGCGGGAGGACCTGCGTTCAGGGATCATCCGCTGCGTGGGGGATCCCGACACCCGGTTCCACGAGGACGCGCTGCGCATACTGCGGGCGCTGCGGTTCGCCGCCAAGCTGGACTTTGAAATAGACCCCGCCACGGGGGCAAGCTTGGTGGAAAACCGGGCCCTGCTGGACAGGATCGCCCGGGAGCGGGTTTTCTCCGAGCTGAAGGGCCTGCTTGTAGGCCCCGGCGCAGGCCGGGTGCTGCGGGAATATGCCCCCGTCATATTCCAGGTGATCCCGGAGCTGGCGGCGGAGGAAGGCTTTGACCAAAGAAATCCCCACCATGTCCACGATGTGTGGACCCACAGCACCATGGCGGTGGACGCGGCCCCGCCGGAGCCGGTGCTGCGGCTGACCATGCTGCTGCACGACGTGGCCAAGCCCCCGTGCTTCTTCACCGACGAGGCCGGCGTGGGTCACTTTTACGGCCATGGGGAACGGGGCGCGGAGATGGCGGACGGCATTTTGCGCCGGCTCCGGTGCGACAACGACACCAGGGAGCGGGTGTGCCTGCTCATTGCCAACCATGATATCTGCCCGCCCCAGACCCCCAGGGCCATGCGGCGTCTGCTGGCGAAGGTGGGCGAGGACGCGGTGCGGCAGCTTTTGGCCTGCTGGCGGGCAGACTGCGCCGACCGGGTCCAGGCGGTGCTGGCGACGGACACCCCCTGGGAGACCCTGATCGGGACGGCAGAGCGGATATTGACCGAGCTTCTGGCGGGGCCGGCCCCCTGTTTTTCGGTGAAGAGCCTGGCGGTGAACGGCCGGGACATCCTGGCCCTGGGAGTGGAAAAGGGGCCCGCCGTGGGGCGGATATTGAATGAACTGTTTGCCAAGGTGGTGGATGGGACGCTCCCCAACCAGCGGGAGGCGCTTTTGGAAGCGGCGTCGGAAATGCGCGGTAAATAACAGGGATATTGCGCCGGTTTTCGACAGGTTTTACAGAAACAAAAAAGTGCGCACGGAAACCATGAAAATTTATTCATATTTTTCTTGCGTTTTTGTCTGGCAGCATTTATAATTTATTTTACAAGCTATTTATATCTTCACAGGAGGAAGAATATCATGCCCAGACCCAAGGGAAGCAAGAACAAGAAGTCCATCGCCTCCGTGGCGAAGATCGAGGAGCAGATGGCCGCCCAGCAGGCGAAAAAGCAGGCGCTGGAAGCGGAGCAGGCGGCGATCCTGGCCGAGGTGGAGAAACAGAAGCAGCTTCTGAAGGGAAAGAAGAAGGAGCTGCGCGCCGTGGAAAAGGCCATCCTCTCCCTGGAGCAGAAGAAGGTGGAGGCCGCCGCCATCGAGACCGCCGTGGCCCAGAAGGCGGAGATCGAGAAGGTGGTCACCAAGCTGGTCAGCAGCGGGAAGTCCGCCGAGGACATTCTGGAGATGCTGAAAAAATAAGACCGATGCGTTACCGGCCGGCAGGATGCCGGCCGGTATTTCTTTGACGAAAATATGACGGAGATTCTGCGCGTTTTACAATATAAAAAAGCGGTGCTGTTCGACCTGGACGGCACGCTGGTGGACTCCGTGAGCCTGTGGACCGAGGCGGACGAGCGCCTGGCTATAGAGCTGGCGGGCGCTGCCCCGTCTCGGGAGGAGCTGCGGGTCTTCCGGGAGGAGGCGCTGCGTCGGTTCCGGAACGAGCCGGACCCCTATCTGCGCTACTGCGGCCTTCTGAAGGAGCGGTACGGCACGGACCTGTCCCCCAGCCAGGTCCAGACCCGCCGGGCGGCCATCGCCCACGCCATGCTGGAGCATATGGACTACCGGCCAGGGGCGGCGGCGTTCCTCCGGACCCTGAAGGACCATGGCTATATTCTGGCCCTGACCACCACCGGCCGGCGGAGCAGCCTGGAGATCTATCGGACGAAAAATGCGTTTTTCGCCCAGAGAGGGCCTATAGACGAGGTGTTCGACCGGGTCTACACCTGCGAGGACGTGAGATGCATCAAGCCGGACCCGGAGATATACCTGCGGGCCATGGGGGACCTGGGACTTACGCCGGAGGAGTGCATCGTGTTCGAGGACTCCCTGTCCGGCGTGCTGGCGGCCAAGGGGGCGGGAGTAGAAACAGTGGTGGTCTACGACGCCAATTCCGACCCGGACCGGGGGGAGATAGACCGTCTGGCGGACTGGACCATCCCCGGCTATGAGGGTCTGGCGGAGGCGCTGGACCGCCCGTTCGGTTGATTTTTCCCTCTCTGTCCGGTATACTGGTACCCATGGAACAAAAAGGGAAGAAGTGGATATGGGTCCTGTTCGGGCTGTACTGCGCCGTGATGGCCTGGCTCCTGTTCGGCCAGCGGCTGGGCTCTCCCCTGACGGAGGAGGCCCTGGCCGGGGCCAGCCGGCTCAATCTGGAGCCCTTTTCCATGATACGCCACTTCCTGCGGATCGTGGCCCTGTCCGACAAACGCCGGCTGGTGGCGTCCGCGCTGGTGAACCTGGCGGGGAACGTGGCGGTGTTCGTGCCCCTGGGGATATTCCTGCCCTGTCTGTGGCGGGCCATGGGGAAGATATGGCTCTTCCTGCCGGTGCTGATCCTCATCATTACCGCCGTGGAGGGGATACAGTACGCCACGCTCCTGGGCGTGTGCGACGTGGACGACCTTATCCTGAACACCGCCGGCGGTATCATAGGCTGGGGGCTGTTTATGGCGGTACACAAAGCAAAACAGAGAAAAGCCTCCCTCTGACGAGGGAGGTGGCTCGGCCGTCAGGCCGAGACGGAGAGAGATAGACGTTTCCCAGCCTAATGGAGTTTTTCCCTCCCCCAGTCTCGCTGACGCTCGACAGCCCCCTCGTCTGAGGGGGCCTACATAGAAAACGGGTCTGCTGCACGATGGCAGCAGACCCTTTCCGTTGTATTCTTTCAGCCGATGATCTGGAGGGCGCCGGTGGGGCAGGCCTCGGCGCACTTTTTGCAGGCGGCGCAGACCTTGATGCGGTCGCTGTCCCGGAATTCCGGCTTGACCACGGTGCCGAAGCCGCGGCCCACCAGACCCAGGATGCCCTCCTTGGCCACCTCGTCGCAGACGCGCACGCACAGGCCGCACAGGATGCACTTGCCCTGGTCCCGCTGGATGACCACCAGCTTCTGCTCCAGGTCCTTGTGGCGCTTCTCGCCGGCGAACCGCTCGGGATGGATCTCATAGCGGTTGGCGTGCTTTATAAGGGAGCACTCCCCGTAATCGTGGCAGCCGCACTCCAGGCACCGCTTGGCCTCCTTCATGGCCTCCTCGGCACTGAAGCCGTCGTTCACGGGCTCGAAGTCGTGCTTGCGCTCCTCCGCCGGGCGGTTGGTGACGTGGACGCGGGGCTTCTTCTCCTTGTCGGCCAGGTCCGCCGCGGTCACGGTCCGCTTGCTCACGAAGGGCTCCCGGTAGGGCACCATGTGGCCCCGGAGCCAGCTGTCCGCCACGTCGGCGGCCTTGCTGGCCTCGCCGATGGCGGCGATGGCGATGCCCGCGCCCTTGTTGGTGGCGTCGCCCACGGCGAACACGCCCTCCTGGTCGGTGAGGAAGGTGGCCTCGTCGGCGGCGATGATGCCCCGCTTATTGAGGGCCACGTCGAAGCCGGCGGGGTTGACCTTCTGGCCGATGGCGGCGATGACGCTGTCCACGTCCAGCGTGACGAACTTGCCCTCCACGGGCACCGGGCTCCGGCGGCCGGAGGCGTCGGGCTCGCCCAGCTCCATGACCTGCAGCTTCACCGCGGTCACGTGGCCGTTCTCGCCCAATATCTCGGCGGGGTTCGTGAGGAACTTGAACTGGACGCCCTCCTCCGTGGCCTCCTCGATCTCGTCCTGGTTCGCGGGCATCTCGCTCTGGGTCCGGCGGTAGATGACGTACACGTTCTCCGCCCCCAGGCGCACCGCCGTGCGGCAGGCGTCCATGGCGGTGTTGCCGCCGCCCACGATGGCCACGTTTTTGCCGATGGGCAGGGGGTCGTGCAAGGCGACGCTGCGCAAAAAATCGATGCCGCCGTACACGCCGTCCATGTCCTCGCCGGGGCAGTGCAGAGGCGTGCTGCTCCAGGCGCCGATGGCGATGACCACCGCGTCGAACTTGGCCCGGTAGTCGGCAAAGGAGATGTCTTTACCGATCTTGACGTTGTTCTCCATCTTCACCCCGGCCTCGGCGATCTCGGCGATCTCCGCGTCTACCACGTCCTTGGGCAGGCGGTACTGGGGGATGCCGTAGCGGAGCATGCCGCCCATTTGGGGCATGGCCTCGGTGAGGGTCACGTCGTGGCCCTTCAGGGCCAGGTAGTAGGCCGCGGTCAGGCCGGCGGGGCCGCCGCCGATGACGCCCACGGTCTTGCCGGTGGCGGGGGCCCGCTCGGGCTTCCACTTGTCGGCTTTGCCCAGCTGGTCCAGGCTCATGAACCGCTTGATCATGGCGATGGAGATGGGCTCCTCCACCAGGCCCCGGCGGCACTCCTTCTCGCAGGGGTGGGGGCACACATAGCCGATGCTGGCGGGCAGGGGCAGCCGCTCCTTCACGATGCGCACGGCTTCCTTTGTGTTGCCCAGGGCCACCTGCTTCACGTAGGCCTGGCAGTTGGTCCCGGCGGGGCAGGTCAGGCGGCAGGGGCCCATGCAGTCCCCGTCGTGGTCGCTCATGAGAAGCTCCAGAGCGATCTTCCGCGCCTGGACGGCCCGCTCCCCCTCGGTGTTGATCACCATGCCGTCGGCGGCCAGGGTGGAGCAGGAGCGCAAAAGCTTCGGCGAGCCCTCCGCCTCCACCACGCACAGGCCGCAGGCGCCGTAATGGGCCACGCTGTCGTCATGGCACAGGGTGGGGATGTCGATGCCGTTTTCCCGGGCGATCTCCAGGATGGTCTGGCCGGCCTGGCCGGCGCAGGGCTTTCCGTTGATGGTCAGTTTTATCTCACTCATTGCAGCCGCCTCCCTTATTCCACGGTCACCGCGCCGAAGCGGCAGGTGTTGTGGCACGCGCCGCAGCGGATGCACTTGGCCGGGTCTATGGTATAGGGCTTCTTTACCTCGCCGCTGATGGCCTGGACAGGGCACTTGCGGGCGCAGGCGGAGCAGCCCTTGCACTTATCCTTGTCGATGCTGTATGTAAGCAGCGCCGGGCACGCCTTGGCGGGACATTTCTTGTCCCGGATGTGGGCGTCGTACTCGTCCCGGAAATACCGGATGGTGGTGAGCACGGGGTTGGGCGCGCTCTGGCCCAGGCCGCACAGGGCCCCGGCCTTCACGGTGGTGCAGAGCTCTTCCAGAAGCTCCACGTCCCCTTCCTTGCCCTCGCCGTTCACGATGCGGTTCAAAATCTCGCCCAGCCGTTTGGTGCCGATGCGGCAGTGGACGCACTTGCCGCAGCTTTCACGGGTGGTGAAGTCCAGGAAGAACTTGGCGATGCCCACCATGCAGGTGGAGTCGTCCATGACCACCATGCCGCCGGAACCCATGATGGCGCCGGTGGCCTGCAGGCTCTTGTAGTCGATGACGGTGTCCAGAAGGCTGGCGGGGATGCACCCGCCGCTGGGTCCGCCCAGCTGGACCGCCTTGAACTCCCGGTCGTCCCGGATGCCCCCGGCGATGCCGAAGATCACATCCCGCAGCGTCATGCCCATGGGGATCTCCACAAGGCCGCCCCGCTTCACCTTGCCGGTGACGGCGAAGACCTTGGTGCCCTTGCTGTTGGCCGTGCCCATGGCGGCAAAGGCCTCGCCGCCGTGGTTGATGATCCAGCTCACGTTGGCCCAGGTCTCCACGTTGTTGATGTTGCTGGGCTTGTGCCAGTAGCCGGCCTCCGCGGGGAAGGGGGGCTTTAAGCGCGGCATGCCCCGGCTGCCCTCCAGGGACTCGATAAGGGCCGTCTCCTCGCCGCAGACGAACGCGCCGGCGCCCGCCTTGATGCGGATGTCGCAGGAAAAGTCCGTGCCCAGGATGTTCTTGCCCAGATACCCCCGCTCCCGGGCCTGCTTCAGGGCCTCGGTGAGCCGGACGATGGCCAGGGGATACTCCGCCCGGACGTATACCACCGCCTCCTGGCAGCCGATGGCGTAAGCGCCGATGAGCATGCCCTCGATGAGGTTGTGGGGGTCGGACTCGATCACGGCCCGGTCCATGAACGCGCCGGGGTCGCCCTCGTCCGCGTTGCAGATGAGGTATTTCTCCGTGCCGGGGCTCTGCCGGGCCGCGTTCCACTTAAACCAGGTGGGGAAGCCCGCGCCGCCGCGCCCGGCCAGGCCGGAGGTCTTGATCTCCTGGATGACGTCCTCCGGGGTCATGGTCTTCAGGACTTTCTCCAGGGCCTGATAGCCGTCGTCCGCCAGGTACTCGTCGATGCTCTCGGGGTTTATGACGCCGCAGTGCCGCAGGGCTATGCGGGTCTGCCGGGACAGGAACATCTCATCCTCGGGCCGGATGGTGATGTCGGCCAGGCCCGAATAGTCGCCGCTCTTCACGGCGGCGGCGATGGTCTCCGCGTTCTCCGGCGATACGTGCACGCAGCGGTGCAGCGTGCCCTTGCCGTCATATACGTCCACGATGGGCTCCAGGAAGCAGGCGCCCACGCAGCCGGTGATGGAGAGCTTCGCGTCCATATCGGCGGTCAGCGCCGCCTTCAGGGCGTCGTATACCGCCCCGGCGCCGGCGGCCAGGCCGCAGCTGCCCTCGCCTACTACGATCCGTGCCGTCATTGGGCCTCAGCCTCCTTTCGCAGGTCCCGCAATATCTGCCGGGCCTTGTCCGGCGTGAGGGACCCGTACGCCTTGTCGTTGATCATCATCACCGGGGCCAGGGAGCAGCAGCCCAGGCACGCCACCACGGACAGGGAGAAAAGCCCGTCCTCGGTGGTCTGGTTGTTGCCGATGCCCAGCTCGTCCGTCACCGCGTCCAGGATGCGCTCGGCGCCGTTCACGTAGCACGCCGTGCCCTTGCACAGCATGATGAGGTACCTGCCCACCGGCTGGAAGCGGAACTGGGAGTAAAACGTTGCCACGCCCAGGATCTTCGCGGGACTGGCCCCCGTCCGCTCCGAGATGAGGTACACCGCGTCCATGGGTACGTAGCCGTAGATCTCCTGCGTCTTCTGCAGGATGGAGATGAGACTGCCTTTGACGCCGGCGTATTCCGCCAGCGTGTCCTCCAGCAGCGTCAGGTCCACGCTCTTGTGGTCACACGACTGCATGATAACTCTCTCCTTCCTTGACGTTCATGAGAAAACGCCTCTCCCCCGGGCGGTCCGGCCGCCCTTCGGTCATTCCTTGTCAGTATATCACAGTTTCTAAATCGACACAATAGATAAACTTAACTACTTCGCCGATAATTTGCCGTAAGTTCGGGGCGTCCGCTGGCTCTCCCCGGTTGCCCTCGGCGGTGTTTTGCGGTATGATAGCGCCAAGAGCGCTATCATACTCAAAAAATACCGGTCGCGCTCCCGGCTGACGCCGGAACCGCGCGACATGGTATAACAGACGCTACGCGCTGTTACACCAAAAAAATACCGGTCGCGCTCCCGGCTGACGCCGGAACCGCGCGACATGGTATGATACAAATAGCGGATATAATACGGCAGAGAACGGAGGACGAGGGATGTTTGAGGTGAGGATCAAGATCGACCGGGAGGAGGACCTGTACTGCGGATTTGACGAGACGGGCCTCACCCTGAGCGAGGATGTGCTGTCCTATATGACCAAGGCTCTGGAGGGCCGGCGCCGGGGGGAGAAGCTGCGGCTGTGCTTTGCCAGCGCCCTGGACCTGGACGAGGGACGGCTGGAGAAGGCCATCGGACAGTACATGGACGCCGTGGGCAAGAGCGTGAAGCGGCACAAGCGGAGCAGCTGGCTCAACAGCCTGCGGCTGCTGGCCATCGGCGTGATATTCGTGGTGCTGGGCCTGGTCTTCGAGAACAGAATGGGCGCGGTGGCGGCGGCCATCGTCTCCACCATCGGCTCCTTCTCCGTGTGGGAGGCGGCCAACGTGTGGATCCAGGAGTTCCCCCTCATCCGGGCCAAGGAGCGGGCCGTGGCGTTCTTGCAGCAGTCCGAGCTGGTGATCGAGGACGCGGACTGAATATATAAGTTTACATAATTTCTATTGAGAGCAGGTGGGACCATGTTTGGAAAGAAGAAAGGGCCGCGGTATGACCGGACTGGCAAGGAGCCGGTCATCCGCGCCAGTATCTGCACCGGCGAGAAGGTGGCCGGGTACCGGGAGACCGCCGCGGGCCGCTTCGTGGAGGTCATGCTGATCCGCAATGACGCCGACCTGGAGCAGTTTTTGCGGGACTATGGCTTTGAAAAAAACGAGATCAAATACGAGTGGTAAGAGGAGCATCATGATGGACATTTTTGAGGCGATGAGGGCGCGGCACAGCGTGCGCAAGTACTTGGATAAGCCCATCCCGTCGGATGTGCTGGCAAAGCTCCGGGAGGAAGTGGACGCCTGCAACCGGGAGGGAAAACTGCACATCCAATTGGTGACCGACGAGCCCCGGGCTTTCGACTGCGCCATGGCCAAGTACGGCAGCTTTTCCGGTGTGAGCGATTACTTCGTACTGGCAGGCCCGGACGACGAGGGCCTGGAGGAGCGGGCCGGGTACTACGGCGAGCGGCTGGTGCTCCTGGCCCAGATGCTGGGGCTGAATACCTGCTGGGTGGGCCTGACCTTCTCCAAGAAGAAGGCCCGCATGGAGATCGGGCCGGGGGAAAAGCTGGCGCTGGTGATCGCCCTGGGCTATGGGGCGGCACAGGGTACAGCTCACAAGGACAAGCTCATGGAGAAGCTGTGTCAGGTAGATGGGGATATGCCCGTTTGGTTCCGCCGGGGGATGGAGTGCGCCATGCTGGCGCCAACGGCCATCAACCAGCAGAAATTCTGCTTCACCCTGGAGCCGGACGGACGGGTCCGGGCTGAGGCGCTGAAAGGGCCCTTTTCCAAGGTGGACCTGGGCATCGTGAAGTACCACTTTGAGCTAGGCGCCGGCAGGGAGAACTTCTCCTGGGCGGAATGATATAAAACAGAAAACCACCCTGCCGTGGCTGCAGTAGTCAAGGGGAAGTAGACAAGAGGAAGCAACCAAAGGATCAAAAGCCCAGTTCAGCCTTGTACTGAACCGG
>CANRNF010000019.1 GCA_947631865.1 uncultured Oscillospiraceae bacterium | reverse complement strand
TTTATTTTTGATGTCTATGACGCCGTGGCGGATTATTTGGTCACTGATTATGACATAAATGGTCTGGACGAGCTGAGCGAAGCCTTTTCTAACTATGAGCTGGAGGGCATCGTGACGCTGAAGGGTGAGAATGTAGTGGAGGATTACGAGTACTTCTACCTGGACGATGACGCCCTCAGAGAGAGCATTGCAGACCTGTTCTATGCTCCAGTTGAGGAATGAAGAGAAGTTGGCACTAAGCTATCAGGTTTTCCAATTTATTACAAGAACGAGAAAAAGTAGGGTTGATGGTATGACGGAAACAGAAAATAAAATCGCGGTAGCCGGAATCGGATATGTGGGTCTGAGCTTGGCGGTGCTGCTGTCCCAGGAGCGCGAGGTGGTCGCCGTGTGTCAGCATCAGGCGAAGGCAGACATGCTGAATAAGGAAAAGAAGTCGCCTATCCGTGAGCCGGAGATCGAGGAATTCCTGGCCACGAAGGACCTGCACCTGACGGTGACCACGGACGGGAAGGAGGCCTACACCGGGGCGGACCTGGTGATCGTGGCGACGCCCACCAACTATGACCCGCAGAAGCACTACTTTGATACCTCCGCTGTGGAGGATGTGGTGGCCCAGGTGATGGAGTATTCCCCGGAGGCCATCATCGTCATCAAGTCTACTATCCCCGTGGGATATACCAAGAGCCTACGCGAAAAGACGGGCTGCAAAAACATCCTGTTTAGCCCGGAGTTTCTGCGGGAGAGCAAGGCGCTGTACGATAACCTCTATCCCCGCCGGATCATCGTGGGGACGGACATGGCCGACGAGCGGCTGGTGAAGGCCGCCGAGGCATTCGGTCAGCTTCTGAAGGGCGCCGCTCTGCGGGAGGACGTGCCCGTGCTGACAATGGGCTTTACGGAAGCGGAGGCGGTGAAGCTGTTCGCCAATACATATCTTGCCATGCGTGTGAGCTTTTTCAACGAGCTGGACACCTACGCGGAACTGAACGGGCTGAACGCCCGGGAGATTATAGACGGGGTGTGCCTGGATTACCGGATCGGTGACGGATACAACAACCCCTCCTTCGGCTATGGCGGCTATTGCTTCCCGAAGGATACGAAGCAGCTTCTGGCCAACTGCGCGGATGTGCCCCAGCGGCTGATCCGTGCGGTGGTGGAGACGAACGAGGTGCGCAAGGAGCATATCGCCTCCCAGGTGATGAAGCGGCTGGCGGGAAAGAGCGAACCCGTGGTGGGTGTGTACCGGCTGACGATGAAGTCCAACTCTGACAACTTCCGTGAGAGCGCGATCCAGGGCGTGATGAGGTATCTGTCGGAGCAGGGCGTAAAGATCATGGTGTATGAGCCCACGCTGAGCGGTGGTGACTTCAACGGTTATCCGGTGAACGACGACCTTGCTGGATTTATGGCCGAGAGCGATGTGATTATCGCGAACCGGTATGACGAGGAACTTGCGCCGGCGGCGGACAAGCTGTATACGAGAGATCAGTTCCATCGGGATTGAGGGTAGAGAAGGATGCGGATATTGGTGACAGGCGGCGCAGGGTTTCTGGGTTCCAACCTGTGCGAGCGGCTTGTGAAGGACCCGGGAAACTATGTGTACTGCCTGGATAACCTGCAGACAGGGCGGATAGAGAACATCCGGGAGCTGATGGAGTTTCCCAATTTTGAGTTCATCCAGCACGACATCGTGGAGCCGATAGAGCTTACGGTGGACCAGATCTACAACGCGGCGTGCCCGGCGAGCCCTCCAGCGTATCAGGCGGACCCGGTGCACACCATGAAGACCAGCGTGTTCGGGATGCTGAACATGCTGGAGCTGGCGAGGAAGCATAACGCCACGGTGCTGCAGTTCTCCACGTCGGAGGTGTACGGCGACGCGCAGGTGCATCCCCAGCCGGAGGCCTACTGGGGCAATGTGAATCCGGACGGGATACGGAGCTGCTACGACGAGGGGAAACGTGCGGCGGAGACGCTGTGTTTCGACTATCACCGGCAGTACGGCGTGAAGATCAAGGTGATCCGCATCTTCAATACATACGGCCCGAAGATGGACCCCAACGACGGGCGGGTGATCAGCAACTTTGTGAATCAGGCGCTGCGGGGCGAGGACCTCACTGTCTACGGCGACGGGAAGCAGACGCGGAGCTTCTGTTACGTGGACGACCTGATCGAAGGGATATACCGGATGATGAACAGCTCCGACGATGTCACGGGTCCGGTGAATCTGGGGAACCCCGGGGAATTCACGATGCTGGAGCTGGCGGAGGAAGTGCTGCGGCAGACGGGGAGCCGGTCGAAGCTAGTGCACAAGGAGCTTCCGAAGGACGACCCGAAGCAGCGGCGGCCAGATATTACCAAAGCCAAACAATTGCTTGACTGGGAGCCGAAGGTGGCTCTGCGAGAGGGCCTGGCGAACACGATAGAGTACTACAGAGGGCTCATGGAAAGGGCCTGAGTTGGGAGAGAACGAGCTTGGACGCTGAGAACAGGACAACGGCGGCAGTGGTGGAAGCGCCGACGAAGGTTGAGGAGCTGACTGGCAGCACCAGCCGTACATATAAATTTATAAAGCGTGCGTTCGATATTGTTGCGTCGGCTGTGGGGCTGGTGGTTGCCTCTCCGGTGCTTCTGGTGACGATCATCGCCATCGTGTTTGAGGATGGAGCATCTCCATTTTTCTTCCAGCCGCGCATCGGTAAGGACTGCAAACCGTTCCGGATGGTAAAGCTGCGGAGCATGCGTCCGGACGCGGAGCAGATTCTGGCGCAGCTGTCTGCAGAGGAGAAAGAGGAGTTCTCCAAAAACTTTAAGCTGAAAAATGACCCGCGGATAACGAAGGTCGGGCACTTTATCCGCAAGACCAGCATAGATGAACTGCCACAGCTGTGGAATGTACTGCGGGGAGACATGAGTATCGTGGGGCCGCGGCCGCCGCTGCTGGTGGAAGAAAAAGCGTACGGAGAGCATCTGGCAAAGGTGATGTCTGTTCGGCCTGGTATCACGGGCTACTGGCAGGTCCATGGCCGGAGCGAGACGGATTTCAGTGAGCGCATCGAGCTGAACGAGTATTACATAGATAACCGGAGCACTTGGCTCGATCTGAAGATATTGTTTGCAACAGTCGGTGTCGTGTTTGGCGGAAAGGGAGCGGTGTAAGGACATGGCAATCCTGGTGACAGGCGGTGCCGGGTATATCGGCTCCCATGTGAACAAGCTCCTGGCCCATGAGGGCTATGAGACAGTTGTGTTCGATAACCTCATATACGGCCACCGAGAGGCGGTGAAGTGGGGAACGCTGATAGAAGGGGACCTGAAAAACGTCAGCGAGATAGAGGCGGTGTTTGAGAGGTATCCCATAGAGGCAGTGTTCCACTTCGCGGCCTATGCCTATGTGGGGGAGTCGGTGACGGAGCCGGAGAAGTATTACTACAACAACATCGGCTGCACGCTGAACCTTTTGAAGGTGATGCGCAAATACGGCTCCGACAAGATCATCTTCTCCTCCAGCTGTGCCACCTACGGGGAGCCAAAGCAAATGCCCATCACGGAGGACATGCCCCAGAACCCCATCAACCCCTATGGCTTTACGAAGTACACGGTGGAGCGGATATTCAAGGACTATGAAAAGGCGTATGGGCTGAAGTACGTGGTGCTGCGGTACTTCAACGCGGCGGGAGCGGACCCGGAGGGAGAGATAGGGGAGGCCCACGATCCGGAAACTCATATCATACCTCTGATATTGGATGCGGCGTCTGGAAAGCGTCCGAACGTGAAGGTGTTTGGCACGGATTATCCGACCCGTGACGGGAGTTGTGTCAGGGACTACATCCACGTATCTGATTTGGCGACGGCGCACCTGCTGGCGCTGCGGCATCTGGAGGCGGGGAAGGAGAGTCAATTCCTGAACCTTGGGAACACGAAGGGGACGAGCGTACTGGAGCTCATCGAGTCAGCGAAGCGGGTGACGGGGAGAAATATCCCGGTAGTGCTTGCGGATAGGCGTCCTGGCGACCCGGCTATATTGGTGGGCAGCAGCGAGAAGGCGAAGCGTATTCTGGGCTGGGAGCCCATATATGGGGATATAGACGCCATCGTGAAGCACGCCTGGGCGTGGCACGAACAGCCATGGAAAAAATGAAGAAGGTCGGTTTTGTCATCCTTACGTGGAATTCAGAGAGGTACATCCGGAACTGCCTTCGGTCGATCCTTTCCATAGATGAAACGGTATTTCAAAACACGGTCATCGTTATTGACAATGGTTCTGAGGACGGGACGGTCGAGTGTATACGTTCTGAATGTAAGGGCTTCGCGCGGTCGGCCCATAGATATGAATTCGTCACGCTTGACAGGAATTACGGCACAACGCGCAGCCGGAACATAGGCCTGAAGAAGCTGTTGGAGGTATCGCCGGATACGCAGTACGTTTGCATACTGGATTCGGATACCGAAATCAGCGCGGATGCGCTGAAAACGCTGACGGATGTGCTGGACAAAGATACCTTGGTCGGCATCGTCGGCCCGCGGATGCACAATGCGACGGGCGTATATCAGGTATCGGGAAGGAATTTTTCCACGGTCACAGAGAAATTCTGCAAAGTGATACCGATTAAGCAGGTGAAGGAATACGGAGAGCGACGGGAAAAGATCATTCCCGCGCAGGGAACGGGTGTCCGTTCGGTGGGGTATTTGATGTCTGCGTGCTGGGTGGTGCGCAGGACGGTCATAGATGAGATCGGCCCGCTTGATGAGAAGATCTTCTATGCCCCTGAGGACTTGGAATACTGTATCCGGTGCTGGAAAGCGGGGTATAAAGTAGCCTATTGCTATGATGCAGATATACTACACCATTGGCAGCGCCTGTCCCGGAAAAAGCTTATCAGCAGACATAACTATGAGCATATAAAAGGACTTATCCATGTGTTCTTAAAATATAAGTATTGCTTCAGCGCCGGAAAGCTGTGGAGATCAATAGAGAAACAGCTTGGACCAGAGGAAGTGCCACAGGGGTATTGAATTATGCAGATCATTTTTGTGAATCCGCCGTTCAAGGCGGAGTATGGGAAATTCTCACGGGAGAATCGCAGCCCCGCTCTTACGAGGAGCGGTACTTTGTATTATCCGTTGTGGCTGATCTACGCGGCGGCGGTATGTGAAAAGGATGGGTTTGACATCGTGTTTGTTGACGCGCCGGCGGCGCCGCTCAATGAGGAGCAGACACTGGAGATCATCCGGCAAAAGGCGCAGGATCCTCGCCTTTTCGTCATGGATACAAGCACGCCATCGATCTACAGCGACATCGCGTTCACGGAGGAACTGAAGAGGGAATACCCCAAGGCCTTCTGCATGCTGGTGGGCACGCATCCGTCCGCGCTGCCGACGGAGACACTGGCGGTCAGCGAAAAGATAGACGCCGTCGCCAGAAGAGAGTTTGACTATATCGTCAGGGATGTGGCACGGTCCCTGCGGGACGGCGCTGATCCCTGCATGGTAAAGGGACTTACCTGCCGAAAGGACGGGAAGATCATATCCAATCCGGATATGGAGCATATCACGGACTTGGACGAGCTGCCCTTTGCTGCGGAGTTCATCAAAAAACACCTGAACCATCTGGATTATTTCTTCGCGGCGGGAAGATATCCTGCCATTCAGATATTCACCGGCCGGGGCTGCATGGCCCACTGCAATTTCTGTGTTTACCCGCAGACGATGCACGGCCACCAGTACCGGCTGCGCAGTCCGGAAAACGTGGTGGCTGAGTTTCAGTATATTGCGGACAATTTCCCGGATGTGAAAGAAGTCATTATTGAGGACGACACCTTTACAGCCAGACGGGAGAGGGTCGTGCGTATCTGTGAACTGCTTATTGAAAGAGGGCTGAACAAGCGGCTGAAATGGCTTTGCAACGCCCGGGTCAACCTGGATCTGGATACGATGAAAATCATGAAGAAGGCGGGATGCCACCTGATCATCCCGGGGATCGAGAGCGGCTCTCAGCAGATTTTGAACAATATCAAGAAGGGAACGACGATCCGGCAGATCCAAGATTACATCGCCAATGCCAAGAAGGCGGGGCTGTTTGTCCACGCCTGCTATATGGTGGGCAACAACGGCGAGACCCATGAGACGATGGAGGATACATTCCAGTTGGCCCTGAAGCTGAACACGGATACAGCGCAGTTCTATCCGCTGCTGCCCTTCCCGGGGACGGAGGCCTATGCCTGGGCTAAGGGAAACGGATATATCAAAGGCGGCTATGCCGACTACGTGAAAGAGGACGGAACGATCAACTGCGTGTTGGAGCTTCCGAATATAACATCGGAGGAGTTGGTCCGGTTCTGCGACGACGCCAGAAGGCGGTATTATCTCCGTCCGCGCTATATCATGCACCGCATTTGGCGGGGACTGCAAAGCCCGGAGGACCTGAAGCGGAGCTTGAAGGCGTTTGGAAGCATCAAGGGATACCTGTTTAAGAGAGCATAAGGGAGGCATGTCGTACGGGAGCGGCAAAACGATATGACTGGATTGTCTCTGTACGGGCTTTTGCCGCGATGGCGATAGTTCTGGCAACGGTCGGGTTCTTCTACTGCCTGATCGAGACATACATAAGCGGTGAAGCGGCCTCGGTATGGGGCGTGATCCTGCTCTCGCTCAGAAACCTCATAGAGGGAAAGAGTTGAGCACATATGTGGTATGTGTATATGCTGATCGGTCTGTACGCTTTTACCCCCGCGCTGCGGTGCTTTGTCAGAAATACAGATGACAGGACTGGACTATGTGGTTCACCCTGCTGGCCCTGTTTCTGCTGACAGTTGCAAGACCCACGGTGAATACGTTGTCAGGTCTAAACATCACTTGATTTCACTGCTGGGATGACCCGTGCCTTTTTATTATCAGGCCGGCTATTATTTGTCCCGTATGCCGCGGAAAAGAACGGCGCGGATATCGCTTGCGATGGTTGGTGCGGCAGGTCTGGTCGGGTTACGCATATATGGGAAATATGTGGGGATCAGCTATGAGTCGATGGTCGGGCCGTCCAACGTGTGCACAGCGTGCTATTCTGTGGGGCTGTTCATGCTCTGCAAGGATGCAAAATGCGTTGCCAAAGCGGCGCAGGTCCCGATTATTCGGCAGATATCCCCCAGTATTCCTTTGGGATATACCTATTCCGCGTAGTGTTTCTGAGCTTCTTGAACAAAGGGCTTCATCTGTTCCCTGATGTGCTTCCGGCGTGGATCGGCGAGGCGGCATTTTTCTTGATGGCCCTATTGGGCGCATGGCCGGGAACAGCGATTTTGTGCCGGAAACGATCGTGAGAAAGATGCTGATCAAATAAGTTCGAAAACGAGCAGTATTATCTGGCCAATGACGAGCGAAATGGCATACTATGCCATCAGTAAAAAAGTAAGCATATATTGATGACCAACACCCAAACTTGAATGGAGATGGGGAACCTAATATGAAAAAGGAGCAGGAAGTATGAAGCGCCTCTTGATAAATATTAGAAGACTGTTCTATACCGCTATATTTGGGCTTCCCGTTACGATATGGCTGCTTCTGAGGGATCGTTATACGGTGTATTACATTCCTCATATAGGATTAGGAGACTATTGTATAGCCCTTGGTTATTTGGAAGCGTTCAAGAAAAAGAATAGTATTAAACACATTACGTTGATAGTTCCGCCTAACCGGGTGGAAGTTGCACATTTCTATCCCTGCTGGGATTCTCTCCTGGTGTTAAAGTGTCCGCTTTATCTTGGGCTTGTTTGCTTTGGTGGTATACCGATTGGCCGGACGATCCATCAAAAAGCGAAAAGAATTAAAAATGTTTCTTATGGAATCCACTTGAAAGGGAATCTCTACTACAACAATCCTTCGATCCATGTGGATACCGTGGTAAAGAATATTCTCAACTTATTCAATGATGAGCAACGGAAGGGGCCGGCTGTTCCCCAAACCGACATTGAAGGTATTGTAGAAAAGTATGATATGTGCTTTGGCAAAACAGTACTGTTAAATCCTTATACAAGTGGAATGGCTGTAGAAGAGATCGATGCGAGCTTATATATAAAGCTGGCTGGCGAATTAAAGGCAAAAGGTTTTGTGGTCGTAACAATTTTGGGCTCTGAAGAGCAAGAACCGGTTCCGGGAACGCAGGGCATCGTTACATCATTGGCAGAGGCCTGGTGTTTGGCCCGCTGGTGCGGTTATGTGATAGGAACGAGGAGTGGCTTCTTCGATTTTGTTTGTTTCTCGGGCTGCGATATAGTCGGAATTTACGGGGCTTCTTATAACATGCGGTATTTTTTCTCTTTATCTATACCCAACGGTATACCCAACGGGGAAGACCATGTCCGAGAGTATATTTTGGAGCCAGGACGGGAAGATGAGCTGATCAGCGACATCCTTTCCGATTGCCTGATGTGGAAGGAAGCGGTGGACTAAACATGAGCGGACGGGGAAAAGACCCGAATCATATCATCGTCCAGGCTGGGGGAAAGGGAACCCGCCTTGGCCATCTGACAGCCAACAAGCCCAAGGCGCTCGTGCCTATCGACAATCTTCCCATGCTGTTCCACCTGTTCCGAAAGTATCCGGACAGCAGATATATCATCATCGGGGACTACAAGTTCGATGTGCTGGAGCGGTATCTGGCGGCGTTTGCGCCGGTGGATTACCAGTTGGTATGTGCCGCCGGATATACCGGCACCTGCGCCGGACTGCGTCAGGCGGTGGACAAGCTGCCAGTGCATGAGCCCTTTATGCTCATCTGGTCTGATCTTATCCTTCCAGCGGACTTTGTTCTTCCGGAAGAGCCGGGGGACTACATAGGCGTGGCCAAAGACTTCCCCTGCCGTTGGAAATACGAGAACGGCGTCTTTGCTGAGGAACGTTCAGACACCTTTGGCGTGGCTGGGCTGTTTGCCTTTCATGATAAGTCTGTTTTGGATGGGGTCCCAGCAGAGGGTGAACTGGTTAGATGGCTGGCTGGGACAGGCATGCGCTTTCAGAGCTTGCCCCTCTGCAAAGTGAGGGAATACGGGCTGCTGTCGGAATATGAAAAGCTGGAGTCCGCCCGTTGCCGACCCTTCAATAAAACCTATATCGAGGACGGGTATTTCGTGAAGGAAGCCATCGACGCCCAGGGCGCGGCGCTGGCAAAACGGGAAACGGCATGGTACAGGCGGGTCCGGGATCAGCACTTTGTCAACATTCCGGAAATAGTGGCGTATGAGCCGCTGAAGATGGAGCGCATCGCTGGCAAGGCTATTTATGAATATGGTGATCTTGCCCTTGACCGGAAGCGAGAGCTTCTGGGGCAGATTATCAGTTGCCTGCGAGCCGTACAGGGGCTGGAGAATGTCCCCTCTGACCGGGCCAGCTATGACGAGGCATACATCGGCAAAACTTTTCAGCGTTTGGAGAAGGTTCGGGAACTTGTGCCTTTCGCCCAAGACAGGTATGTCACAGTGAATGGCCGCAGATGCCGCAATGTATTTTTTTGCCGCGAAGAATTGGAACGCAGGATGGAAAGGTTTTTCCCTGCCCGATTCAAGCTCGTTCATGGGGATTGCACCTTCTCCAACATAATGCTGCGGGAGGATGGGACCCCGGTCCTCATCGACCCGCGAGGCTATTTTGGGACTACAGAGCTCTACGGTGATCCGGCCTATGACTGGGCCAAGCTGTACTACTCTGTCGTGGGAAACTATGACCAGTTCAACCGCAAACGTTTCTGCCTGGATGTCGGGGACGCGGGCGTGGCTTTGGATATTGCGTCGAACGGCTGGGAAGAGATGGAGCCGGTATTTTTCCGTCTGCTGAAAGACGAGATAACGCCTGCGCAGATCCATTTGATCCACGCAATTATATGGCTGTCGCTAACAACCTACGCATGGGAGGACTACGATTCCATTTGCGGAGCGTTTTATAACGGCCTTTACTACCTGGAGGAGGCTCTCGATGAAGAGGTACTTTAAGAGCATGACGGACGCCATCCAGCGCTCTGTGGAGTCAATGGATATAACAGTATTTGCCCAGCTTTTGAGTGAGTGCGAGCAAGTGCTGAAAAGCGGCAACAAGGTCGTGGTAAGTGGTTTGGGCAAGAATGTGCCAGTTTGCGATAAGTTCGTAGGAACGATGAACTCACTGGGGCTCGAGGCGTGCTTTATGAATACCAATACTGCCGTTCACGGGGATCTTGGCATGGTCAAGCCGGGAGATCTGGTCATCATCCTGACCAAGAGCGGTGAGACAGTGGAGTCTGTATATCTCACAGAATTGCTGAAACAGCGGGGGGCGGATCTGTGGCTGCTCTCCTTCAATCGGGACAGCACCCTGACCCGTGAGATCCCCAAGCACCTGATTCTTGATCTTGACCACGAAGGGGATATGTGGAATATCGTGCCGAACAATTCCACCACGGTAAACCTCATTGTGCTGCAGGGACTGGCCCTGAACCTGGCAGAACGGATGGGGGTAACGCTGGAGCAGTTCAAAATGAATCACCCCGGTGGCGCCATCGGAGAGAAGCTTCGGAAAGAGGAATGATGCGTTTGGGAAAAGAGCCTGTGGAGCTTCCGCTTTCGCCTCTGGGCCATACTTGGATTTTGGATCTGGATGGAACGCTTGTGAAACACAACGGCTACAAGTTGGATGGCGAGGATAGCTTTCTGGAGGGCGCCGAAGCGTTTTTGGCGAGTATTCCGCCGAAGGACATGGTGGTGATTCTGACCTCACGCACGGAAGATGTGCGGGAACAAACCGAGTTCTTTCTGCGGGAACATGGCGTCCGCTATGACGTGATCATTTATAACGCGCCCTATGGAGAGCGTATCCTGGTCAATGACGATAAGCCATCTGGACTGCGGATGGCTGTTGCGGTGGAAAAGGAGCGGGACAGCGGGCTGTGGATCCAAGTCATAGAAGATGAGGAGAGGGCAAGGGTGAAAAACGGCGGGTAAATGTGGACAAGTGGTTCAGCGCGAACCGGCACAGAACAAACCGGCATGGAAAAAACCGAAATCCAATACATGGCGGGTAAATTGCTAATAAGGGGATAAGGGCAAGCAAATGAAACATGAGGCAAAACGGAAGTTGAAGAATATATCAGAAAAAGTCGTTGCGCCGATTATCGGTTTTTTCAATTATCCTCTTGCTTATATTGCCGGACGGTCTGTAAATTTGGAAAAGGCCATCCTTCGGCCTATGATGAGAAGCTATTCTAAACATTCAAGAAATCATTATATCCAATACACTGCATTGCCGAAAAATGTCGAAACGATCCCGGGCGAATGGACGGATGACGATGTACGGTTTGCTGATTGCGCCATTATCCTGCAAGGCCCTGTGCGCACAGAGGATAGTTTTACTCTGGATACGGTCAGGTACTATAAAAGATGCTATCCCGGTGCCAAGGTGATCGTCTCTACATGGACAGGGGCTGACGAAAAAACCCGGTCAGAAGTTCTAGGCTCGGGCGGTATTTGGGTGGAGAATCAAAAACCGGACAATTCAGGCTCAGGGAATGTCAATTTGCAGTTGGTCTCTTCTCTGGCAGGAGTGAAAAAGGCGAAGGCTCTTGGCTGCAAATACACAATGAAAACCAGAACAGACCAAAGGGCCTACGCCAAGGATGTATTGAAATACTTTAAAAACTTGCAGGAAGTGTTTCCTTCGAACGATCCAGGCGCTATCGCAAAGAGGCTAGTTTTTATCAGTTGTGGTCTGTCTTACAGATATTTGCCGTTCCATCTGTGCGATTTTTTGGTATTCGGCACAACAGATGAAATGGTTAAATTGTACAGCATCCCGAGAGATAGCTGTCCTACCAATTCGTTCAAAGATAATTATGCAGAATGGATATATTTTATCAATTGGCTCGTTGACGATATGGAGGTAAAGGGTGACGGCTCACCTTGCGAAGTATATCCGAATTTTGAAGAAGCGTATTACAAATATATATTTCCTGAAAATTATATTCTATATCACTATTTTTCTGAAAACATATGCCCACTTCATCAAGGCGACGATTTAATGGATGCATATTATAGCTATCTCAAGAATTATGCGATCGTTGCTGATTCTGAAAAAGTGATGGTATATTGGCCTAAATACTTGGCAACTGTTGCAGCATATGACAATGAGTTGACTTTTCAAGCAAAACTTGATTTCAAAAAATGGCTCGACATTTATCTTCACTATGAACCGAAACGGGACTGGGGCAAATCAGCCGATAAGACAAAAGACACAGCCGGAGAATATAGTGGGGATGCCTGCTGACCGAGGTAGAGGCGCGGGAACAGCATCATATCGGCTAGTGTAAACTGTTTTGGGGGATAATGCTTTGAATATTTTGGCGCATCGTGGTCTGTGGACAGCAGAGGAAGAAAAGAACACATTACCGGCCCTGTGCCAGGCGCTGGAGGCGGGCTTTGGCATCGAGACGGATATTCGGGACTATAAGGGGGCGCTGGTCATTTCCCACAACGCCGCGGATGAAGGCAGCCCAATGGCGGAAGAGCTCTTCGCGGAGTATAGGGCAAGCGGATGCGCTGCTGCCTTGGCGCTGAACGTTAAGGCGGACGGCATACAGCCGTTGCTGATGCCGCTGCTGAAAGGGTATGCCATAGAAGATTATTTCCTGTTCGATATGTCGGTGCCGGAAATGGTCGTCAATGAGGCGAAGGATCTTGTCTACTATACCCGGCACAGCGATATCGAGCACGAGTGTGTGCTGTATGCCAAGGCCGCCGGTGTTTGGATGGACAGCTTTTACAGCGATACGTGGCTGACCGCCGAGGCGATCCAAAAGCACCTTGAAGCTGGCAAGCGGGTCTGTCTGGTGTCTCCAGAGCTGCACGGCAGGCCCTACCATGTGTTCTGGCAGATGATAAAGCAAAACGGCTTTGAGCGGAGCGACCGCGTTGCGCTCTGTACGGACAAACCGCTTGAGGCAAGGGAGTACTTCTATGGGCAATAAGATCAAAGCCATTCTGTTCGATATGGACGGCGTACTGATCGACGCGAAGGACTGGCATTATGAGGCGCTGAACAAGGCGCTGGGCCTGTTCGGCATCGAGATCAGCCGCTACGACCATCTGCGGACCTTTGATGGACTGCCGACGCGGGAAAAGCTAAAGCTGCTCAGTGCGCGCTACTATCTGCCGGAAAGCCTGCACCCACTCATCAACGAGCTCAAGCAGTCGTATACGGCGGATTACATATACCAGCGGTGCCATCCGCTGTTCCAGCATGAATATGCGTTGTCACGGCTGCACGACCAGGGATACAAGATCGCGGTGTGCTCCAATTCCATTCGCAAGACGATAGAGATCATGATGGAGCGTGCGGAGCTGATGCCCTACCTTGACTTGATCGTATCCAACGAGGATGTAGTCAAGGCAAAGCCGGACCCGGAGATGTACCTGACGGCGATGCGCAAGCTGTCAATGCGGCCGGAGGAGTGCATCGTAGTCGAGGACAACCCCAACGGCATCCAGGCCGGCATAGCAAGCGGCGCACAGGTGTTGCAGGTGGTGACAGTCATGGACGTCAACTATGAGAACATCGCCAGGAAGATAGAGGAATGCGAGAATGACTAATATTTTGCTGCCCTCCATGGGAACGTCGGAGTTTTTCAAAGACAGTTTTTTCCCAAAACCGCTGACCGAGATCAAAGGCAAGACCATGCTGGAGTTGATGACGGCCAACTACGAGAGTATTAGGGAGAAAAACTATATCTACATCTTTCCTGAGCACGACTGCGCACAGTTCCACCTTGACGCGTCGGCCAAATTGTTGCAGCCGTCCTGTACGGTCATCAAACTGCGGGCTCAGACGAAAGGGGCGCTGTGCACCTGTCTGATGGCGGTCGACTACATAAATAACGACGAGACACTTATCATCGCCAATGCCGATCAGATCATTGATGTGGATTATGAAAGGGTCCGGCAGTATTTTGACGCGATGCAGGCGGATGCCGGGGTCATTACCTTCCCGAACATTCATCCGCGGTTCAGCTATGTGCGCACAGACGGGGAGGAAGTGGTTGAAGTAGCAGAAAAACGACCGCTGTCTAAAAAAGCAATTGCGGGGTTCTATTACTACAAGAAGGGCAGTGATTTTGTCGAGTCTGCCAAAAAGGCTTTGCTGAAGCGCAACGAAGTGAACGGAGTCTACTATCTTTCATCATCCATGAATGAACTGATTCTGATGGACAAAAGGGTGGGCTATTATGATGTCGAGAAAGATGCCTATCACTCATTTTATTCACCAGCCAAGATCAAGGAATATGAGGAAATACTGCAATGAAAACGGCACATTTGGATGACATGAAAAAAGGCTGGTTTGTAGGAAACTTTGTGCCGACGCTGTACAAAACGAATGCCTGCGAGGTGGCCGTGAAGAGCTATCAAAAGGGAGACAGGGAAGCAAAGCACTACCACAAGATCGCCACGGAGATCACCGTGATCATCGAGGGATCCGTGCGCATGTTTGATACCGTATACAGCGCAGGGGACATCGTGGTCGTCGAGCCAGGCGACGTGACCGGGTTTGAGGCGCTTACCGACGCGGTCAATGCGGTGGTCAAGCTGCCCGGTGCCAACAATGATAAGTATATAGTAGAGGAAGAATGAGATGCTGAATATTGTGATCCCTATGGCTGGGCGCGGGAGCCGTTTCGCCAAGGCCGGCTACGCAAGACCCAAGCCGCTGATCGAGGTCAGCGGCTACCCCATGATCGAGGTGGTGACGCGCAATATCACACCAAAGCAGGAACACAGATTCATTTACATCTGCCAGCAGGAACACCTGCGGCAGTATGATTTGGAACCACTGCTGAACCAAATCGCGCCTGGCTGCATCATCATCCCTATCGATCATATCACTGAGGGAGCGGCGTGCACAGTGCTGCTGGCAGAAAAATACATAGACACAAATGACCCGCTGATGATCGCCAACAGCGACCAATATGTGGACACTGATATTGATGCGTATCTGTCGGCTCTGGGAAATAACGACGGACTGATAATGACGATGCCTGCCGATGATCCCAAGTGGAGCTATATCCGCTATGATGAGCAGGGCTTTGTGACGTTGGTGAGGGAGAAGGAGGTCATCTCTGACCAGGCCACGGTGGGTATCTATAACTATAAGCACGGCAGCGATTTTGTGAAGTACGCGAAGCAGATGATCTCGAAGGACATCCGCGTGAACGGAGAGTTCTATGTGGCCCCAGTATACAACGAGATGATAGAGGCGGGAAAGAAGCTGGTATACAAGGACGTTGGAGCCAAGATGCATGGGCTGGGTACGCCGGAGGACCTGGAACGGTTTCTCCAAATGGATGTGGCCCGAAGGGTGTTTAGAAGCTGATACGTCTAAACATAAGGCCAAAAAGAGCGAAAGGAAGCAAAGCAGGTGGATGGTATACACGTCATCATACCAAGTGCAACACTGGTGCGGGATGAACTGCAGTATCTTGGCAAGCTGCCGGCCGTTATCTACCCGGTCAATCAGCGAACGATGTTTGACTATCTGTATGCGCAGTACAAAGATATCGCGGCGTCCATTCGGGTGATATGCGGAGACGGCGGAGAGAAGATCCATGACCGCCTTGCCCGCTATGCTGCGCAGGGCAGGCTGATCTTAGAGGACCTGCCGGTTGTAAAGGACCTTGGATATACCGTACAGTACGGCATCCGTGACATTCAAGAGCCGGTCATCATCAATTTCGGGGATACTGTGGTGGATGACCTGGCGCTGGCCCAAGCAGAAAATACCTGGGGGGGGGTACTACTATACTGAAGATATCTCATCGGATACATGGACCTTTTTTGAGGAAGAGAACGGCCGCCTGACCACCATCTATGACAAAGCCGTGCCGCAGAAGCAGGACAAACGCAAACAGAAGCTTTTTGTCGGCGTGTTCTATATCCGGCATACTCCGTACTTCTATCAGTGCTTGGAAAAGGCACAGGCGGTCAGAGACCATCAGGTCAGCACATTCTATTTCGCCCTGAGGGAATACAGCGAGCGGTACCCGCTGACCGCCGTTAAAACGGACAAGTGGTTTGACATCGGTCACGCGGACAAGTACCATCATTTTGGCCTCGAGGTCAAGGCGAGGGAGTTTAACCATATCAGCATCGACAAGCGCAGGGGCATCTTAAAAAAGACCAGCGATGACAAAGAGAAATTCATCGGCGAGATCAAGTGGTACTTAAAGCTGCCAACAGATGTGGAATATGTGCGGCCCAGGATCTTTGACTATTCCACAGCCTATGATGCGCCATATGTGGAAATGGAATATTACGCCTATCATACATTGCATGAGCTGTTTATGTATGGAGATTTGAACGAACAGCAGTGGGCGGATATTTTTGAGCGCATCCGCTTTGTCTGCAATGACTTTCGGCGGTATAGCGTGGCGGATACCGGCTTGCAGGCGGCGCTTGCAGAGATGTACCTGACAAAAACACTGCAGCGGCTGAAAAGGCTGCGCGCAGAAAGCAGATTCCTTCCGTTTTTTGAAAACCCGATCATAGTGAATGGCAAGACGTATAGGAGTCTGGACGAGATATGCGTCGGCTTGACGCAGTGGATACCGCAAAGGCTGTACGATGTGGAAAGGTTCACGCTCATCCATGGCGATTTGTGCTTCACCAACATCATGGTGGACGACGACCTCTCCTTTATCAAGCTGATCGATCCGCGTGGCAAATTCGGCGCTTATGATATCTACGGTGACCCGAGATATGAGTTGGCCAAATTGTTCCACTGCGTCGATGGCAAGTATGACTTTATTATCAAAGACCTGTTCGATCTCGAATATGACCTGTCTAAGGCGGAGATACGCTATGCGATCAGTGACAGGAGGCGAGACTATGACTTATATACAGTTTTTTCAACGGTTTTCCGGGAGGAGATAGGCAAGGACCTTGAAAAGATCGAGCTGATAGAAGCGCTTCTGTTTTTGAGCATGATCCCCCTTCACACCGAAAGCTACGAGCGGCAGCTTGTCATGCTGTCCACTGGGCTGGACATTCTGGACCGAGTGATTGGCATTGAGGAAGAAGGGGGGGAGAAAAATGAAAATGATCCCTGATGCATTTGCCGGATATACCTTCGTCTTTGACATTGACGGGACCCTATGCCCGGTCAAGAAGGCGGAAGAACGGTATGAAGATATCGTGCCATATGCCGACATGCTGCAAAAGCTGCGCGAGTATAAGGCTGGCGGAGCAAAGATCGTACTTTTCACCAGCCGGAACATGAACACCTATAGCGGCAACATAGGGCTTATCAACAAAAATACGGCGAAGGTCCTGGCGGCATGGCTGGAGAAATGGGGGATACCGTACGATGAGATCCTCTACGGCAAGCCTTGGCCGGGACACAAGGGTTTTTATGTGGATGACCGCACAGTACGCCCTAATGAATTCCTGAACTACACGGTGGAAGAGCTTGACAAGATCTGCCGCGATTCCAAGGCGGAGAGCGGGGGTGATAGGGAATGACAGGGGAAATGACTGCGATCATCACGATGGCTGGATTGGGGACGCGATTCCGTGCGGTAGGCTATACGTGCCCCAAATATATGATCGAGGCAAAGGGAAGGACGCTTTTTGAGTGGTCGATGGACAGCTTGAAAGGGTACCAAAACCATATAGCCAAATATATTTTTGTTGTTCGGGTGGAGGATCTGGCAACAACGTTTATCAAAGAAAAGTGTGCTGGATGCGGGATTACAAATATTCAGATCCTGGAGCTTGATCACATGACCAATGGCCAGGCAACGACCTGCCTACTGGCGTTGCCTTACTGTGATCTTGGGAAGCCTGTCATGGTCTACAATATCGACACCTACGTGGAACCCTATGAGCTGAAGTATGAGGATATCCGTGGCGACGGCTATATTCCCTGCTTCCACGCCCCCGGTGAGCACTGGAGTTTTGTGCGTTTAGACGCGGACGGGCGCGTTGTGGAGATCCGGGAGAAAAAGCGGATATCGGACAACTGCACTTTGGGCGCGTATTACTTTTCGTCGGCGCAGTTGTACCAAAGCCTTTACGACGAGTACTATGGGTCGACCGAAGCCAGGGAAAACGGGGAACGGTACATCGCCCCGCTCTATAACTGGATGATTGAAAAAAGTATGGACGTTCGCATCGGCATTGTGGATGCGAAAAAGGTCCATGTGCTGGGTACACCGGAGGAAGTGAAGGAGTTTATGGCGCTGCCTTTATCAAAAAGTGTGTTTCATGGAAGTGTTTGACGCATTCTACGTTGGTTATCCATGTCACAAAGCTTGGAAGGAGAAGCTATCTGATGCCCGATAAGGTTTTAACTGTTTCCATCGCTGCCTACAATATGGAAGCGTATTTGCACCAAGCGTTGGATTCCTTGACCGATGAGCGAGTAATCGATAATCTGGAAGTTTTCGTTGTGGATGACGGAAGCACGGACCGGACGCTGGAGATCGCGCAGGAGTATGCGTCCAAGTATCCCGATTCCATATTTGCTGTCCATAAGGAAAACGGCGGTTACGGCACGACCGTCAACTACAGCATCGCCCATGCGACGGGGAAGTATTTCAAGCTGCTGGATGGTGACGATTGGTTTGATACGGAAGAACTGGTCAAGATGGTTACGGCGCTGCGGGGACTGGATGACGACGTCGTGTATGCTTCTTTTCAGGACGCCTATGCGGATGGCACTTTTCGATATGTGAACGGGATCGGTGTTCCGGGCGAGACATCCAAAGATGGTAAGGCCGTCCAATTGGAGGATATAAAAACCTTCCCCGGCATCCATGGCACATTCTATAAGACGGAGACTCTGCGAAAGGCCGGCTTGGATCTTCCGGCACATCGGCTGTATACAGATATTTTCTATAACGATATCCCGCCAGCCTTTTGCGAGAGCGCACGATTCTTTGATCTCTGTGTAGAGAATTGGCGTCTTGAGCGGGAGGGGCAAAGTACTACCCGGCAGTCAATGGTGTCCCACGCCGACGAATTAAAGCAAAATGTCGAAGACCTGATCCATTTCTATGAAAGCGCAAAAGGGAAGAAAATTCAACATATGACTGTTGTGAAAAGGTGTATCCAGGCTGACTATTCGTTAGGTATCAAGATGATTCTCTTGGCCCCGGTTTCAAAGGAATCCTTGTGCCGCTTTCGGGCCTATGAGCGGGAGCTTGGATCGATCTCCTACGATATTTTCAGCCTTGATGAGGTCTCTACAAAAACTGATATCTTTATCAAACTCTGCCGCAAAACGAAATATCTTGCATATTGGCTGCTGAAGCTTATACCCGGTGGCTGGCCATTCGGGTTCTAAAGTGTTTCCAGACGGTGCTTAAGCATAGCACCATATATGCCAGAGCGGAGAAGCAGGGGAAGAGCGGGATGCTCCCGACTCTTTCGGGCTGCTCAAATTGGTTCCCGATAAAACATTGTTCCGAAATTGAGATCATGTCGCGTGTAGCACATTCTGGAGGGATCGCTTTTGTTCAAACTACTGATATGGATCGTTTGGCTTACAGTTTTGCTGGCCCTTTGTGTGATTCAGTCACCCCGCAGGCTGCTTACCCCCCAGTTTGTCTTTATTGGATGCTTTATACCGCAGGCGATCTTTGCGACCCTTTTTGTAGATGAGTGGGATTTGGATTTTTGCAACGGCACGATGATATGCCTTTTTGGGGGGACAGCACTGTTCTTTGTATTATCAGTAATACTTGAGGGATTATTCTCAAAAATACATATATCATCTGCCAGAACAGCAAAAAGAACGGCACCCCGGAAAATCGATGACAGGATCAAGATCGAGCGCTGGAAACTGATTTTATATCTGGTTTTGCAGGTAGGGATACTGTTCTTTGTTATTAAGTACTTTATAGAGAATATCCCAGGGAACAACATACTTGCAAAGATCGCAAATTACGATAATCTCAGTAAACGCGGAACGGATAAAGAGAAGCTTTTAGTTGAGCTGCCGGATTTGATCGATTTGCCGAGGATCTTTTGTGGTTATTCCTGTTATTATATGGGATACCTTTTGGTGCATAGTATCGTCATGAAGTATCAACAGCATAGGGTATTGCTGCTGCTGAATGTGGTGACGAGCCTTCTATTTATCGGCGTCCTCGGGGGTCGCATCGGCATTATGGCCTTTATCGTGACGACAGTTGCCGAAGCATATATTCTGTGGGGCAAAAAAAATAGCTGGAAAAAGCGATTAAGATTCAAAAGTATTTTGAAGATAATCATATTGGGATTAGTAGTTGTTTTTACTTTTCAGTTGTCATTGATTCTTTTTGGGCGGAAAAGTGATGATAGCTTTGTTGAGCATTTAGGGGTGTATCTTTCTGCACCGCTTAAAAATTCAGATATTTTTATTTCTAAGGGGAAATTTGGCGTCTCCAATATGCACTATATTACAATGTGTACTCTGTTGGTTTTTCTGGGCAAAAGGTTTAATATTAAGGCTTTTCAGTATCGTCCGAATCTCCCGTACAATGTAGTTCATGGCCATCAGCTTGGAAACGCATATGCGATCTTCTATTTTTTCATGAGGGATGGCGGTTATGTTGCATTGGTTGGCTTTGTCACCCTGATGGTACTCATCAGTCAGGTAGTATATCAGAGAGTTATATGCAATAGGTCGCCTCATCCGAACGATATTAGCATAATTGCTTATTCTTACATGGTATATACACTGTCCCTTTCGTTTTTTGGATGTTTATTCTATTCCTCATTTCTCGACATTAGCTTTCTTGAGATCATGTTTGCCTGCTGGGTGTTGAAAGTCTTTTTCACGAAAGTTCATTTCAGAGGTAGGGGAAAAGCCGCAATGAGACAGACGGTCACTTTTGAAGATGCTATGACGACTTGAGGAAGCTGCAGGATATGGAGATCAGGAAAATGATCAAAAAAGCACTTAAGCGAGCAGTTTATGCATCCCCGGTTACCAGAAACCTGTATTACGGGGTCATTCTCTACCGCAGATATCGGCGGGTTGGCCAGGTACGTGGGTTCGGCACCTTTCTGCGGGAATACGGCCGTCGTCTCCGGCTGGAGCGTCCCCTGGAGAGCAAAGCGGCGCAGATCGCCAGACTGTTCCAAAAGGTGGATATCCAGCCGGTGGATAACGACAGCTTTTTCTATTCGCTGGACTGTTATAAAACGGTGGAGAACCGCAATACAGTCTATGACAATTGCACAGCGGATATCGACATGCTCGTGCATGGCGCTCTTCGCGAGGAGGAGGCCCCGGCAGACAGCTTCGGCAAGGAGAGGAACACGCTCTTGCGGGCCATGGGGTCCTACCTGGAGCGGTGCCGGCGGACGCCCGGCGTGAGGGATAAGTACAGCCGCCAGCTGGACGCGGCTGCGTCGCTTTTTGAACGCCCTGCGGAGAGTTTTTTCGAGGCGCTGCAACGGATTTTGTTCTATAACCAGTTTCTCTGGCAGACGGGCCACACGCTCAATGGTTTGGGCCACCTGGACTGGATATTGGAGGATCTCTACCGGCGGGATGTTGACGCCGGTGTTCTGTCGCGTCAGGACGCAAAGGAGCTTCTTAAAAGCTTCTTCCGGGCTCTGCATGAGTATTACTGGTTCAAGAGTAATGTGCTCATGGGCGATACGGGCCAGATCACTATTTTAGGCGGTCGTGAATCGGATGGAAGCTATCATTGCAGCGAGCTGACGTATCTGTTCATCGAGGTCTCCGAAGAACTCAAGCTGCCCGACCCCAAGGTGCTGCTGCGCTGCACGGCGGATATGCCGGGGGATCTTTTGGAGGCGGCGGTGAAGTGCATCGCCACTGGCATCGGCGCGCCGCTCCTGTCCAACGACGACACGGTCATCCCGGCCATGCTCTCCTGCGGCTATGATGAGGCGGATGTTTATAGCTACGGCGTATCGGCCTGCTGGGAACCGCTCATCCCGGGGCTGAGCTTTGAGCCGAACAATGTGGCATCTTTGAATTTTGCCGAGCCTTTCATGAAAATGGCGGATTCCCCCGCGTTCGATGCGGCGGGGTCAATGGAGGAGGTCATTTCGCTCTATGAAGCCGAGCTTAGGGAGTACATCAGTGAGCTTTTGACCCCGCTGACGACCAAGGCTTTTGAGGAGGATCCGCTCCTTTCGCTTTTGAGTCCGTCTTGCGTGAAGAGGAGGAAGGATATCACCCGGGGCGGAGCAAGGTACAATAACATGGGCCTCACATCGGTGGGACTTGGCACGGTCGTTAATTCCCTGCTCAACATCAAAAAGCTCGTCTTTGCCGAAAAACGTTATAAAGCGGACCAGCTGAACGCGCTCCGAAGGAACGACTTTACCGGCCGGGAGGAGCTGCTGCAGGAGATGAAGGACCTGAAGCCCTGCTTCGGCTGCGACGATCCGGAGGTGGTGGCGCTGGCCAGGCGGCTCATTGCCTTTACAAGCGGTGAGTTTGGTAAATACAAGACCAGTCAAGGCGGGAGGTTCAAATTTGGCCTCAGCTCGCCTGATTATATCATCAGAGCACAGGATGTCTCGGCGACATTTGACGGACGGCGCAGCGGCGACCCGTTCAGCGTGCACATCTCCTCCGCTTCGGCCATACCGACAACGGAGCTTCTGTCCTTCGCCATGCAGATGGACTATAACGACAACCGGCTCAACGGCAATGTGATAGATTTCATCACGTCGCCGGGCATGCTGACGCAGAATATCAAGAAATACGCGGTGCTGCTGCGGGCGGGCTTTGCCGGCGGTATCTTCCAGCTGCAGATGAATGTGGTGGACAGCAAGACCCTGATCGCGGCAAAAGCGGATCCGACGCTGTTCCCCAATTTGGTCGTGCGTGTCTGGGGCTTCAGCGCGTACTTTAACGACCTGCCGGAGGAGTACAAGGACGTTCTGATCGCCCGGGCGATCGAGAGCGAGAAGGCGGCGTGACACAGGCGGAGCTATGCAGAGGAAAAACGTCAAGCTCAATTACATATATAACGTGGCCTATCAGGTCCTGCTGCTGCTCATGCCGCTGGTCGTGGCGCCCTATCTGTCGCGGGTGCTGGAGCCGGACGGCGTGGGGACGGCCAGCTATGTGGAATCCGTCGTGGCGTATTTCACACTTTTTGCCACCATGGGCATCACCACCTACGGCCAGCGGGAGATCTCCTATGTGCAGGACGACATGGAAAAGCGGAGCCAGGTCTTTTGGAATACAAAGGTCCTGGGCTTCTGCACGTCCGCCGCTGCTACGGCGGTATATGTGGTTTTTGCGCTCCTGCAGAAGGAACGGTCCACGCTGTATCTTATCTTGACGCTGAATCTTGTGGCGGTGTTTTTTGACATCACCTGGTTCTTTCAGGGGTTGGAGGAGTTTGGCAAGACCGTAACGCGCAACGCGCTCTTCAAGCTTCTGCAGATTGCCTATATCTTCCTGTTCGTCAAAACGAAAGAGGACCTGCCCCTCTACGTGCTGGGAGTGGGCCTGTTCACGGCGCTGGGGAACCTGTCCCTGTGGGCATACCTGCCGCGGTATATAAATAGAATCGATATCCGCGCGCTGCGACCGTTTCGGGACATAAAAGTAGTATGGTCCCTGTTCATCCCCACGATCGCCATCCAGATATATACCGTCCTGGACAAGACGATGATCGGCCTCATCACGGGCAGCTCCTTTGAGAACGGCTACTACGAGCAGGCGATCAAGATAGCCAGGATGCTGTTGGCGGTTGTGACGGCGCTGGGTACGGTGATGGTGCCGCGGGTGGGAAACCTTTTCGGAAAGGGAGAGGCGTTTGAGGTCCGCCGGCTGATGTACCGGAGCTATCGGTTCGTCTGGTTCCTGGGCATTCCGCTGTGCTTTGGCGTGATCATGGCGGCCGGGAATTTCGTCCCTTGGTTCTTTGGACCGGGCTACGACAAGGTCGTGCCGCTTTTGCAGATCCTGTCGCTGCTGATTCTGGCGATAGGGATCAACAATGTGACCGGGATACAGTATTTTATTCCAACAAAAAGGCAAAATCTCTTCACATATACGGTCATCATAGGGGCGTGCACGAATTTTGTGCTGAATATGATCCTGATAAACAGGATACAGTCCATTGGCGCGGCGATAGCATCTGTGGCGGCGGAGACGGTCATCGCGGTGGTGCAGCTGGTGATCGTGAGAAAAGAGCTGTCGCCGGGTAAGATTCTGAGCGAGGGCGTGCACTACTACATCGCCGGGGCGGTCATGGTCCTGGTCCTTTGGCCTGTCTGCCGCCGGCTGTCGCCGTCCATTTTTCACACAGCCGTGATCGTGGCCGTGGGCGCGGCGGTGTATTTTTTGACACTGCTGGCGGAGAGGGATGCGTTCTTTTTGGGAAATGTCAAAAGCGTTATGAGAAAACTGCACATTATCAGATGAGGTCAACAGAGCATGATGGCGAATGTAACAGATAAGAAAGCTGTATCTCCCAGAGCAACAGGATCAAGTGCCAGCCATGTGGCAGAGTATGACGTCCTGCGGGTGATCGTGACGCTGCTGGTGGTGTTGGGGCATGCTACCTATGTATCCCATGTGACAAAATACGGCGGATGCGATTATTCGGTGTTTTTTTCGGGGGCATCGCTGTTCCAGCGGTGCGTTTCCAGCCTGTCCGGATTGATCTACCTATTCCACATGCCGCTGTTTATGGCGCTGAGCGGAGCGCTATTTTATCGCTCTTTTGAGAAAGGGAAGTACATGAGCTTTAAAGCTCTGGTGCTTGAAAAAGGCAGGAGGCTGCTCATTCCTTATTTCATTGTAGGTGTGCTGTATTCGTTTCCGCTGAAGTACTTTTCGGGATACTATGCGGGCAGCGAGCATCTTTTCCGGGATCTCATAATGGGACAGGTGCTGATCCGGGATGATACGCATCTATGGTTCCTTCTGGTACTGTTCTGCATTTTTATCGTCGCTTATCTTTTGGAGACCTTCTGGCCGGGACATGTGTATTGGAAGCTGGGGCTGATGTTCTGCGCCTATGCTGCCAACCGGCTGATAGGGTGGCGCAGTCAGTCCATTATGGAAATGACGTTTTGGTTTTATCTGGGCTTCTGGTTTGAGCCGAGAAGAACAAATATCCTCCCGGGGGGGGGTACACTGGAAGCACTTATTTGTCGCCTGCGGAGCATTCGTCCTTACAGTGGGATCGAAGTATATTCTTGACCTTGAATTGGTCGAAAAGCTGGTGTTCGGTCCAATCCTCGCGGTGGAGGGTTCCTGGACCATGTATCTGTTTTCCGCGCTTCTGAGCTCGACAAGCATCCCTCATACGAGGGCTTGCCAGCTGCTTCTCCGAAGCTCTTTTGGCATATATTTGTATGCCGATCCGCTGAATTATCCCATTTTGGCGATCGGGTTCGCATGGCTCGGCAGCAGGCTCTTCACAGATATGCTGCCGTCGATCTGTCTATATATCGTACGGATATTCGGAACGATCATAATCAGCTTGTTTATCTGCCGTATTATGCGACACTTGAAGTTAAAATATTTGTATTAGGAAAAAGCCCATGCGATTCGATCACCTTATCGTGCGCTGGCCTCTATGGAGTGGTGTTCGCGTGTGGGCTTGACAGAAGGGCAAAGCATCGACAAAAAGATGATATGGACGAACGCATTCTGATAACGAATATTCAGCGGTTTTCTCTCCATGACGGTCCGGGGATACGCACGACCGTGTTCTGCAAGGGCTGCGCTCTGCGCTGCCCGTGGTGCGCCAACCCTGAGAATTTGGAGCCAGGACCGGAGGACTATGTGAAGGACGGCGTACCGGGCACGTATGGCCGGTATATTTCCTGCGAGGAGCTGGTCCGGGAGGTCATGAAGGACGAGCTGTTCTATCGCCAGCGAGGCGGTGGAGAGGGCCTGGACGCGCTGCCGGGCGGCGTGACCTGGTCCGGCGGGGAGTCCCTCTTGCAGGCAGATAAACTGGAGCTGGCGTTTCGCGCGTTGAAGAAAGCGGGTGTACACCAGTGTGTGGAGACGAGTCTGTTCGTCCCGGCGGAAAAGCTGGAGCTGGCAATAAAGTACATCGACCTGTTCTATGTGGACATCAAGATACTGGATGGGGAGCGGTGCAGGACCGTCCTGCATGGGGAACTGGAGCAGTATCTGGAAAATGTGAGGACGCTCTTCGCTGCGGGAAAGCTGGCGGTCCTTCGCGTTCCGGTCATAGGTGGCTTTACCGACAGCGAGGCGAACCGCCAGGCAGCCGTTGATCTGATAAAGAAATATCCGCCCATGAAGGTGGAGCTGATCAAGGAGCACAATCTGGGCCAGAGTAAGTACATCTCCCTTGGCAGGACGCCCCTGGACCTGCACACCGTGACGGACGAGTCTTTGGAGCGGTACAAGGAAGCGATAGTGATGAATACCGGCGTGCCTGCGGAGGTCTGCAGGATATAGAGGGAACCATGGAAAGGAAATATAACTATCTCATTGTCGGCGCAGGCCTGTATGGCGCGGTATTCGCTCGACAGATGAAAGATGCAGGCAAGTCTGCGCTGGTCGTGGACAAGCGGCCCCATATCGCGGGGAACGTCTACACCGAGGATATCGAGGGCATCCACGTGCATACATATGGCGCCCACATCTTCCATACCAACGACAAACGGGTCTGGGACTATGTGAATAGCTTTGCTGTGTTCAATCGGTTCACCAATTCCCCGGTGGCCAACTACCACGGCGAGCTGTACTCTCTTCCCTTCAACATGTACACCTTCAATCGCATGTGGGGCGTGACGACGCCGGAGGAGGCCGCAGCGAAGATCGAGGAGCAGCGGAAAGCGGCCGGCATCACAGAGCCGAAAAACCTGGAGGAACAGGCCATCTCCCTGGTGGGGACCGACATCTACGAAAAGCTTGTGAAGGGCTACACGGAGAAGCAATGGGGCCGGCCCTGCAGGGCCCTGCCGGCGTTCATCATCAAGCGGCTGCCGGTGCGGCTGACCTTTGATAACAACTACTTCAACGCCCTGTACCAGGGCATCCCCGTCGGCGGTTACACCCAGATGGTGGCCAATATGCTGGAGGGCATCGAAGTGCGCTTGGGCGTGGATTACCTGGAGCATAAGGCAGAGCTGGACGCGCTGGCGGAGAGGGTGGTGTATACCGGACCCATCGACGCGTACTTCGGCTATGGATTGGGAGCGTTGGAATACCGAAGTGTGCGGTTTGAGACCGAAGTGCTGGATAAACCTAATTTCCAGGGGAACGCGGCGGTGAATTACACGGACCGGGAGACGCCCTGGACGCGGATCATCGAGCACAAGTGGTTCCAGTTCGGCAAGGACGATGAGGGCAACGACCTGCCCAAAACGGTGATCAGCCGGGAATACAGCAGCGAGTGGAAGCCAGGGGACGAGCCTTATTACCCGGTGAACGACGAGAGAAACAGCGCCCTGTACAGGCAGTACAAAGCGCTGGCGGAGAGGGAAAGGAACATCATATTCGGCGGCCGGCTGGGGGAGTACAGGTATTACGACATGGACCAGGTTATAGCCGCAGCGCTGGACGTGAGCGAACGGGAATTAAAGGGTTAAAGGGATATGAGCAAGACGACGCTTGTCGTATTGGCCGCCGGGGTCGGCGCGCGATACGGAAAAGGGATCAAACAGCTGGAGCCCGTGGGGCCGAACGGTGAGCTTATCATCGACTATTCCGTGCACGACGCCGTGCAGGCGGGCTTTGGGCGGGTAGCCTTCATCATCCGTCGGAGCACATACGGCGATTTCCGCGCGGTCATCGGTGACAGGCTGGAGCGGCGCTTGGCGCCGTTGGGCGTCAGGCCGGAATATGTGTTCCAGGAGACGGATGATCTGCCGGCCGGACGGAAGAAGCCCTGGGGCACGGGACACGCCCTCCTGTCATGTCTCGGCCTGCTGGACGGACCCTTCACCGTCATCAACGCGGATGACTACTATGGGAAGCACGCCTTTATCCAGGCGCAGCGCTTTATGAGAGAATACAGCCCCAAAGAACAAAATGTATATGGGATGATCGGGTTCGCATTGAAAAACACGCTTTCTGAGGCCGGCGGCGTGACACGGGGCCTTTGCGCCGTGGATGACAGCGGGTATCTTGCCGGCATCAGGGAGACGCGGGGCATTATAAAAACGCCCCAAGGCGCTGCTGTGCGGACAGACAGCGGCCTTGTGGCGCTGGATGGAGATCAGCTGGTATCTATGAACATGTGGATGCTGACGCCGGCATTCCTGGAGGACCTGCGGACGGGCTTCGCGGCGTTCCGGGCATCTATCCGGGACCCGCTGCATGACGAGTATCTCCTGCCGGATATCATCGGCAGTCACATCCGGGAGGGAAAAGCGAGAGTCCAGGTCCTGCCTACCCGGGATGAGTGGTTCGGCATGACCTACCAGGAGGACAGAGCGGCGGTGACGGAGGCCGTCCGACGTCTTGTTGAGGATGGTACATATTCAGAGGATCTGTTTACTGATTTGGGTCGCTGATATATATTATCCTTGCTTTCCGGCCGAGAGGATCTGTCAGCAGCTGTCAATATAGATGATCTCGGTATCGTTGTGGAGCCTGGGAACGAACGCGGGGTTGCTCAGCCCCCGGCTGATGATCAGCCGTCCATCCACGATGCCGCTGGTGAGCTTCGGGAGCAGGCCCTGGTCCGGCGCATAAACACCGCGCCACTGTTTTGTGCGCAGGTCGTAGAATCTCCACTGTCCGCCGTGTGCGTGCCCGGACAAGGTGAGTTCAACAGACGCCGGGACACAGGAGATATACTCGGGATGGTGCATGAGGAGGATGTGATAGCCGTCCGCTCCGGCAAAATCCCGCAGCCAACCAATCTCCGGCTCCGGCGTTTTATGATGCCGCCTTATTTCGGAGTACGATTCCGAGGCGGATATTTTCCCCTGCCGGAACGCGGTATAGTATCCGGAGGAAAGCCCGCCGATGACTGCTCTTCTCCCCTTTACCTCAAGCGCAGCATAGCTGTTGTCCAGAAGCGTGACGCCGGTAGAGTGGATGAGCTCTATATCGTTCCCGGAGAGATACGATTCGTGGTTGCCGATCGAAATGAAGGTCGGCGCAAGCTCCGCGCAGCCCCGCAGTAGGGTCATTGCATTGCGGCACTCCTCCATGTGGACGCCGGACTGCTGCTTCCAGCCATGCAGGAAGTCGCCGGTATGAACGATAAGCGCAGGCGGCCGTGAACGGAGAGAGGTGAGGATCGGTCCGGGCGCGGTATCATGAGTATCCGCCAAGAACGCGATGGTGAAGTGAACCCCAAAAGTTAGACGAAAAAAGGAACTAAGCGACCCGAAGGGTCTGGTATCTGTGCTGAGCAGGTGTCAGGCCCTTTAATTTTGCCTTGATCCTGCGATTATTGTAGTAGTCGAGATAGTCAATAAGTTCAGATTTGAAATGTTCCAAGGAATCGAACTGCTGCAGATAGAGCAGCTCTGACTTGAGCACCCCAAAGAAGTTTTCCATTACAGCGTTGTCCAAGCAGTTTCCTTTCCGGCTCATACTCTGCTTAACACCTTTTGCTTTCAACATTTCCTGGTAGTGCTTGTGCCGGTACTGCCACCCCTGGTCAGAGTGCAGGATCAGTCCCGTATCATCCGGGATCGTTGTAAACGCTTTTTCCACCATGGAAAGGACCATGTCGAGTCTTGGCCGTTCGGAGATCGTATAGCTGACCAGATCCTCACTGCACAAATCAAGAACAGGCGACAGATACAGCTTTTCTCCGAACAAAGAGAATTCCGTTACATCGGTGACCCATTTCTGGTTCGGCTTCTCGGCAGAGAAGTCTCTTCCCAATAGGTTCGGGGCTGCCTTCCCAACCTCGCCCTTGTAAGAACAGTACTTCTTCATCCTTACTTTGCTGCTCACGCCAAGCTGCTTCATGAGCTTCATAACAAGCTTGTGGTTATAGTGGAATCCCCGGTTTTGCAGTTCAAGCGTTACTCTTCGGTAGCCGTATCGCCCTTTGTTTTCTGTCACTATAGCGCAAATCTCCTCTTTCAACCCAGCATATTTGTCCGGCTCTTTCTGCTTTCTGGTGTAGTAATAATATGTGCTGCGAGGGAGACCGGCAATGGCCAGCAACAGCGTCACCTTGTGTTCATGCCTCAGTTCCCATATCACTTTCGCTTTCTCTCTTGCCGTACCCTCTCGGCAACCAAGGCATTCAATTTTTTTAGATATGCATTCTCCGCCCGTAACCGCTGCACCTCGGCCAGCAAATCTTCCTCTACCTCCGGGCGCAGTCCCTTTGGCGGACGACCTTTACTTCCTCGCCCTCGTCTCTCAATATACAGTCCTTCCGGCCCTTCTTCGAGATAGATGCGCTCCCATCTGGCAACTGACTTGTGATTGGTTATTCCATATTCCCGTGCCGTTTCGCAGTAGCTCAGTTTCTCCCGCATCATTGTCTCTACGACTCTTTGCTTGAATTCTCCGCTGTATTTTGGCTTCCCTTTTGGCATAACAACACCCCATTCGTTATCAGTATACCATACTGTCTAACAAATGGGGTCCTGTTCATGGTGGCGGGACATCCTTTCATTTTGTAATTTGTTTCGGTCATGGTATGGCCTCCCAAGAATAAGCTATCGATATGAGATAGTTTACCATGATGCGGCGGAAATATCTAGATTTAGATTTCTATGTAATATCAATCGTCGTGGAATTGGCTTTGTCTAGTTTCTGAAATGTATCACAATAGAAGTAAGCCATTTCGGCCAGCAAAGTGTGGAGGTTGTTATAGGGGGTGATTTGAATCTGCTTTGAACAATTATCTCTGTTTAGCGATGAAGCAGAGACAAATATTGATATAGCTAAAACAGAAGAGAAAGTAGATATCAGCACCATCTCCATGCGACTACTCGAAGCCTTTAGTGTTTCTAGTATTCCTTTTTTGGGTTGCGACTATGAGACGGTTTATCACGATTTAGAGGGGAGCATTCCAAGAGAGAATGTTTTCTTTGATTCGTGTGATATCAGCAGTGTAATTGCCTGCGAGATGATATGCTCAGCGATATGCCATAAAATCAACTGGGACTTCCTGCGACAAGCAGTATACCAAAAGTCGAGGGAACAGCCGGGGTGGTTGAAACCAGAATCTTTGGCAAACGTAACTGCTAATGAGATCAACAGCTTGCTTATTGGTTATAGTAAGCCAGAACGAATTAGAGCGAATGAGCGGGCATCATTGCTTCGAGAAATAGGACTCCTTGCGAAGAAGTGCAACGGGTATGAGTATATTTTCTTAAGCTCTTCAGGAAAAGTTTTGCCAGAAGAGGAGATCAGGAAAAAACTCTGTGAGTGCCAGGCCTATTCACAGGATCCGGAGGAAAAGAAGTTACAACTGCTCTTCCAAAAGCTATCAAGCTATCGCCAGCTTGCTTCATTGGGTGCATATTGCAAACCTACAATAGATTACCATTTGATTCGATGCTTTCTGCGTAGAGGTCTAATCTCACCAAAGACAAAACTAAGTTTAACCTTTGTGCTATCGCCGGACATTCATCGCCGCGAAAGCACAGTTGGTGCGCTGAGGCAGCTCTGTGCAGATGTGGTGATTGAGATTAGTCAGTACACTGATATGAGCATTAAATCAGTCAATCAGATTGAATGGGTTGTGGGCAGGTCAATTTGTGTTGAAGGTGAGCCCGATTGCTATCTGCAGGGTGAAGATGCTGCATGGGCACGGAAGAAATATAATAAATGCCCATTTTTCACCACTTGCTGCGCGGTAAATTATAATCCTGAATTATTACATATTGCCGAACCAAATTATCTGGGCTCCAGTTATTAGGAAGGAAATGCTTATGTGTAATCATCAACTCTCAATTACAGGCTATGATTTGCTTGGGCCAGATGGGAGAGAGGGGCTGCGATATGCCTGGAGAAACCAAGAAAGCAAATACTTTGTTGAGAGTGCTTCCTTTCCGCAAAGGAGTGTTTCTAAAAAAGATGACGTTTGTGGATATACGACATCTGTTAGTGCTGGGTGCGCTCTGCGTACTTTTGGAGCACAATGTCTGTTCTGCAGGACGGGAAATGTAATACCTTTTGGAGGGTTGCTGTCATATCGGGACATTGCCAAACAGAATATTTTTATGGTCCTATCTGATATGTATTGTTCCGATCATCCTGAATTGCACAATAGACCAAGAGAATTTGCATATATGGGACAGGGAGAGCCAGGCTTATCCTATCCACAAGTTCGCCTTGCTATTGAATTGACCAATAGGGCAATGAGAGAACTGGGGCAAACTGTGTATAGGCACGTTTTTGCAACGAGTGGTGTTCCAGAATCTATTGAAGCATTGAAGGATGATATAAAAAATAACTACTATACACAGAGAGTCACTCTACATTTTTCTCTACATGCTGCCAGCGAGAGAGCATTGATTATGCCGATAGAAAAGCACTGGTCATATAAGGAATCCCTTTTTGCTATGAGGGATATGGTTGATTTTACAGGTGAAAAGCCCTGTGTTGGAATAATGCTATTCAAAGACTTTTGTCCTCGTAGAACAGATCTCTCGTATTCAAATGAACTGGATAGGATCAAAGAAATTGTTTCAGATTTGGACCCAAGAAGATATAGGCTGAGTTTCTGTACATATAACGCGACCGCTGATATCAGCAGCTCGTCACCTTATCCCAAAGAAGAGGCAGAAAAAGTTTTAGATTACGTGCAATCGATAGGGTTTGAGGCAAAGCTGTTCTCTTCATTCGGACGAAAGGAGCAAACGGCTTGTGGAACTCTTGGTGGAAAAATGCCACATAATTTACCGTCCCCAAAGTGGTTTGAACTTGAGACGATGACGGAAGATATTATTCAGCGTTTGCAATATAGGATATAAGCTTTAATTATTATAGAGAGGGATACAGCTATGACAACGTTGTTTAAGTGGGTTCATCTATCGGATATTCATTTTCGGGCAGCAAGCAAAGACGGCTTCAATTCAACAGAGTTGAAGAAACTGCTTCCTCAGTATTTGCATACTCATATTCTTCCTGTTGACGCATTGATTATTACAGGCGATTTTCGCTTCGCGCCTGATAATGAAGATAATTCTCAAAGTGTTTGTGATTACATTAAACAGTTATATGAAGCCTTAGATTTGGAGGCAAATAAGGTATTCATAGTGCCAGGCAATCATGATCTTGATCGAGGAGGTATTCGAAGCGACGTAATCAAAGGATTGCGGAGCGAGTACACTCCAGAAGAAGGTATTTTCGATCAAGAACGCTTAAAGAGTCTACGGTCAAACTTTAGCTATCTTTCTGATCTGCGGAAACGTCTATATGTAAATCATAAAGAAATGGTATTTGAATCCGATGATAATCCCCACTATATTGTCCCACTGGAACACTGTAATTTATTGTTGCTCAATACAGCGTTAACGGCTGGGTGCGTCGAAAATGGTCATAGCTCAGATGAACAACAGTTGCTTCTTGGCAGTGCTCACCTTTCAGCGGCAGTGCATAGCATTAATAATGAGAAACCAATTATAGCAGTAGGTCATCACGGACTTCGCCATTTGCAGACGAAAGAGTACAATATATGCACTCGATTTATGGAGAGTGAAGGCATTAATTTGTATCTATGCGGTCATGATCATGCTCTGTGGGATAGACCTCTTGGAGGGAAGGGGAAAGAAGTAACAGTTGGTTGCATGATGCAGTCAGATCAAAACGTTGAGGCGGGCTTTTGTGTCGGTGAATTGATGTCAGATGGATCTGTATATATACATGCACATAAATGGGATATGGGACAACAGAACTGGTTCCCACATCCGCCTAGAGAACAACTGTTTAAGAAGTTATATCATGTTGTTGTAGAAGAGGAGTCTGCTGAAGAAAAGAAGGCGGTTGAAGAGACAGAAAAAACGATTGTGCAGAAAGATCATGAGTTCTCTCTTGCGGGCTATGTTCTATTAGGCGGTCGTGGACTGAATGGCATTAAGTATATATGGGAACGCGCAGGAAACACTGTTGAGAGTTTGGCATTTAATAAGAGGTTGAAGGATTCGGAAGATTTTAGTGTTTATCGGACTTCGGCTTATACTTGTTCTGTTAGTTATGGCTGTTTGTTATCATGTAATGGTCGTCAGTGTCGGTTTTGTGAAACAGGACAGATTCCTTATCGCGGCAATGTATCTGCAGAGGACATTGCCCTACAAAATATATTTATGGCGGAATACGATTCTGATTGCCCAAGTTTTCCACAAGTTCGCGGTAATGCCCGGGAATTTGCCTTTATGGGCCAAGGGGAGCCAGGCTTTTGCTATCCTGCTGTCCGGCGCGCTATTCAGCTGACTGATTTTGCAATGGAGCGTATTCGGCAGTCAGTTCATAGATATATTATTTCCACATGTGGTATTCCAGATTTCGTTCCTATATTAATTGAAGATTATAATAAAAAACTATTTAAAAATAGAGTTACCCTCCACTTTTCTCTTCATGCTGTAGGCGAAGAACGGAATATACTTATGCCGATTAACCGAGAATACAACTATCGGCGGTTTATCGATGAGTGTGAGAAGTTTTATGATACGACCCATGAAAAAATCGGTGTAGGGGTATTGATGTTTGATGAGTATCGGTTTGCGGAGAAGGTTGATGGCACAAAAACATTTTCTCTTACGAAAACCCGATTGGAAAAACTAATGAATGAGCTTAACAGGGATGTATTTAAAATTGACCTTTGTGATGTTAACCGCACATCATGTGGAGAGCAGCGGGCGCTTAGTAATGAACGCGCTACGGAACTTCTCGAATTGGTGAAAAGTAAAGGGTTTGAGGCAAAGCTGTTTTCTTCATTTGGAGATAATGAGCATTCTGGCTGTGGTATGCTCTCGGCATCAACAGAGAATATTACCCCACCAGGGAATAAAACCAAAGCCCAATTCAACAAGGCGGTAGAATTGTTGAACGAGGCGATTGCTGCAATAGGATGAATCGTTGGGAAAAACATAAATGGAAAAAAAGAAAAAGAAAACTGGAATTAAGAGATATGAGCCAATATTTGGTAAGTGGTATGTGCTCCAAGAGATCGGACATGGATCATATGGAACTGTATACAAGATATACAAGACGGAGAGCGGGAAAAGAGAGTATTCAGCGCTAAAACATATCCATATTGGTCCAAAGTTTGCTGGTGACAAACTGTTGTCAATAAGCGATGCTTACCAGTATTATAAAAGTGAATTTGACGAAGCGCGGAAGCGAATTGAACTTGTCTATTCATTGAAAGGAAACGCAAATATTGTTCCAATAGAAGAGTACAACTTTTATGAATCTTTGGATGGGATTGGCTGGGATATTCTAATACGTATGGATTTGCTGGTTCCAATCACGGACCATTATGCGAAGCACCCACCTTCAGAAAAGGATATACTAAAATTGGGGGTTGATATTTGTTCCGCTCTTGAAACCTGTGAGAGTAAGAACATTGCTCATCTTGACGTCAAGCCTAATAATATTTATATTAATGCTTTGGGCAATTACATGCTTGGTGATTTTGGCGTTGCGATGGTTATGAATAATGAGCGGACTGAAACAACAGTTATATTGGATGACTATGCCATCGCGGCCCCTGAAACTGAATGTGGGAGTAGCCAACGACATTTGAGTGCAGATTTGTATTCTCTTGGAATGGTGCTGTATCAATTCCTCAATGACAACAAACCGCCATTTTTTTCTTATGATGAAGTTCCATACACATATTCACTGCGGGAGCGTGCGATACTTCAGAGGATGAGCGGTGAAACAATACTGCCCCCTCGAAATGCTAGTCCTGACGTTGCTAAGGTTATTCTCAGAGCAGTGGCGCATTCACCCAGTGAGAGGTTTGCAAGCGCGGCTGATATGAAGCATGCGCTGGTAGGAATCAGCTATGTTTCAAACGAACCGCTTTGGACAGAAGCTTCTCGTGTTTCACATATGATGAAAGATGGGACCGATGTACATACATTCAGTTCGCTTTTTAAGGGAAGAAGAGAAAGAAAACCGAACTATGCCGTAGACCGGTCTGGCGGGGAGGATTCTATTGGGCGTAATTCTGATCACAGAGCTGGTCGTATTCATAGAATTCGTATGAGTGACAGTGCAAGTAAACGGATTCGCAGGATAATCGATTGGATTCTGTTCACATGTTTGCTATCCATGATTCCCCTGATAATATTCCTCCTGATACGATTGTTATTTTCAGTGGATGTTCCTGTCAAGGATAAACTTGCGATGGAGCTGCTGTATTTTGGGTTAACCTTGGCCATTGTTTCTCTTAGGGAACTTATCCGCTATGATTCCAAGAAGAAACAGTCAATTGTTTTCTTGCCAGCATTGTGGCTTGTTATTGTTGATCTTTTTCTATCCGCGATGCTATTTTGTGTTATGACAGCAAATGAACTTAGACTATTTGTTGAGCCTCTGCGAAGCACCAAAATGCTGTTAGCAGCTATCATTTTAAGTGTAACAAGTTTTGTCCTTGGGACTGCTATCCAGTATTTGGAGGATTATTAATCATGAATGTCATTCTTGCAATACTAATAATATTTTCCGTCGTTGTTCCAGTAGTGATGATTCTCCAAATTCATAAGGAGATATCCCGGCGTAGTATTGAAGAAATGAAACGTAGGCTTTTCTATAATAGTGTTGACGGATATGTGAATACCAAGAGGCTTGATCAACACCAGAAGATAAGAATAGGGTCCGGCGATGATCGCACGTCCGTGGTGTCGGGCTTTATTGTGTTCAGTCAAGAAAAGCCCTCTGTAATCAGTGGTGAGTATGTTGTTATAATTGGTGATCATCCATGTGCTTGTTTGAGGGAAGGGCTGACTGTATTCGGAAGGGATGAAGATATGGATGTATCTATTCGAGATTCATCAGTATCCCGCATCCATTTTTCAATATTGGTTGAGAATCAGCAGGCATTTATAACTGACCTTGGAAGCTCAAATGGCACTTATATTGATGGGGAACGTGTTTCAAGAGAGCGTGAGATATATGATGGGGATGTGATAAAAGCTGGTGGCATTAATCTGTCTTTTGCGGTGGTGTAGTTCTACTAGGTAGTTTATTGATGCTGCGGTTGAGACCCACGAAAAGGTGGCTTTATGGAAAGAAGGGCCAGTGTTGCGCACCGTAGGAGTAGGGCGCGCTTACATGCCCCAAGTTCATTTTGCAACATGGTAATAACAGCATCCGCTGCCTCTGGCTAGTGAACGAAAATCATGGCGATATTGGTAGTTGGCAGAGGGCATGTTTAGATTTACTTTATTTATAAGGGGAGCTGGTGTTCAGACCATTGAACGAATGGTATAGATGGCGCCGCGCACGATTTGAACGGCTTGAGCAGTGGCTGTGTGTAAAACTGAACTTATAGTGAAACAGAGAGGAAGATCATGAAAGGGATCATTCTGGCCGGAGGACATGGGACACGGCTCTACCCAATGACGAAGGTCGTATCCAAGCAGTTGCTTCTGGTATATGATAAACCACTGATTTATTATCCACTGTCTGTTTTGATGCTGGCTGGTATTCGGGAAATACTGATCATATCTACCCCGGAGAATATGTCTGACTATAAATAGCTTTGGGGGATGGGAGCCGGATAGGAATCGCTATTACATACCATGTGCAGGAAAGGCCACGGGGTCTAGCTGACGCGTTCATCCTGGGTGAGGAGTTTATTGGCAGCGACAGCGTATGCCTGATTCTGGGAGACAATGTGTTTTATGGTCAAGATATGACGCGGCTCCTCCATCGGGCGATGAAAAACAATAGGGGCGCGACGAGTTTTGGCTATCCGGTGAGGGATTCATGCGCCTTTGGGGTCGTGTAATTCGACGAGAATAATAAGGTGGTCTCTCTGGAGGAGAAGCCGAAAAAGCCAGAGTCGGGATATGCGGTGCCGGGCTTGTATTTCTATGATAACCGTGTAGTGGAGATTGCGAAACGCGTAAAACCGTCCGCGCGGGGCGAAATTAAGATTGCTGCGGTGAATCAGGCGTATCTGGACATGGATGAGCTGTATGTTATCCTGTTTGGACGTGGGATGACCTGGTTGGACAACAGGTACGCCGGCTGGATTGCTAAAGGCTGCGGAACTTGTGGAGACCATCCAGGAGCGACAGGGGTTCTATGTGTCCTGCATTGAGGAGATTGCTTGGAGGCGTGGGTTCATTGATGCCGCACAGCTCCGTAGCGTGGGGGAGAAACTCAAAATGACTGAGTACGGGCAGTATCTGCTGTCCCTAGCGGAGGAGTGCTGACTATATTTGGTGACCTGTTTGCCGATGTAAGCGGTTGATGGCCGGCCGTTTAGAGGTGCCTGATATAGGCGATCTGTGAGAGGTTTTTGCGCGGCGGCTGAAGGAAACAGTGCCAAAGGTGGATTGTTTTTGTGAGTATGAAAAAGCGCACTCAGCGATTGCTCATAGTTTTTGTGGCTGTGATATTGCTGTTTATATGGGTCAACTCCATGTTTCCAGCAGAACTGTCTAGCCAGGAAAGCGGGTGGGTTCAGCGTTTGCTGCGGCCAGCGCTGGACTTCATCTACAGTGGTCGGCTACATGCCTCTCTGGACGCGCTGGCGGCGCGTCTGCCAGAACCACTGGGAGGAAGTATTGCTAAGATAAAGGAAGCGCTGGAGGGTCTGCTGATCCAGGGACCTACCTATTTGGTACGAAAGGTTGCCCACTTTTCGGAGTACGCGCTTCTGGGCCTTTTCGTGGAGTTGCTGTGTATGAGTTTCGCTGATCGGCTCCTGTTTTTTATACCGGAAGGCCTGTGTCTCGCTGCTGCGTTGATTGATGAGGGCATACAGCTTTTTTCAGATGGCCGCAGTGCTCAGCTAAGAGATGTGTGTATCGACCTGTCGGGAGCAACTCTCGGTGTGCTGATCGCGATGCTTGTGCTTGTGGTAGTGGCACACATAAAGCGGCGAAAGTGATACCAAGAGTTTCTACACTGTTTTTATGCTGTCGCAGGGATCAAATAAACAAAAACGGGGGTATGAGCGATGCTAAGGGAAGGTTGGAATTTTCATGGTGATATAGCCATTGTGCTGGAGGGAATCGCATCCAGACATTATGGCGACATTATGAGGCCAGTGAATAAAATCTATGATGCGGATTCAATCGAGCAAGGCAGTTTTGTTGAGGTTATGCTTTTGCTTCTGCGTGAGAGAGTAGGACTGTATAATGAATTTGATGACGTGAATGAATTTAAGAGAGACTGTGCACCGTATTTTGACGCAAATGGAAACACGATACCTAAGGAAACGGCCCAAGAGCTGTTTGATCGCTTCAAAGCACTGTATAAATGATATAAATTGAGAATTTAAATTATATTCTCTTATGACATCAGCCATTATTATGAGTGTTCTATCATGGCGCGAAAAAACTCGATAAAAAAGATGCGCATCCTTCTTGTTTTCGGCACACGTCCCGAGGCGATCAAGATGTGTCCACTGGTGAATGAACTGAAAACGCGCACAGGGATTGAGACTGCCGTCTGTGTAACTGGCCAGCATAGGGAGATGCTGGACCAGGTCCTCAACGCGTTCCATGTGGTGCCGGACTATGACCTGTCCATTATGACGGCCGATCAGACGCAGTTCGATATAACAGTGAATGTCCTGGAGCGCATTCGGGCGGTCATTGAGGAAATCCGGCCGGATGTGGTGCCGGTCCACGGAGACACATCCACCACCTTTGCGGCAGCGCTGGCGTGCTTTTATCTACAGATCCCGGTGGGGCATATAGAGGCCGGACTGCGTACATATGACATCTACAGTCCGTACCCGGAGGAGTTCAACCGCCAGGCGGTGAGCATCATCAGCCGGTACAATTTTGCGCCGACGGAGCTGGCCCGGCAGAATCTGCTGCGGGAGGGGAAGAAGGCGGATACCATTTTCGTGACAGGCAACACAGCCATTGACGCGCTGAAGACAACGGTTCGGGGAGATTATTCACACCTGGAACTGGACTGGGCCGCTGACAGCCGGCTGATCCTGATCACGGCTCACCGAAGGGAGAACTTGGGCGAACCTATGCGGCATATGTTCCGGGCGATCCGGCGGGTGATGGACGAGCATCCGGATGTGAAGGCGATCTATCCTATCCATATGAACCCTGCGGTCAGAGCCTCCGCTGCCGAGGCGTTGGGTGCAGGTGACCGGATCCGCATCATCGAGCCGCTGGATGTAGTTGACTTCCACAATTTCATGGCGAGGAGTTTCCTGATTCTCACAGACTCAGGGGGGATCCAGGAAGAGGCGCCGAGCCTGGGTAAGCCAGTGCTTGTTATGCGGGATACGACGGAGCGCCCGGAGGGTATTGTAGCAGGGGCGCTTAAGCTGGTCGGCACGGTTGAGGAGACGATCTACAGGGAACTTGAAAGACTGCTGACGGACAAGAACTCCTATAAAGGAATGGCACGGGCCAGCAATCCCTATGGCGATGGCCATGCGTGCAAACGGATCGCCGATATTCTGCAGAGCGAGTCTGAGGATATTGAGGGAAGACAATAAATGAGGGCGGAGCGCAAAATTGGCAGATGACCTATGCTTCTCATGCCTGGTGCGCCGTTTATCTGTATGGCGAAAAAACGGTCCTGTTGAAAATTCCCAGCGGCGTAGTATCATGGAAAAAAACGTGACCAGGAGGCGGCATAATAAAGCGAACACTTGCGTGCGGCAGGAGAACGGCATCTCTCCCATCGACGACAGGCTGTTCAGCTCTTTCGTGGAGCACATGGGCTGGGCGGTGTATAAGGGTGTCTACGAGCCGGGCCACCTCACGGCGGACGCTGGCGGCTTACGGGAGGATGGAGCGGCGCCGATCCGTCCCCTGGACCTGCCCCTCATCCGCTATCCCGGGGGCAACTTCGTCTTCGGCTATCGGCTGTAGGACGGGGTCGGCCCCAGAGAGAAGCGACCCGTCTGGCGGGACCTAGCCTGGATGGCCTTGGAGCCCAATCAGGAGGGCGTCAACGAGTTCACTGACTTCTGCAAAGAGGTGGGCGCGGCGCCGATGATGGCGGTAAATTTGGGTACCCGGGGCGCCTAGGGGGCCGCGGATCTGTTGCAATACTGCAGTGTGGCGGGACGGGACCTATTAGAGAACCTACCGCAGGGTCGACCGGAGTTGCTGTTCACATAGAAAATGCCGTTGCACACCATCAGCCCACACAGTTATTTCAAAGCGGGACGGACCTACTATTCGGTGGCTTGCTAAGGACAACGGTACATAACCCAAGGAAACAGCACAGGAATTGTTTGACCGTTTCAAGGAGTTGTACGGCTAATCTCGGTAAGGCCATAACAGTTGAACGACGCATATTTAGCGGATGATTGAACTTGGAAGTGAGAGAATAGAGAGAGGACCAGGAGATGTTAAGTGATTCTACTAAGCTGAAATTTGCCCTGACACTTCAGGGGTTTTGTCCGCTTTTTGTTTTAATATTTCTGAGGTATTTAAATCGATTCCACCTTATCATAGAACTAGCGCGGCAGTTGTTCCATAAAGAGTTTGGTGCTATTCTTGTAGGGATTAGGCACCCTGAGGCTGGAGGATCCTTTCTTGTTGTATTTAGTTTAGTTTGGTGCTTGGCGACCACGCTTTTTACTTTGTTTTTCCCTACGTTGTGGAAAGCTGACTTTTCTTCAAAAGGTGAAATTATAGATATTGTTCAAGAGAAAAAGGACTGTGGAATAATA
>CANRNF010000018.1 GCA_947631865.1 uncultured Oscillospiraceae bacterium | reverse complement strand
CGCATCTTTGCAAAGCACTCACTGCAATACACGGGGCGGTCGCTCTTCGGCTCGAAGGGGACGCGGGCCTCGCCGCCGCAAGCGGCGCACACAGCGGTGAAGTACTCACGGGGACCGCGGGCAGCGGCCTTGCGAGCGTCACGGCAGGCCTTGCAGCGCTGGGGCTCGTTCTGGAAGCCGCGCTCCGCATAGAACTCCTGCTCACCGGCGGTGAACACGAACTCCTGACCGCATTCCTTGCAAACAAGGGTCTTGTCTTCGTACATTGTGGTTCCTCTCTTTAATAGTTTTCCCATACGGGCAGTATATTGCGATCAGCTTTCGCTGTTATCGCCTGAGGGCAGCTTCGCCAGCTTGCGCCGAATGCGCTGCACGGCGTTATCCACGGCTTTCACGTCTCTGCCTGAACGCTGGGCCATCTCCTCATAGGAAAGGCCGTCCAGGTAAAGACACAGGATCTCTCCTTCCAATTTTGACAAACACCGTGAATAGGCGGAAATAAACTCTTTTTCGGTCTCTCTGGCCAGAACCTGCTCCTCGGGACTGCGCTCGTAGTAGTTGGTACCTAGGGACTGGGATTCATCTGAGAGGACATCTTCGAGGGACACGCCGTCGTTCAGGGGCGCATTTTTCATGCGCTGAGCGCTTCGGACGGCTGATTTGATACGGTTTTGGATACAAGTTTGCGCGTAGGTCTTGAAGGCAGCGCCCTTTTCTCCGTCATATTCCCGGATGGCGGACAGCAGACCGATCATTCCCTCCTGGATCAGGTCCTCGCTGTCCCCTCCGATCAGAAAATACGGTCGGGCGCACATGCGCACAACGCGGGCATACCGTTCCGCCAGAGCTTCCTCCGCTCCGGCCACCCGCGTTTTCGCGAGAGCTTGCAATTCTTCGTCCGATTTAGTTGTATAACTATAATAATACACTAATGATTATATATCGTTCGGATAATAAGTCAAGCATTTTTTACAAATTTTGTCGCGTTTTTCAATGAAAAACAGCCAAAATATGGGTAAAACCTGCAGAAAATGACAGATTTTCCTTAGATTTCCAACTTCTGCTGACCTAAATACTCGATGCCCAGATGCTCGTACGCTTTTTGGGTGACGCACCGTCCCCGAAGGGTACGGGTGAGGAACCCCTGCTGCAGCAGGAAGGGTTCATACACATCCTCCAGTGTCACAGCCTCCTCGTTGATGGTGGCCGCCAGCGCCTCCAGGCCCACAGGTCCGCCGTTATAGAGCTCGATGATGCTGCGGAGCATCCGCCGGTCCACGTTGTCCAGACCGGCTTCATCCACCTCCAGGCGCAGCAGCGCCTCGTTGGCGATATCTCTGGTGATAATGCCCTCGCCCTTCACCTGGGCGAAGTCACGGACGCGGCGGAGCATACGGTTGGCGATCCGTGGCGTGCCCCGGCTGCGGGAGGCGATCTCCACCGCCCCGTCGGGCTCTATCTCGATACCCAGGATGCCGGCGCTGCGCTCAATGATCCGCCGCAGGTCCTCGGTGCTGTAGAGCTCCAGCCGCAGCACCACGCCGAACCGGTCCCGCAGCGGCGCGGACAGCTGTCCGGACCGGGTAGTCGCTCCGATGAGGGTGAAATGGGGCAGGTCCAGGCGGATGGAGTTGGCCGAGGGCCCCTTCCCCAGGATGATGTCGATGGCGTAGTCCTCCATGGCGGGATAGAGTATCTCCTCCACGGAGCGGTTGAGCCGGTGGATCTCGTCCAGGAACAGGATGTCGTTTTCCTGTAGATTCGTTAAGAGCGCCACCAGGTCGCCGGGCTTTTCGATGGCCGGTCCGGAGGTGATGCGCATATTGACGCCCATCTCGTTGGCGATGACGCCGGCGAGGGTCGTCTTGCCCAGGCCCGGGGGGCCGTGGAGCAGCACGTGGTCCAAGGGTTCATTTCTCAGCTTGGCCGCCTGGATAAATACGGACAGATTCTCCTTGGCCTTCTCCTGGCCGGTATAGTCCTCCAGACGCTTGGGGCGCAGCGACGCCTCCGTCACGTCCTCGGGCTGAAAACTGGCTGTGGTAAGGATCTGCTCGGGACTCTCGTCGGAAAAATTGATGCTCATCGGGGACCCTCCCTCACTTCATCATGTTGCGCAGCGCGGCGCGGATGGCGTCCTCCAGGCTCATGGACTCCAGGTCAAGGCCCTTCACAGCCGCAGCGCACTCCGCCCGGCTGTAGCCAAGCACCGTCAGCGCGCTCATCACGTCCCCAAGCTTGGTCTGCTCTTCACCGCCGGCCACGGGCGTGGGCATGCCCATATCCGCGCCTGCGAGGCCGCCGGACTGCTTCTGGATCTTGTCCTTCAGCTCCAAAATGATCCGCTGGGCCAGGCGCTTTCCCACGCCCGGAGCGGATGTAAGGGCGCGCTCATCGTCGGACATGATGGCCGTGCACACGCGCTCGGGGGTGTTGGACGAGAGGATGGCGATGGCCACCTTGGGCCCCACGCCGGACACGGATATGAGCATCTCGAAGCACCGCTTCTCCCCCGCCGTGGCGAAGCCATACAGATCAAAAGCATCCTCCCGGACCTGCTCGCAGATATAGAGCTTGGCGCTCTCCCCACGGTGGAGCTGGCCCATGGTGCAGGCCGTGGTGTTCACCGAAAAGCCAACGCCGCCGCACTCGATGACGGCAAGGCCGGGCTCTATATCGGTGACGGTGCCGCTCAGATGGTGGAACATGGGTCCTCTCCCCCTTTCGTGGATAGCAGCTTGCTGGTCATGCTCCTGGCGTGGCATATAGCCAGCGCCAAAGCGTCCGCCGCGTCGTCAGGCTTGGGCGGCGCTTTCATGTTCAAAAGCCGCTGGACCATGTAGATGACCTGATTCTTCTTGGCGTTGCCGTAGCCAACCACCGCCTGCTTCACCTGCATGGGCGTGTATTCATAGACGGGCACGCCGCTGCGGTAGCAGCTGAGCAGGATAACGCCCCGGCCATGGGCCACGGCGATGCCGGTGGTGATATTCTTGGAGAAGAAGAGCTCCTCCACGGAGATGGCGTCCGGCGCAAAGGTGACGATGAGCTCGTTCAGGTCGTTGTAGATCATGTCCAGGCGGGGCGACAGCGCCGTATTGGGCGGCGTGGTGACCGCCCCGCAGGCCACGTAAGTATTCTTTCCCTTGTCCGTGTCGATGACGCCGAAACCCACCGTGCCCACGCCGGGGTCGATGCCAAGGATCCTCACAGTGCGGCCTCCTCTTCTCTGGCGAAGTACTGCCGGGTCGCCTCGATGTCAGAGCGTATCTGCGCCGCCAGAGACTCTTGGGAGGGGAACTTCTTCTCGTCCCGCAAAAAGGCCAGCAGGTCGATGCGCACGTCGGCGCCGTAGAGCTCGCCCTGGAAATCCAGCAGGTTGGTCTCCACCGTCACATGGCCGTCGTCACGGAAGGTGGGCCGCACGCCCACATTCGTGATGGCGGGACAGGGCCCCTGAGGCAGCCAGGCCCGGGTGGCGTACACCCCGTGCCGGGGCACGATGACCCCTGCCGGGATGGGGAAATTGATGGTGGGGATGCCCATGCGGCGGCCCCGTTCATAGCCGTGGACAACTGTATCGGATACGGAATAGGGGTGGCCCAAAAACCGGGAGGCCTCTTCCATGTCCCCTGCCGTCACCAGGCGGCGGATATAAGTAGAGCTCACCACCACGCCGTCCAGGATCACCGGGGGCACGATGTCGCAGCCGATGCCGTGCTCTTTACACCAGGCGGCGATGCGCTGAGCTCTCCCCTCGCCCCGCCAGCCGCAGGAAAAGTCGTGGCCCATCACCAGATGGACCGCGCCCATGTCCTCCACCACGGAGCGGATGAAATCCTCCCAGGGGGTACGCATGAACGCTTCGTCAAAGTGCAGCGTTATCACGTCTTCGATGCCCGCAACCCGGCGGATGAGCTCCTCCCGGCCGGCGTTGGTGCTGAGAAGGGGCACCTCTGTGCCGAACACCACCGCGTCCGGGTGGGCGTCGAAGGTGATGACCGCGGGTTTGGCGTTCAGCGCCGCCGCGCGCTCCCGGGCAAGCTTCATGAGCGCCTGGTGGCCCAGGTGAACGCCGTCGAAAAAGCCCAGGGCCACGACCCGTTTTGCATCGCTCATAGCGCTGCCTCCGCGCTGATCACGTCCAGGGGCAGGGCGCAGCCCTCCGGGTCGGAGCGTATCTTTTCCAAGGTGTGGGCTTGGGATATGGTGAACTTTCCGGCCCGGACCCGGCGCAGGGCGCTCATGCACCCGCCGCAGCCCAGAGCCTGGCCGATATCGGCGCAGAGGGTGCGGATATAGGTGCCCTTGGAGCACTCTATCTCCAGTCCCCAGTCCCCTCCCGCATCCTGGTCTGTAAGCTCCAGACGGTAGATAGTGATGGGCCGCGGTTCACGCTCCACCTCGCCGCCCCGGCGGGCGATCTCATAGAGCTTCTTCCCCCGGTGCTTGATGGCGGAGTACATGGGCGGCAGCTGCATGATAGGCCCGCGGAACCGGTCCAGCACGGCCTCGATCTCTTCTCTGGGCTTTTGGGCCTCTTCCTGGCGCAGCACCGTGCCCCAAATGTCCTGGGTGTCAGTGACGGTGCCAAGGCGCATGCGGGCAATGTATTCCTTTATGTCGTTCTCCGCGTATTTGGCCAGCTTGGTACCCTTCCCCGCCAGGACCACCAGAAGGCCCGTGGCGTTGGGGTCCAGGGTCCCCGTGTGGCCCACGTGCTTTTCATGCAGCACGTTCCGAAGGTGGGCGCACACGTCCATGCTGGTCCAGTCCATGGGCTTGTCCACCAGGAAGACGCCGTCCATCACATGGCCTCCAGAATGTCCCAGACGATGGTGTCCCGGGTCTCGTCCGGGTCGGAGGGGATGGTGCAGCCGGCGGCCATCTTGTGGCCGCCGCCGCCGTGGAGGGCGCAGATGGCGGAGGAGTCAAAGTCTTCCCCGCTGCGCAGACTCACCTTGCAGAGCTTGGGCTCCAGCTGTCGGATGGTGACGGAGACCTTGTTGCCGGCAAGCCGGCCGGCGAGAGACGCAAGGTCCTCGCAGTCGTCCTCCGTGGCGCCGCTCTCGGCCATCATGTCCAGGGTCACCGTGACCACGCTGACGCACTCGCCGGGACCAAAGCGCTGCATGCTGTCGTAGATCAGTCCCTCCAGCTTGAGCCGGGAATAGGTGCTGGTCCGGAAAAGCCGCTTGTTGAGGGCCTTATAGTCCGCGCCGGCCTCCATGAGCTCCGCCGCCGCCCGATGGGTATCGGGCTTGGTGTTGGCGTAGACGAAGCAGCCGCAGTCGGTGCTCACGGCCATGTAGAGAAGATCCGCCTCGGTCTTGTCGACGCCGCCCAGGGCAAGCTTTCCAAGTTCCAGGACGATCTCGCCGCAGGAGGCCTTCTCCGGCATGCACAGGAGATTTTCCGCGTACTCGGAGTTGGTGGGATGGTGATCGATGCACAGGTCGACCTTCCGGACAGAAAAGCCCTCCGGGAACAGGTTTACCGACGCCAGATCCACACTGAGGAGCGTCACAGGTTCATATCCCGGCGGCGCCATGAATGGCTCCACATAGGGCTTATAGGTATCCGTGATCTGGGGATTGGGGTACAAAAAGGCCACCTTTCCCATCCGGCGCAGGATATGACAAAGGGCGGCGGCACTTCCCAGAGTGTCGCCGTCCGGACGGACGTGCGTCAAGAGCAGGTATCCGTCGTTATCGTTCAGGTATTCGAGGCATTCATTGAGAGTCATCTTCGTCATGTTTTATGTCCAGCTCGTTGATCAGTTTATTGATATAGGCCCCGTGGGCGATGGAGTCGTCCAAAAGGAACGTGAGCTCCGGGGTATACCGCAGATCCAGGCTCTGGCCCAGCTCCCGCCGCAGATACCCGGCCGCGGAGCGCAGGCCCCGCATCAGCTCCTTTTCGTCCGCCTGGCCCAGAACGCTCACATACACCTTGCAGTGCCGCAGGTCAGTTGTAGTGTCCGTGTGGGTCACGGTGAGCATGGTCCCCTCCTGATGGAGACGGGGATCCTTCACGTCCCGCAGCTTATCCGCCAGCACCCGGCGGATGTCGTCGTTTATCCGGTCGATATGGTGGTTAGGCATTGATCTGCTCCATCACAAAGCACTCGATGACATCCTGTTCCTTGATGTCATTGAACTTATCCACCTGCATGCCGCACTCATAGCCGGAGGCCACCTCGCGCACGTCATCCTTGAACCGGCGCAGGGAGGCCAGGTCACCCTCGTACACCACCACGTTGTCCCGCAGGACCCGGACCTGGCAGCTGCGCTGGATCTTGCCGTCCAGCACATAGCAGCCGCAGACGGTGCCCACCTTGGAGACCTTGTAGGTCTGGCGGACCTCGGCGTGGCCGATGATCTTTTCCTGGAACTTGGGAGCCAGCATGCCCTTCATGGCCGCCTCGATCTCGTTGATGCAGTCATAGATGACCCGGTACAGGCGGATATCCACGTGGTCACGGGAAGCGCTGTCCCGGGCGGCATTGTCGGGCCGCACGTTGAAGCCCACGATCACCGCGTTGGAGGTAGAGGCCAGCATCACATCGGACTCGTTGATGGCGCCCACAGCGCAGTGGATGACCCGTACCCGGACCTCTTCGTTGGAGAGCTTCTCCAGGGAGGACTTCACCGCCTCGGCGCTGCCCTTCACATCGGCCTTGACGATAATGTTGAAGTCCTTCATCTCGCCCTCCTGGATACGGGCGAAAAGGTCGTCCAGGGAGACCTTCTTGGGGGCGGCGGAAGAGGACAGTTTCTCCTTGGCCTTCCGCTCCTCCACCAGCTCGCGGGCCATGCGCTCGTCGGCCACGGCGTTGAAGTTGTCGCCGGCGTTGGGCACCTCGCTCATGCCAGCGATCTCCACGGGCACGGAGGGACCGGCCTCGGTGACCCGGCGGCCCTTGTCGTTGATCATGGTGCGCACGCGGCCGACGGCCGTGCCGGCGATGATCACGTCGCCCTGCTTCAGGGTGCCGTTCTGGACCAACACGGTCATGATGGGGCCGCGGCCCTTATCCAGCCGCGCCTCCACAACGGCGCCGCTGGCGGCACGGTTGGGATTGGCCCGGAGGCCCAGCATCTCGGTCTGCAGAGCCAGCATCTCCAAAAGGTTATCGACCCCCTCGCCAGTCTTGGCAGAGATGGGGCACACGATGGTGTCGCCGCCCCACTCATCGGGGACCAGGTCGTACTCAGTCAGCTGTTCCTTCACGCGCTCGGCGTTGGCACCGGGCATATCCATTTTATTGATGGCCACCACGATGGGGATATTGGCGGCCTTGGCGTGGTTGATAGACTCGATGGTCTGGGGCTTGATGCCCTCGGTGGCGGCCACCACCAGGATGGCCACGTCCGTGATCATGGCGCCCCGGGCGCGCATGGATGTGAACGCCTCGTGGCCCGGTGTATCCAGGAAGGTGACGGGGCTGCCGTTGATGTCCACCACATAGGCGCCGATGGCCTGGGTGATACCGCCGGCCTCGCCGGCTGCCACCTTCGTGTTGCGGATGTAGTCCAGAAGGGATGTCTTGCCGTGGTCCACGTGGCCCATGACCACCACCACGGGGGCGCGGGGCACCAGTTCCTCATCGGTGTCCACATGATCGTCGATGAGCTTTTCTTCCACGGTCACCACGACCTCGTGCTCCACCTTGCAGTTGAACTCCATGGCCACAAGAGCCGCGGTGTCGTAATCGATCATGTCGGGCAGACCCGCCATAACGCCCATCTTGATGAGCTTGCGGACCACCTCGGCGCCGCTCTTCTTCATGCGCACGGCCAGCTCCTGCACAGAGATCTCGTCGGGGATCTGCACGCGGGTGGGCGCCTTCTTCGCGATCTCGAACTGGAGGCGCTGCATCTTGTCGCGCTCCTCCTGGCGGCGCTTGGCGCTGGCGGCGGCGGAATTCTGGCGCTGCTTGTTGCGGTTGCCGATCTTCTCCTTGCCCCGCTTCATCTTGTCGGCCTTGTCGCCGGCCATGCGGTCAAATCGCTCATCATACTTGGAGAGGTTGGTATTGGCGGAGCCGCGGGTGTCCACAACCTTCTTCTCCGGCACCTGCCTGGGTGTATGGGGTTTGTCGGGCTTGGGCTGCTTGGGCTGCATAGCAGGAGCATTCTGGGCGGGCTGAGGCTTGCTGTCCCCGGCGGGAGCGGTCTCAGCCTTCTCAGTCTGGGGAGCGGCCTTCTCCGGCGCCGTCTTAGCGGCGTCGGCAAATACCTCGGCGATGCTCTCCACCTGGTTATGCTGGGTCATATACTCGAAGATGATGCTGAGCTCCTCGTCCTCCAGGACCTGCATGTGGTTCTTGGGGGTCGTGGCATATTCGGTCAGTATCTCCGTAATGACCTTGGAGGCGACGCCGAAATCCTTGGCGACCTCATGCACGCGGTATTTTATCAAGCTCATAAATGCTCCTCCTGTTCTCCTCGTTCATCCTTCACGGCGGATAAAAACGCCTTGGCAAGCCCCTCATCGAAAAGAAAGACCAGCGCCACGGGCCCTGACCGGCCCAACGACTGGGCCAGTTCTGTCTTCGTATAGCATACCCGGCGTATCGGACACTTCCCCGCCGCCATGGTCTCCGCCTGGCGCAGGGTATTGGCACCGGCGTCGGACGCCGCGATGAGCAGCGCGCCTTTATTGCGGCCTCTCAACGCCTTAGCGCTTTCCTCAGCTCCTACAGTCAGCTTACCCGCCCGCAGGGCAAGGCCCAGATATCCCAGGGCCTTATCCATTGGCCGCCTCTATGGCCGCCGCCAGCGCTTCATATGTCTCCAGGCTGATGGGCGTGTTCAGCATCCGCTCCAGGGCACGGCTTCTCCGCGCCTTGGCCAGGCACTCCGCCTTCCGGCAGATATAGGCGCCCCGGCCAGGGGTCTTCCCCGCCGCGTCCGCCACGATCTCACCCGCGGGCGTTCGCACGATGCGGATCAGTTCCTTTTTGGGGGCGTGCTCCCTGCAGCCCGCGCACATGCGCACCGGCTCTGCCATAGTTCAGTCCTCGCTCTCGGGCTTGATGTCGATCTTGATGCCCGTGAGTTTTGCGGCAAGGCGGGCGTTTTGGCCCTCCTTGCCGATGGCCAGAGACAGCTGGTTGTCGGGCACGATGACCCGGCAGGATTTGCCGTCCTCATCCATATATACGTTGATGACTTCCGCCGGTGAAAGGGCCGCGGCCACATATTCCTCGGGGATCTCGCTGTATTTGACGATATCGATCTTCTCGCCGCCCAGCTCATCCACGATGCTGGACACGCGGCCGCCCCTGGGGCCTACGCAGGCGCCGATGGGGTCCACGTCCGCCGCGGTGCTCCACACGGCCATCTTGGTCCGGGAGCCGGCCTCGCGGGCGATGGACATGATCTCCACGGTGCCGTCGGCGATCTCGGGCACTTCCAGCTCAAAGAGGCGCTTCACCAGCACCGGATGGGTCCGGCTGATGAGCACCTGAGGACCGCGGGCGGACTTGCGCACCTCGATGACGTAGACCTTCAGGCGCTTGCCCTCGGTGAGGACCTCGTCCCGGATCTGCTCGTTCACGCTGAGAAGCGCATCGGTGTACTCAGAGTTGGAGCTGATCTTCAGGGAGGCGTTGCCGGTGCGCGGGTCAATACGGGCCACCTCGCCGGTGAGGATCTCGTGCTCATGGGAGGTGAACTCGTCGTAGATAAGGCCGCGCTCCGCTTCGCGGATGCCCTGGATGATGACCTGCTTGGCATTCTGGGCGGCGATGCGGCCCAGCTCCTTGGTGTTCACGGGGACCTTGATCTGGCCGCCCACCTTGGCACGCTTGTTGAACTTCTGGGCCTCGGCAAGAGTCATCTGAGTGGCGGGGTTCTCCACCTCGTCCACCACGTCGGTGACCACGAACATCTCGATCTTCTTTTTATCCTCATCCATCTCGATGACGGCGTTGTCCGCCGCGTCGGGATTGTCCTTGCGGAAGGCGGTCAGCATGGCCTGGTTGATCTTGTCGTACATGTATTCCCGGGGAATGCCCTTCTCCCGTTCCAGATCCTCGATCGCTTCAAAAAACTCGGCGTTCATCTTTCTGTCCTCCGTTCACATTTCCATGCGCAGCCTTACGCTGGCGATCTGCTTGCTTTCAAACCGGCGCTGGCCGCCGGCGTCTACGGTCACGTCCCCATCCTCATAGGAGACGAGCTTTCCGATCCACTGCTTGGCCCCGTCCACGGCGCTGTAGAGCTTTACCTCCACGTTGGAGCCCAAAAACCGCTCAAAATCGGACGGCCGCTTCAGCGCTCTCTCGCACCCGGCGGAACTCACCTCAAAAATGTAGCTGTCCGGCACCGGGTCCTCTTCGTCCAATATGGGGTCCATGGCTCTGCTCACCGCCTCACAGGCGTCCAGGTCCACGCCCTCTGGCCCATCCAGATAAAGGCGCAGATATTTTTGTCCGCCCTCGGTGACGTATTCCACGTCCCAGAGCTCCAGACCATGGCCCTCCACCACGGGCCTTGCCAGGTCCCAAACAGTCTTTTCGATCCGATTCATAGAAAAGTTTCCAATTTCTGACAAATTCTTTTTCATCAAGAAAAAGAGTGGGACAAGACCCACTCCAGGAAAATGACTATTGCTGATATTGAATATACCACATGAGCATGCATAAATCAAGCCTTTTTTCAAAGCTTTATCTAATATTTGTATCCCTCCGCCGTCGAACAACACAACATTTTGTCTTTCAGCTTTCCAGCCGGTGCCGCAGCTTCTCCAAAGCCTTCTTTTCGATGCGCGATACATAGGACCGGCTGATACCGATGCGCTCTGCCACCTCCCGCTGGGGAAGCGGCGTGCCACCGCCCAGCCCATACCGAAGGCGGATGACCTCTGCCTCCCGGCCGTCCAGCGCCGCGTCCACCGCCTTTCGCACCTGTTCCACCGTCTCCCAGCGGGACAGTTCCTCCAGCATATCCTGGTCACAGGAGATGGTATCCAGCAGCGCCAGGCCTTCTCCCTCTCCGTCTGTGTCCAGGGCGTCGGAAAGGGATACATCACCCGCCGTCTTCTTCATACCCCTAAAGTGCATGAGGATCTCGTTTTCAATGCACTTGGAGGCGTATGTTGCCAGGCGTACGCCTCTGTCGGGCCGGTAGGTGGACACGCCCTTGATGAGGCCGATCGTGCCGATGGACACCAGGTCCTCCGCGTCTGATGCGGAGGTATAGTACTTCTTGATGATGTGCATCACCAGACGCAGGTTGTGCTCGATAAGTTGATTGCGGGCCTCCAGGTCCCCTTCCATGGCCCTTTTTATGTACTCCTGCTCCTCCTGGGCCTTCAGCGGCCGCGGGAAGGATGAGGCGTTGTCCCCCAGCCTCAGCATCAGCAGCGCGCTGGACACCAGCAGCATGAACGTGGCCGACAGCATATCCGTCATCTCCTCTCCTGCCCATCTTATGAGTGAGGGGCCGTCCAAATTCGACAAAAACGCCTCTCAAATTTTGGAAGGACCACGCCTGTTTTTCTGCTGTGGACACTTGTAATAGTGTGTGGAGCATGATATGATTAATTTATCTAATTTAAATACCGGAGGTGCATTATGATCTCGAATGGATATCTTAAGCGTGTCTACGAAAACGTGACTCGCCGGGACGGCCATGAGACCGAGTTCCTCCAGGCTGTTCGGGAGGTATTCGAGTCCCTGGAGCTGGTCATCGACAAGCACCCGGAGTGGGAGAAGGCAGGGCTCCTGGAGCGGTTCGTGGAGCCGGAGCGGGTGATCGGATTTCGTGTGCCATGGGTGGACGACGGCGGCGCCGTACATGTGAACCGGGGTTACCGCGTCCAGTTCAACTCCGCCATCGGCCCCTATAAGGGCGGCCTGCGGTTCCATCCCTCCGTGAACCTGTCCGTCATCAAATTCCTGGGCTTCGAGCAGACGCTGAAGAACTCTCTCACCACCCTGCCAATGGGCGGCGGCAAGGGCGGCTCCGACTTTGACCCCAAGGGCAAGAGCGATGGCGAGATCATGCGCTTCTGTCAGAGCTTCATGACGGAGCTGTACCGCCACATCGGCCAGTTCACCGACACCCCCGCCGGGGACATCGGCGTGGGCGCACGGGAGGTGGCCTATATGTACGGCCAATATAAGCGCATCGTGGACCGCTTCGAGGCGGGTGTGCTCACCGGCAAGGGGCTGACCTTCGGCGGCTCCCTAGCCCGGACCCAGGCCACAGGCTACGGCCTTTGCTACTACGCGGCCGAGGCCCTGAAGCACCAGCGAGACACCAGCTTCGATGGCAAGACCGTGGTGGTATCCGGCTCCGGCAACGTGGCCCAGTACGCCGCGGAGAAGGCCATGCAGCTGGGCGGCAAGGTTGTGGCCATGAGCGATTCTCAGGGCTACGTCTACGACCCAAACGGCATCGATCTTGCTGTGCTGTTCGATATCAAGCAGAAACGCCGGGCCCGCATCAGCGTCTACGCTGACGAGGTCCCCGGCAGTGAGTACCACGATAGCTGCCGTGGCATCTGGAACGTGAAATGCGACATCGCCCTGCCCTGCGCCAGCCAGAACGAGATGGACGCAGAAGGCGCCAAGGCCCTGGTCTCCAACGGCTGCATCGGCGTATTTGAGGGCGCCAACATGCCCCTCACCCCCGAGGCCATCGCGGCGGTCCAGGGAGCCGGCCTTCTCTACAGTCCCGGAAAGGCGTCCAACGCCGGCGGCGTGGCCACCTCCGGCCTGGAGATGACGCAAAACTCCATGCGCCTTTCCTGGTCCTTCGAGGAAGTAGACGAGCGGCTGCACACCATCATGACCAATATCTATAAAGCCTGCTATGACGCCTCTGTGGAGTGTGGGCGGCCCGGCGACCTGATGGTGGGCGCCAACGTGGCCGGCTTCCTGAAGGTAGCTGAAGCGATGATGGCACAAGGTGTCGTTTAAGTCTATTGAAAGACAACGACCCCGGCGGGAAATCCCGCCGGGGTCTCTTCTTTTATGCTTATTGCCTGCTCAACGCATCTTTGTGATAGACCTTTTTGCGGAGGATGAAGTAAGCGGTAAACATCATGACCCCAGTGATGGCCCAGGAGATGGGATACACATTCATGAGCGAGGCAAAGTTATCGGTGTTCGGGAACAGCAGGAACACCCATATGAGCCGCAGGATGCAGGAGCCGAACACGGTGATGATGGCCGGGGTCAGGGAGTACCCCACCCCGCGCAGAGCCGCGCCTATGACCTCATAGCTCACCGCGAGCCAGGAGAAGGTCTCGATGTGGGTGACGCGGATGAGAGCGTAGTCCATGACGGCGGGTTCAACGGTAAAGATGCGGATGAACACGTCACGGCCCAGCACGAACATGGCGCACATGGCTCCGGAGCAGAGAAATCCTGCAGCGAGGCTGAGAAAGAGGACTCTTTTGCACCGGTCGAACTGGTGGGCGCCGTAGTTCTGGCTCACGAAGGTAACGGTGGCCTGGTTGAAGGAATTGGTGATAAAAAAGGTAAAGGACTCGAAGTTCTGGGCCGCCGCGGAGCCCGCCATGGCGTCGGAGCCGAAGGAGTTGACAGCGGACTGGATACAAACATTGGACAGTGAGAACACCATGCCCTGGATGCCCGCGGGCACGCCGATACGGATGACCCGGCCCAGGATGCTCTTATTGATGCGGAGCTTCTTCAGCTCCAGCCGGATGCTGTCCTTCTCCCGCATGAGGAAGAAAATAACAAGGCTGGAACTCACGCCATTGGATATCACTGTGGCGATGGCCACGCCGTCGGCGCTGCGGTGGAACACGATGACGAAGAGAAGATTGAGGCACACATTGACGATACCGGCCAGGGTAAGGCAAAGCAACGGCCGGCGTGTGTCCCCCACGCTGCGCAAAATGGCAGAACCGAAGTTATAGAGCATGATGAAGGGCATGCCGAGAAAGTAGATGCGAAGATACGTCACCGCCAGGTCCAGCACGTCCTCCGGCGTGCCCATGAGCGTGAGGATAGGCCGCGCGGCAGCCTGGCCCAGACACAGCAGGAACGCGCCGCTGATGAGCGCCAGGGTGATGACGGTGTGGACAGCGTCCTGTATCTCATGGTCCTTCCGCTGGCCGATGAAGTTGGCGATGACCACGTTCCCGCCCACGGAAAGGCCCACGAAGAGGTTGATGAGCAGATTGATGACGGGGCTGTTTACACCCACGGCGGCCTGGGCCTGGTAGCCGGCGAACCGGCCGGCCACGGCCACGTCCGCGCTGTTGAAAAGCTGCTGCAGGATGCTGCTGGCCGCCAAGGGCAGCGCAAACAGCAGTATCTTTCCAAGCAGGGGCCCGTGGAGCATGTCTATCTGGTTGGAATGGTCCTTCAGGGTCTTGATATGGTTCATTTCACTTGGTTTCCCAGTCCTTTGCCCTTTCTACCGCTTTGTGCCATCCTGCCATGAGCTTCGCGGCCTGTTCAGGCTCCATGGCCGGCTCGAACCGCCGCTGGGTCCGGCGCAGCGACTGCACCTGGGCCATGTCGGTCCATACTCCTGCGGCGAGACCGGCCAGGAACGCCGCGCCTAAAGCTGTGGTCTCCACAGTCTGAGGCCGGTCGATGGGCCGCTGGAGCACATCCGCCTGGAATTGCATCAAAATATCCGATACGGACGCGCCGCCGTCCACCCGCAGCAGATCCATTTTATATCCGCCGTCGGATTCCATGAGCTCTAAGAGGTCCGCCACCTGATAGGCGATACCCTCCAGCACCGCCCGGCAGATGTGGGCCTTGCCGGTGCCCCGTGTGACGCCCACCAAGGCGCCCCGGGCATAGGGGTCCCACCAGGGCGCGCCCAGGCCCGTGAAGGCGCTGACCATATACGCGCCGCCGGTATCCGGCACCTGCTCGGCCAGCACATCGCACTCATGGGCGGTGGAGATGAGGCCCAGTTCGTCCCGGAGCCACTGGATGGAGGAGCCGGCGTTGAAGACGCTGCCCTCTACGGCGTAGGTGGTCCTGTCCCCCACCTGCCAGGCCACGCTGGTGAGAAGGCCATTCTGGCTGCGGGGGGCGGTATCTCCCACATTCATAAGGGTGAAGCAGCCGGTCCCGTATGTATTCTTGGCCTGACCGGGCAGGATGCAGCCCTGGCCCAACAGGGCCGCCTGCTGGTCCCCCGCCGCGCCGCAGACCGGCACGCCCTCCAGAAGCTCCAGACCGGGCAGGCCGTGCTTGATGGCGCCGCACTTGCCGGAGTTGGGCACGATCCGGGGCAGCATGCTCATGGGCACGCCAAGGGCCCGGCACATGTCCTCGTCCCAGGCAAGCTTGTCGATATCGAAGAGCATGGTCCGGGAGGCGTTGGATGGGTCCGTCACGTGCTCGCCGGTGAAGTTCCAGATGAGCCAGGTGTCCACCGTACCGAACAGGAGCTTGCCCTGCTCCGCCCGTTCCCGTACGCCGGGGACGTTGTCCAATATCCATTTGATCTTTGTTCCCGAGAAATAGGGGTCCGGCACTAGGCCCGTGGTGCGCAGGATCTGCTCCCGCATACCGTCCGCCAGAAGCTTGCGGATGATGGGCGCGGTACGGCGGCACTGCCAGACGATGGCGTTGTAAACAGGCTCCCCGGTCTCTTTATCCCACACCAGAGTGGTCTCCCGCTGGTTGGTGATGCCGATAGCCGCTATGTCCGCCGCTGACAGGCCGGACTTCTCAAAAGCCGCGCCCAGAGCGTGGAACTGGGTATCGACGATGTTCATTGGGTCGTGCTCCACCCAGCCGGGTTTGGGGTAATGCTGCTCAAAGGGATATTGGGCCTGGGAGACGATGTTCCCCTCCCCATCGAAGATGATGGCCCGGGAGCTGGTGGTCCCCTGGTCCAGCGCGATCACATAGCCTTTCATAGTGCCCTCCTCATTGACGAACGGACGCGTATCATGTAAAATATGGCTGTAAACAACTAAGGATTATAACACGCAGGACGGTGTATTGCTATGGGTAAAATCAGCGATTTTTCATTTCCCTCTTCAGACGGCGTCCATGCCATCCATTGCCGCCTTTGGGAGCCGGATGGCGAGCCCAAAGCCGTGGTCCAGCTGGTCCACGGGGTGGCGGAGTACATCGCCCGCTATGACGCATTCGCCCGGTTCCTGGCTGAGCACGGATACGCGGTGTGCGGGGACGATCATTTGGGCCACGGGGAGAGCATCGCCAACGAGTCTGAACTGGGCTGGTTTTCCGATGAAAAAGGCTGGGAGCATCTGGTGGAGGACGAGAAAAAGCTCCATGATGAGCTTGTCCGGCGCTTTCCTGGCCGTTCCCACATCCTGTTCGGCCACAGCATGGGCAGTTTCATCGCCCGTACATACCTGGGCGCATATCCCGATGGATGCGACGCCTGCGTCCTTTCCGGCACGGGCCGCCAGGCCGCCGTGGTCTGCGGAGCGGGCAAGGTCCTGGCCAAGCGGGAGATCAAGGCCCACGGCAACAAATACCGAAGCCCCATGCTGCAGAAGATCGCCTTCGGAAGTTACCTCAAAAGAGTTGACTCCCCCATTGGCGCCAACGACTGGATCTGCCGTGATGAGGCGGTGATCCGAGCCTACGACGCAGACCCCCTTTGCGGCTTCACGGCCACGGCGGGGCTCATGTACGATATGATGGACGGTCTCTCCATTATTGGCAAGCCGAGCCACATGGGGAAGATGAATAAGTCCCTGCCCATCCTCTTCATTGCCGGCGAGGAGGACCCGGTAGGCGCCTACGGAAAGGGCGTTCGGACCGTGGCCGGCCAGTTCAAAAAAGCTGGGATGAAGGATGTGACCGTGAAGCTCTACCCCGGCTGCCGCCACGAGGTGCTGAACGAGCTGGAGAAAGAAATGGTCTGGTCCGACGTGCTCCACTGGATGGACAGCAGGATATGATAACAGAAGCAGGAGGCTCAGACCTCCTGCTTTTCATGTTCACGTGACGCTGCCCTTCATCTGCCGCTGGCGGGCCAGATTGATCATGCCCTCCTGCATATCGTTGAGATTTTGCAGCATGCGCCCCGCGCCGTAGGCGGTGCAGCTCAGCGCGTCGTCCACCAGCACTGCCTCGATGCCGGTCTGCTCGGTGACCAGCCTGTCCAGGCCCCAGATCTGGCTGCCGCCGCCGGACAGAACGATACCGTTCTGAGACACGTCCGCCACCAGTTCGGGGGGCGTCCGCTCCAGGACCATGTGGATGGCCTCCATGAGCTGGGCGATGGGTTCTTCCAGCGCCTCTATCATATCGGCGGAGCTCACCGTGACGCTGCGGGGCAGGCCCGTCACCAGACAGCGGCCCTTGACCTCCTCGTAGGTCACCTCCGGCCGGGGATGGACGCAGCCGATGGACAGCTTCAGCTCCTCCGCCGTGCGCAGGCCGATGAGAAGGTTATGCTTTTTGCGGATATACCGGGCAATGGCCTCATCGAAGGCGGCTCCGGCGGTCTTGATGGACTCCTGCTCCACCACGCCGCCCAGGCTCACCACGGCCACCTCTGTGGTACCGCTGCCGATGTCCACCACCATGTGGCCGTCGGCTTTGGAGATGTCGATGCCCGCACCCACAGCGGTGGCGAGGCACGCCTCCTTGAGATATACTTTCCGGGCGCCGGCTTCGATGGCCGCGTCGATGAGGGCGCGTTCCTCCACGCCGGTGATGGAACCAGGCACACAGATGAGCACCCGGGGCTTGAAGAGGCTGAAAGACGTGATGCGCCCGATGAATTCCTTGAGCATCCGGGCGGTCATGTCGTAGTCGGAGATGACCCCCGCCACGATGGGGCTGATGGCCACGATATTGGCCGGCGTCCGGCCCAGCATCTTCTTGGCCTCCTCGCCGATGCGAAGGAGCCGCCCGTTGGTGCTGTCCAGGGCCACCAGGGACGATTCACGCAGCCGAATGCCCCGGCCCCGCACGTACATGAGGGTAGTCATGGTGCCCAAGTCGATGGCGATGTCTCTTTCAAAAAACAGCATATCTCTTTCCTCCTCAGGCAGTATGCCCCGCGGATGATGTTTTCTTTTCTTCGGAACTGGCCAGCGTGGCGCAGCGGACCTCATCCGCCCCGGCCAGCAGCAGCGTCTTGGCGCACTCGGACAGCGTGGAGCCTGTGGTCACGATGTCGTCTATGAGCAGGATGCGCTTGCCCTCCACCAGGGACCGGTCCGTCACACGGTAAGCCCCGGCGATATTGGCCTTTCGGGCTTCCGGTTTGCCGGTCATGGATTGGGGCGTCACGCCCCGCTTCTTTTTCAGGACCGCGACCGGCTCTCTTTGGAGCCTTCGGCCCACATCCCTGGCGATGAGCTCCGCCTGGTCATAGCCCCGGCTCCGCTTCCGCCCGGGGTCCAGGGGCACCCAGGAGAGGACGTCGAACTCCCCTTCCAGCTGCTCATAGATGACCGCCGCCGTCAGCTCGCCAAACACCGGCGCGTAGGCCTGGACACCGCTGAACTTATAGCGGTGAATGGCTTCCCGCACGTCGCCCTCATAGTAGAGCGCCGAGATGCACTCGGAGAAGAAGTCGCCCTTTCTCCGGCGGCCGTCCTCCGTCCGGGGCAGCGTTGCGTCACAGGCCGGACAGATCCGGGGCGGCCCAGGCGGCAGGAACCGCCGGCAGAACACGCACCGGCTGGGATATATAAGGTCCAGCAGGACGTCTTTCAGCTTATACTTCATCGAGCAGGCGGAGGCGAAGGCCGCTGTAACGCTTGGCCCGGCGGGCGTTTTCCGTCATGGCCCGGACGACTTCGTCGTCCCCCACGACCACTAAAAGCTCCGCCGCCCGGGTCACGGCGGTATAGAGAAGGCTCCGATACATGAGCTGGGGCGCGGCACGGACAGCGGCCAGGACCACGGCCCGGTACTCGCTCCCCTGGGACTTGTGGACCGTGGTGGCCCAGGCGTGGTCCAGCTCCGACGCCTGTTCGTACACATACTCCGCGAGGCGCCCGTCAAAGTCAATGGTGAAGCTCTCCGAAGCCGGGTCTATATGGCGGATATAGCCGATGTCTCCGTTGAAGATGCCATAGCCGCTCTCCAGCCCTTCGGTCTTCCAGCCGATATCATAATCGTTTCGCACCTGCATGACCCGGTCCCCTTCCCGGAAGGTCCGGCTGCCAAAGACGAACTCCTGTTTGCCTGTGGCAGGGGGATTGAGCGCCTCCTGCAGGCGTTTATTGAGTTCCTCGGTGCCCGCCGCTCCCTTGCGGGTGGGCGACAGGACCTGTATCTGTCCTGAGGGGATGCCCATGTTCTTGGGAAGCCGTTCCTGGCACAGGGACACGATGGTCTCTGCCGCGCTCTCCGCCTCCCGGCGGCGCAGGAAGAAAAAGTCACCCTTGTTGGCCCGCAGGTCGGGAACCTCCCCGCGGTCGATCTGGTGGGCGGCCATGACGATGCGGCTCTCCTGCTTCTGGCGGAATATCTCCGTAAGGCGCACCGTCTCGGCCACACCGCTGCGGATAACATCCCGGAACACGGCCCCCGGCCCCACGGAAGGAAGCTGGTCCGCGTCCCCCACCAGCACCAGCCGGCAGGACGGCCCTATGGCCGCCAGCACCGCTTTCATGAGGGCCATGTCCACCATGGAGCACTCGTCCAATATAAGCGCGTCGCACCGAAGATGCTCGCTCTCGTTTTTTCGGAAGACGGTGGAATCAGTTTCCGGGGAAAAGCTTGCTTCCAAAAGCCGGTGGATGGTGGAGGCGTCCCGGCCGGTCAGGTCGGAAAGCCGCTTGGCTGCCTGGCCCGTGGGGGCCGCCAGCATGGTCTCCAGGCCCATGGCGTCAAAGAGCGCCAGCACGGCACGGACGGAGGTAGTCTTCCCTGTCCCAGGGCCGCCGGTGATGACCACCAGCTGCCTGTCCGCGGCGGCGTTCAGGGTCTCCCGCTGGAGCGGCGCGAAGCGTATCCCCTGCTCCGCCTCCAGCTTTTCAATGACGCGCTCCACGCTCACATGATGCGTCTCGTATTTATAGGCGGCCATCTCCCGCAGCCGGGCCGCCACATACACCTCCGCGGCGTAGAGCGGCGCGAGATAACAGGCCGTCACGTTGGACACCGGCTCCCGGATGACCTCGCCCTCCTCCAGGAGGATGTCCAGCCCCTCGCCGATCTGCTCCGCCTCCACGCCGATGAGCTGGGCCGTGGCGGCGGTGAGCTTGTCCTCGGGCAGGAAGCAGTGGCCGTTGTCGCTGTTGTGCCGCAGTTCAAAGAGCAGCGCCGCCGCGATCCGCTGGGGCGCGTCGGATTCAACACCGTTGGCCAGGGCCAGCGCGTCCGCCTCCGCGAAGGAGGCGCCGATGCGCAGGCTGGTGAGGACATAGGGATTCTCCTCCACCGCCTCCAAAGCGTGCTCGCCGTAGCAGCGATACAGCCGCAGCGCTAATGCCGGGGCCAGGCCCGCGCCTGCCAGGTATTCCATCAGCGTGCGCATACCGGTCTGGCGGCGAAACGCCTCGCTCATCTCCTGGGCCTTCTTCATGCTGACGCCCCGCAGCGTCGCCAGCTTCTCGGGGTGGTCCCGCAGCACGTTCAGGGAATCGTCCCCAAAGGTGCCCACGATGAGTGTCGCCGTGGCGGGACCGATGCCCTTGATCACCCGGCTGGATAAATAGTCGAAGATGGCGGAAGCGCCGGATGGCATGGTCCGCTCTGTATAGGCCGCCTTGAACTGCTCGCCGTAGTCAGCGTGACGGGTCCAGGCGCCCCACGCGGTCAGGTACTCACCAGGCGCGGCCATGGGGATGCAGCCCACCACGGTGGCCTGAGAGCCGTCGTCTACTTCCATGCGCAGGACCGTATAGCCGTTTTCGTCATTCACATAGATGACGGCTGCCACGCGCCCTGCCAATTGTTCCAGTTCCTGCTCCTGCATGGTCAGAACACCAGGTGGATCACTCCGGCGGTAGCCAGGGAGACGATAAGGCCGGCCGCCAGCACGCCCAGCAGGATGGGCGGGATGGCGCTTTTCATACGCATATTCAAAAGCGCCGCCACCAGCGCGCCAGTCCAGGCGCCCGTGCCGGGCAGCGGGATGGCCACAAACAGCAGAAGACCCCAGAACTTGGCCTGACGCACTCTGTCTGCCCTTCTCCCCTGGCCCTTGGATTCCAGCCAAGCCACAAACCGGCGGGCCCTGTCGGACTTCCGCCGCAGCCAATCCATCACCTCCCGCGCAAAGGCGATGATGAACGGCACCGGCAGCATATTGCCGATCATGGCCAGCACCGCCGCCTGCCACACGGGCAGACCGAGCCCAACGCCCACGGGGATAGCGCCTCGCAGCTCCACCACCGGGAGCATGGAGACGATCAGCGTGGCGAGGGCCTTGCCCACACCCATATCCGAGATGAAGCTGACAATATCCATCGCTTAACTCCAGAGGATCTTTTTCAAAAACTGTCCCGTATAGCTCTTCTCGCAAGCCGCGCAGTCCTCCGGCGTACCGGCGAACACCAGCGTGCCGCCCTGGTCGCCCCCCTCGGGGCCCAGGTCGATGATATAGTCCGCGCATTTGATGACGTCCAGATTATGTTCGATGACCAGCACCGTGTTGCCCGCGTCCGTGAGCCGCTGCAATATGTCCAGGAGCCGGGCCACGTCCGCCGTGTGCAGACCTGTGGTGGGCTCATCCAGGATGTAGAAGGTATTGCCCGTGCTGCGGCGGGCAAGCTCCGTGGCCAGCTTTACACGCTGGGCCTCGCCGCCGGAGAGGGTCGTGGAGGACTGGCCCAGCTTCACATAGCCCAGGCCCACGTCCCAGAGGGTCTGGAGCTTGGAGCGGATGGACTCCTGGTTCTGGAAGAACTCCAGCGCTTCCTCCACCGTCATATCCAGCACCTCAGCGATGTTCTTGCCCTTATACCGCACCTCCAGGGTCTCCCGGTTGTAGCGGTTGCCGTGGCATACCTCGCAGGGCACATACACATCCGGCAGAAACAGCATCTCGATCTTGATGAGACCGTCGCCGGAGCAGGCCTCGCACCGTCCACCTTTCACATTGAAGGAGAAGCGCCCAGACTTGAAGCCCCGGAGCTTGGCGTCCTGGGTGGAGGCGAACAGATCCCGTATCTCGTTGAACAGACCCGTATAGGTGGCGGGATTGGACCGGGGCGTGCGTCCGATGGGACTCTGGTCGATGTCGATCACCTTGTCCAGATACTCCAGTCCCTCGATGGACCGGCACTTGCCGGGCCGCACCTTCCGGCGGTTCAGGTCTGCTCCCAGCTTCTTCTCGATGACCTCGTTGACAAGGGACGACTTGCCGCTGCCGGAAACACCCGTCACGCATGTAAAAGCGCCCAGGGGGATATCTATATCCAGGTCTTGCAGATTATTGGCCGCCGCGCCCCGCACGGACAGAAAGTGGCCATTCCCCTTCCGGCGGGAAAGGGGCACGTCGATGCGCTTTTTGCCGCTTAAATACTGGCCGGTGATGGAATGTTCGCAGGCCATGATGTCCTCCGGCGTACCGGCGCAGACCACACGGCCGCCGTGAGTCCCGGCGCCGGGGCCGATGTCCACCACCCAGTCTGCGGCGCGGATGGTGTCCTCGTCGTGTTCCACCACGATGAGGGTGTTTCCCGCGTCGGTGAGCTGGCGGAGGGTATTCAAAAGTTTCGCGTTGTCCCGCTGATGGAGGCCGATACTGGGCTCATCCAGTACGTACAGAACACCCATGAGAGCGGAGCCGATCTGAGTGGCCAGGCGGATGCGCTGGCTCTCGCCGCCGGAGAGGGTCGCCGCGCCACGGGCCAGGGTCAGATACCCCAGACCCACGCTCACAAGAAAGCTGAGCCGCTGGCGGATCTCCTTGAGGACACGGTCCGCGATGAGCTTTTCCTTGGGCGTCAGCTTCAGCTGGTCCAAAAACGCCAGCTCCTGGGTAACCGGCAGACGGCTGAACTGGGCGATGGAGAGGCCGCCCACTGTCACGGCCAATATCTCCGGCCGCAGCCGGTCGCCGTGACACTCCGGGCACTCGTATTCGCCCATGCAGTCCTCCAGGTCCGCCCGGGCGGAGGAGGACTGTGTCTCCCGGTAGCGGCGCTCCAGGTTGTTGACGATGCCTTCAAAGTCCTTGGTGAGGGTGCCGTAACCGGACCCACGTTCATAGCGCAGCTCCAAGGGCTCCCCGTTGGTGCCGTAGAGTATGGCGTTGATGGCCGCCTCGGGCAGGGTCCTGATGGGGTCGTGCAGGTCGAAGTGATACTTCCGGCCCAGGGCCTCGTAGTACATCCGGCAGATGGAATCTCCCCGGACGTTGGACCAGCCATAGGCCATGATGCCGCCGTCCATGATGGACAGATTGGGGTTCGGCATGATGAGGGCCGGATCCACCCGGAGCATGGTCCCCAGACCGCTGCAGGCCGGGCACGCGCCATAGGGGGCGTTGAAGGAGAACATGCGGGGTGTCATCTCCTCGATGGATACGCCGCAGTCCTCGCAGGCGTAGTTCTGGGAGAAGGCGAGCTGTTTGTCCTGGCCCGTCAGGTCCACGTGGACCACGCCGCCGGAAAGGCCCATAGCCGTCTCGGCGGAGTCCGTGAGCCGGCGGAGCACGTCCTGGCGCATCACCAGCCGGTCCACGATGATGTCGATATTGTGCTTTTTGTTCTTGTCCAGGGGGATATCATCCGTCAGGTCGTAGGTCTCCCCGTCCACCAGGGCCCGGACATAGCCGGAGCGCTGGGCGTCCTCGAACACCTTCCGATGCTCGCCCTTTTTTCCCCGGATGACCGGGGCCATGATCTGCAGCTTCGTACCCTCCGGCAGCTCCATGATCTGGTCCACGATCTGGTCGATGGTCTGCTGGCGTATCTCCTTGCCGCACTTGGGGCAGTGAGGAATACCGATCTGGGACCACAGAAGACGGAGATAGTCGTGGATCTCCGTGACGGTGCCCACCGTGGAGCGGGGGTTCCGGGAGGTTGTCTTCTGGTCGATGGAGATGGCGGGCGAAAGGCCGCCGATGTAATCCACGTCCGGCTTATCCATCTGGCCCAGGAACTGGCGGGCATAGCTGGACAGGCTCTCCACATACCGCCGCTGGCCTTCGGCGTAGATGGTATCGAAGGCAAGGCTGGACTTGCCGCTGCCGGACAGTCCCGTGAACACGATGAGCTTATCCCGCGGAAGCTCCAGATCTATATTTTTCAGGTTGTTGGCTCGCGCCCCCTGGATGATTATCTTATCTGACATGCTTTTTTGTTCCCTCGCTGGCCTTGATGGTAACGATATATTATACACTATACATAAGCCAAATTACAACAAAAATTACAAAATTAATGCTGTGTCTCAAACGGGCTTTTCTCCGCCGGCCGTGCCAGTGGTAAGGCCGCAAAGATATCCTCTGTCAGGGCCAGGAAGTCCGGCCATTTCTTCGCCTTGGCAAGGCCCTTGGCATAGGTCTCCCCGCCCTGGAAACTGCCGATCATGTGCGCCCAGATGGCCTTCATCCGGTGCATGGCGCTGGAAGGTCCGCCAAAGGCGGCGCAGTATGCCTCCCACAGGTCATCATGGAAAGCGCGGAGCGTTTCCCTGTCCGGCTGTTTACCATCCAAGCGGCCGATGAGCGTCGGATCCGCCACCAGGCCCCGGCCGATCATGACGGCAACAAGGCTGGGAAATCGCCGCTCCAGCGCCCGGATATCCGCGGGCGTTGTCACGTCGCCGTTGTAACACACCGGCGCGCAGCTCGCCGTGAGCGCCTGTGTAAAGGCGTCCACATGGATGGGGCCGGCGTACATCTCCTTGGCGGTCCGTGCGTGGACGATGAGCTCCGAGATGGGGTAATCATCGTAGATGTCAAGAATAGCACCGAACTCCTCCGGCCCCCGGACGCCCAGCCGGGTCTTGACCGATATCTTCACGGGCGGTGCGGCGAAGATGCCGTCCAGAAGACGGCGCAGGCTGTCCTTGTCCGCCAGAAGGCCCGCCCCCTTCCCCTTGGCGGTGACGGTGCCGGAGGGGCAGCCAATGTTCAGGTTGACCTCTCCGTAGCCCATGTCCGCCAGAGCGTTCGCCGCCCAGAGAAAATCACCGGCATTCTTTGTGAGAAGCTGGGGCGTCAGAGGGACGTCCTCGTTGTTCTCCGGCGCCAGCTGACGCAGCTGGCGCGGGGTGAACAGGTGGTTATAGGTAGGGCTGATGAAGGGCGTGAAATACATGTCCACGCCCGGAAAATACCGCCGGTGCAGCCGGCGGTAAATGTAATCCGTGATGCCCTCCAGGGGCGCAAAATAGAGCTTCATGGCGGTATTGTACCATGTCGTGCGGTTTCGCGCAAGCGAGAGCACGACTGGTATCTTTCTGGTACAACAGCGCAGAGCGTCTGTTGTATCATGTCGTGCGGTTTCGCGCAAGCGAGAGCGCGACTGGTATCTTTCTGATACAACAGCGCGGAGCGTCTGTTGTATCATACCCGCCCCTTGCGCACAAGAGCGTGCTGTGATACACTTTTCCCGGCGAAAGGAGCGGCACAGATGGCAAGAGAGATACAGTCCGCCAAGGATATGGAGGCGCTGGCCCTGGAGTGGGGCTTCCTCCCCTTTTTCAAAAACGATATCCACGGTTTTTCTGTGGAGGAGCACACCGCGCCACAATGCTGGTACGGCCCGGAAGGCGAGGACTGGGCTGCCTGGGACTGGAAAGGCCCGGTGGCCAGTGCGGGCACATGCGTTTATGGCAAGCTCTTCTGGAAGAAAGCGGGCTTCGTGAGCCTGGAGTGGTTCCCGGACCTGGCCAACCTCCGCCGGGACGGATATGACTTCGACGCCCGCTTCGACGACGGTCTGGCGGCCTACAAGGACAAGGAGCTCTATGACGCCGTCTCCCAGTGGGGTTCTCTGCAGACCGGACAGTTGAAAAAACTCTGCGGCTACGGGGGCAAGGACGGCAAAAAAGGCTATGAGACCTGCATCACCCGCCTGCAGATGCAGACATACCTGAATGTGGCCGATTTCGACTATGCCCAGGACCGGTACGGCCGGCCCTACGGCTGGGGCATCGCCCGGTACACCACCCCAGAGGCCCAATTTGGCTATGACGCCGTCACCGCCGCCTATAAACGTAAGCCGGAGGAGTCCCTCCGCCGGATGCAGGCGCATCTGCAGAAGCTCCTGCCCCAGGCAAGCGAAAAAGAGCTTATAAAGCTATTGAGAGGATGAAAAGAGCAAGCCAGCAGGCTTGCTCTTTTCAAATATCCAGGTCCTCATCGATGACAGTCCCCTTGCAGACGATGTTGGTCGGTCCGGTGAGATAGATGGCCGGCGGAGCGCCAGGCACGTTTTCCACCTCGATGGTTAGCGTACCGCCGGGCATCTCCACGGTGACGGGCCCATCTCCAAGTTTGCCGCCGGCCTTCATTGCCGTCACGGCGGAGCCTGCGCCCGTACCGCATGCCAGCGTAAAGTCCTCTACCCCGCGCTCATAAGTCACAGCCCGGAGTTTGTTCTCGTCCATTATCTCGTAAAATGTCACATTGGCCCCCTGGGGGAACGAGGGATGATACCGCAGCTTCCGCCCAAACGCCCGCAAAACGTCTTTATCCGCAGACAAAAGTCCATCATAGGACACCGCCGCGTGGGGCAGGCCAGGCCTTCCCAGTTCAACGTAGGCGCAGTGATACGTCTTCCCGTCTATCTTTACGGGATGATCGGTCTCCAGCACCGACGGAGAGTTGAGACGCACCCGGTAATGCCTTTTGTCTACGCGCGTGCCCTCCACCGTGCCGGAGAGGGTCTCCACCCGCTGGATCATGCCAGCAAGACCATTTTCATACCCATAGCGGCAAATGCACCGGGAGCCGTTGCCGCACATCCCCGCTTCCGAGCCGTCGGAGTTGAAAAAGAGCATCCGATAGTCCCCGTCCTGCCGGGCTGGCCGGACCACCATGAGCCCGTCCGCGCCGATGGACATCCGCCGGTGGCAGAGCTTCGCGGCGATATGGGGCAGCCTCTCGTCAGGGATGGCCTTTTCTCTGTCGTCCAGGATGATAAAGTCGTTCCCTGCGCCGTTCATCTTCCAGAAGTCCATCATTTATCCCTCCGCTCGGACAGATATCCGGGCAGCTCGTTGATACTGCCCAGCACCGCCGCCCCTGTGGCCGCGAGGCGCTCTCTGCTCTGATGGCCTCCTGCGATGAGCACACACCGGCAGCCCACGCTCCGGGCTGTCTCCCAGTCGTGGATCGTGTCGCCCACGAACACTACCTCCTCCGGGTCCAGATCATGAGCCCGGATATAGCTCTCAGCCAGGCCGGATTTTCCGCCGCCCAGGTCGTCCGTCATGCCCAGCACCGCCTGAAACACGCCGTCCAGGCCGCGGGCGCTCACCTGCCGCTCCAGATCGTCCTGCCGGGAGGCGGAGGCCAATACCTGCGTGACGCCCATACCGTCCAGGGCCCGCAGGGTCTCCCGTGCCCCCTCCATCAGAGGGCAGCCGCTCTCATGGGCCCGGTAGTCGGACATATACTCCTCCGCCAGGTCCGTGAAGTCCTCCCTGTCCAGATCGATCCCCGCCAGGGCATAGTAATCCCGCACCGGGAAGGTAAATATCTCCCGGTAGCGGGAAAGTTCCCCAAGGGGCACCAGCCCTCTTCGGGACAGTATGCGGTCCATAATGGCAAGACCAAGATCCATATCGTCCAGCAGCGTGCCGTTCCAGTCCCATATGACGGTGAGCATATCCATCCCCCTTTCCCAGCACTACAAGCATAGCATGGGCCGCCCGGCCCGTCAACCGTGCGCAGTATCTATTTTTAGGGAGCGAAGGCCGGTCAGGCCGAGCCGCGCGGCATTCCCTCGCGTGAAGTCAAAAGCCGCTGTAAGACAGGCTTTTTGACTTCCCGCCGGCGGGATCCACTCTCGCCGAGCAGTTTCGATCTTAGCAGTCAAAAACTCGTTTTTGACAAGCTAAAGCCCGGCGAAAAAACGCCGGGCTTGATTCGCCGCTCAAATGTCGAACCAGCGTATCTCGTTTGCCTGCAGGTGCAGGTCCATGCTCTCCCCATCGGTATACACAGTTGTGTCCTGGGGCTCATAGGTGTTGTTCACCACGCACCAGCGGCCGCTGTCCAGATAGGCGTGGACCTCGGCGTTCACGTTGGAGGAGAACCACTTTTTGAGCTCTCCCTCACCGTGGCTGGACCAGAGGACGGCCCGGTGCAAAAGGCGGGTGTTTTGGAAGGAGTACGGCAGGCCGGAGATATATACCGCTCTGCCCCGTCCGAACTCATTCACCGCCAGCTGGACTTCCTTATCCCGCTGGACAAGGATCGATGTCTCCGGAAGGGCGTACATGCTCTTCATCCCCTCGCCAAAGTCCACAGCGCCAACTGTGTCCGCCAAGATGAAGTGGTCCGGGTGCTCGGTCCAGTTGTACTTGTCGTAGCCCAAGGTGAAGCCCGTCTCCTTTTCCACCCCCAGTACGCCGGCCAGCTGGATATACCGGCCCTGGTATTGGTGGCCGGAGGGCTCGCCCACGCCGATGAGGCCGCCGCCGTTCCACACGTACCGCTTTATTGCGGAGGAGATGCGTGCATCCTCCCATATGGCTCCGCCGGTGTGGGCCGTATCTCCGTCGCCGATGTTCAGGAGCACGTCCACCCCGTCCAGCACGCCGGGGTCGGCAAGGATATCGTCAAAGCTCAGAAACCGCACGTCGTAGGGCGCGCCGGAGAGGGCCTCGATGACGCCGGCGTAGGAGTAGTTCTTTTTGTGATACAGCGCATGGTGGACCATGTGGCAGCCCCATGACCGGGCCTTGCCCCAGGAGTTCAGAACCGCCACGGTCCGCACGCACCAGGGCTTCCGGCCCTTGATGGAATCGTACAGTTCACGAAACTCATCGCAGACCGTCTGCACATAGTCGATGAATTCCGGGAACTGGCAGGCAAGCTTCAGATATCCCCCATAGCCGATGCGGTCGATGGGCTTGCGCAATATGGCCCGCCGGGCGGTGACCCAGTTCTCCTTTGCCTCCCGGACAGGGTCTCCGCCGGGATGGAAGGTGTCCGGGAAGAAGTAGGGCAGAAACCGTCCCTCCGTGTACTTCACGCCGGGGATGTCGGAGATGAGCCGGAGCGTGGAGCCGTTGCCAACGCTGCCCACCACCGCGTCCAGGCCGATGGAGGCGAACTCCTCCATGTATGGCTCGGTACCGATCCAGTGGTCGCCCAGGAACATCATGGCTTCCTTGCCCATCCCGTGGGTGATGTCCACCAACTCCTTGGCCAGGGCGGCCACCTCCCGGCGCTGGAAAGCCATGAAGTCCTTATACTCTTTGCTCGGCACCCGGTACTGGTTGTTATAATACCCCTGGTCGATGATGTACTCCGGCCGGAAAGGATAGCCAGCCTCCCTCTCGAACTTCTCCAGGATATAGGGGCTCACGGAGGCGGAGTAGCCGTACCAGTCCACGTATTTCTCCCGCTTCAGCTCGTCGAAGACAAGAGTGAACTGGTGGAAGAAGGTGGTGTAGCGGATCACATCCACATAGGGGTGCTCCTCGATGAACTTCCGCAGCCGCTCCAGGGAGTAGGCGTGTGTCTTGGGCTGGCGCACGTCGAAGGTGATCTGGTGCTCAAAATCCTTCCAGTCATTGGTGACAGCGTTGTACATGTGCACCGGGTCCCAGATAAGGTAGGCCAAAAAGCTTACGGTGTAGTCGTGGAACAGCTTCGGCTGGTCGATGACCACGCAGCCGCTGTCGGCGTCATAGCGCCACCGGTCCGGATCCAGAGGCTCACCGGCTGTTCTGTCCATGACCTCCCACCAACGGCGGATGTCGTCATGGTCATTCACTGTCATGAGCTCCGGGCTCACGCCCTGCATGAGGCGGATATAGAGAGGTCCGCCCCCGGCGGTGCGAAAGCCGGTCATGATATAGCACTGCTGGACCTCGTCGGGGTTGGCCTTGGCCCAGGCGTTGTCCTTGCGGGTGGTATAGTAGGTTGAATATATCTTGGCGTCGGCGTCCTTCAGCTCCGGGGGGAAATCGGTACCGTCGCAGTCGCGGATGGCGTCCGCCCCCCACCGGCGGACCAGCTCCAGCGTCTCCGGGACCACGTCGAAGTCGGTGGGTATGGTCACGCGCCCTGTCTTTTTGTCCATAGAGAGAATGTCCTTTGTCGAAATAGGCTCAGCCCTTCACGCCGCCCGCTGTGACGCCGGAGATGATGCGCCGGCTCATGAACAGGTACAGCAGGAACGTGGGCAGGAACACGATGATGACCGCGGCGAACAGTCCGCCGTAGTTGCCGGAATACTTCATGGAGTTGACGATCTGCAGCAGGCCCACGCCCACGGGAGTCATCTCCTTGCCGGAGGTGAAGATCAGGGCCATGAAAAACTCATTCCAGGTAGACAGGAAGTTAAAGATGGTCACCGTGATGATAGCCGGCTGGATCAGGGGCAGCATGATGACCCAGAAGGTCTTGTTGGCTGAGCAGCCGTCGATGGCGGCGGCCTCCTCATAGTCATGGCTGAGCGTGGCGAAGAAATCCAGCATATAGATGGCCGTATAGGGCACCCGCATGAAGATATACAGTACGATCAGCAGGATGCGGCCCTTGATGCCCCATTTCACCGCCAGGGAGTACAGGGGCATGATGATCATGATGGCCGGCACGCTCATGGCGATCACCAGCAGGATGCGGATGGTCTGGCTGCCCCGGAACTTCCACCGGCTGAGCACATAGGCCGCCGGAGCCGAGATCAGCAGCACGCCCGCGCAGGAAACCACGGAATAGAGAAGTGAGTTTCCGAAGAACACCGACACGTTCTGTGTCTTCCAGGCGGTGACGTAGTTCTCCCAGTGGAAGCCGCTTTGAAATTCCAGCACCTTCCCGGTGAATATCTCCCGGGAGGTGGAAAGACTGGCCCCGAATATCCAGACCAGCATGATGACCATGAACGCCACGTAGGCGATCACCACCAGGTATCCGGGAAGCATCTTCAGTTCGCGTTTCCAATTGATCTTGTTCTTTGTCTTTTCCATCGCTTCCCCCTCCTGTCAGTATTCCAGGTCGCTGCTCTTCAGCAGCTTGTCGGTGACGATATACACGGCGATGATGATCAGCGTCAACACCACGCCCACCGCGGCGCCGGCGCCGGCGTCACGCTCGACCACGCCCTTGCCGCCGAAGACCGTGTCATAGAGGTATATGACCGGCACAATGGTGGAGCCCTCCGTTTGGACTGGGCTGAACAGCTTGGACCAAAGGTAGAAGGTGGCGGCGTTGATGGTCCAGAAGGTGATGGTGGTCTTGATGATACCCTTCAGGAGAGGCAGCGTGATGCGGAAAAACTGCTTTCCCTTGCTGGCGCCGTCGATGGTGGCGGCCTCGTACAGGTCTGTGGGGATGCCCTCGATGCCGCTGATGTAGATCAGCATATAATAGCCGATGCTGCCGTATATGAACGCGGCGATCATGGCCCAGAGCTTGGCGTCCGTACCCAGCCAGCGGACCTTATCAAAGCCCAAAAACGTCACCAGCTGGTTCAGAAGGCCGTAGTCATAGTTGAATATGTACTGCACCCACATAGTGGCCAAGGCCACGGCGGAGATCACGTTGGGCAGATAGATGGCCGCCCGGAAAAAGCCCTGGAAGCGTATCTTGCTGGTGAGGATCACCGCGATGAGCAGGGACAGGGCCAGCGTGATGACGCCGCCCACGATCCAGATGGCAAGAAAGTTCCTCAGGGATATAATGAAGCCGGAATTGTGAAATATCTTGACATAGTTGTCCACCCCATTAAAGCGCCACAGCCCCATATCTGCCGTTACGCTCTCCACCCGAAAGAAACTCATGGCCACCGTGCGCAGCACCGGATAGACGTACATCAGCAGCAGGCATATCACCGTTGGCGCCATGAACAAAAATATCAGCGTCCTGTTTTTCTTCATGAAGGGTCCCCCTCTCTCGCGCTATTAAAAAACAGGCGGCACCGAAGTGCCGCCTGCCGCAGTCGGGAATTACTCGTACAGAGCGTCCATGGCGGCGCAGAACTCAGCGCCGGACTCATACTTGCCCTCGAACATCTCGACGAACATGTCCCTCATGGTCTGCCATGCGGGATGGGTGTTCAGCTCGCCGCACCAGCTCATGGGCTTCTCGGCGGCCAGCAGCGTCTCCACAGCGCCGGGCAGAGAGGTGCACTCATTGGTGGGGTCGGCGGGGATCTGGTGGCAGTCGTCAGCCAGCTTCTGGCCCCACTCGCCGGTGGTCAGGAAGAGGGCGAAATCAAAGGCCTCCTGGGCATGCTCGCTGTACGAGGGGATGGCCAGGGAGTTGGCGCCCATGTAAGCGTCAGCAGAAGCGCCGCCCTCCACGGTGGGATAGTTGAACATACCCCAATCGACTTCGGTGCCGGTGTTGGCGTTGACCTCAGCGGTCACATAGTCGGCGCAGACGACCATCGCGGCCAGGCCCAAACCGATCTTGTTCTGGCTGGAGGGATACGCATCAGGCGCGCCCTCGGCCAGGTAGCCGGCGTTGACCAGGTCGATGAGGTCCTGAACGGCCTGAACGGCCTTCTCGTTATCAGCCCAGCCGCCGTTCTCACGCAGTTCGGCGATGCCATCCTCGCCCAGATAACGGACCAGGTGGTAATAGAAGGTGAAATTGCAGTAAGCGTCGTCCTGCGCCAGGGGGTCAATGCCAGCATCCTTCAGCTTGGCGCACGCATCCAGGAACTCGGCCCAAGTGGCGGGAGCGGCCTCGATGCCAGCGGTCTCGAAGGCGGCCTTGTCATAGAACACGCCGCCCACGTTGGGCTGCTCGGGAAGGCTGTTCAGGTAGCCGGCCCAGGCGATGGCCTGGTTGTTGAAGCAGGCATAGCCCTCGTAGCCGGCGGCCTCAGCCATCTCCGTCAGGTCGTAAGTATAGGGAGCATAGACCTGACCGATACGGGTATAGTCGTCGTCGAACAGGTCGAAATCCTCGCCGGACTCCAGAGCGGCGGACAGAAGGGTGTTGATGTCGCGGCCCTTCCACTCGATGTTCACGTGCACGCCAGTCTCGGCCTCATAGGCCTCGGCGGCCTCGGCGATGACGGTGGCCTGGGGCTCGCCCTCGTTCCACATGGACCAATAGGTGATCTCGGTGCCATCGGCAAAAGCGGTGCAGCCCAGCGCCAGGACCATCACGGCCACAAGAACGATGCTGAGAAGCTTCTTCATGGTGATTCCTCCTAAAAATTAATTTGTGTTTACGCTTAGAGAGGCTATGCCTCTTAACTTTACATCCAGTATACACTTTTCCGCCGCCAAAACAACAGAAATATTGCTTTGGTTTTTATTTTTATTGTTGTTTTTATATATTTTGCCCCAAATTTTGAGAATGTTTAATTCTTTGTTTAGATAAAGTCCATAACTTGCCAGCCAATATTTACAATTCCTGCGCTGTTCAGCCTAATGGTCGGCAGTTGCGCGCTTTTAAAAAAGCAGATATAATGGTCACGGGCATGATCGCCCGTGGAGGTATGATATGAGCACGCAGCAATATGTTCTGGACCGCAGCGGCGGCGTGCCGGCGCTGGACGGCGCGCGGCTGCTGTACGTTACCAGCGCCCAGTACAGCGCCGAGTGGGCCAGCGCGGAACATACCCACACCTGCGCGGAGCTTTTCTTCGTCACCGCCGGCAGCGGCGCCATGCAGATCGGCCAGGTTCCCCACCCTCTGACGGCAGGGGACCTGATGGCGGTCAGCGGCGCCGTGCCCCACACGGAGATCAGCGCCCCGGAGGATCCGATGGAATACGTGGTGCTGGGCGTGGACGGGCTGGAGACGCTGGCCGGCGCCGACGGCTTTGCATTGGTCCCCGGCTTTTACCACCAGCGCCAGGTGGCCCAATGCCTGGACATGCTCCTTCTGGAGGCGCAGAGGGCCCAAACCGGTTATGAGGGCGTGTGCCAGGACCTGATGCACATCCTGCTCCTGCTGCTGGTGCGCCACCGTGGCTCCATCCTCCAAAGCGCGCCCCGGGAGCAGAAGGCCAGCCGGGAATGCAGCCTGGTGCGCCGGTATATCGACGACCACTTCAAGGAGAACATCACCCTGGACCAGTTGGCCGCGGCGGCCCATCTCAACAAGTACTATCTGGCCCACGCCTTTCAGAAGGAATACGGCGTCTCCCCCATCCGCTACCTGACGGCGCGGCGTATCCGGGAGAGCAAATTCCTTCTGGCGGAGACAGACCACTCCCTGTCCCATATCGCCCAGGTGCTCGGCTTCTCCTCCGCCAGCTACTTCTCCCAGTGCTTCCGCCGGGTGGAAGGCGTCAGCCCCAAGGAGTACCGCCAGCACAGCCGGAACAACGACCACAGCGAGGTAGACACATGACATGTTTTTTCACCAGCTCCCCAATGGTCCCCGACACTTTGGACCTGAATCCCGCCAACGGCTTCATCCACGAACTGCACCTGGCCCTTGCATATCCCTGCCGGGCCCTGTATATATGTTCCGACCCGGACGGCTGGGAGAAGACAGATCTTTATGCCGGCAGTACTGCTGAGTCCATGGAGAAGGCTGGCTTCGCCTTCTTCGCTTTCGACGTGCTGGATGGCCGCAATGTTGACGACGCGTCCGCCCTCATCGAAAACGCCGACCTCATCATCCTGTCCGGCGGCCACGTGCCCACGCAGAACGCCTTTTTCCAAGACATCGGCCTGAAAGAACTGCTGGCAGGTTTTGACGGCGTGCTCATGGGCATCAGCGCCGGGAGCATGAACAGCGCGGCGGACGTCTACGCCCACCCGGAGCTGGAGGGCGAGGCCATCGATCCGGATTACGAGCGGTTCCTGCCCGGTCTCGGTCTCACGGAGGCAAACATCCTCCCCCACTATAACACCATCGCCGGGGATACGCTGGACGGGCTGGACCTGTTCGACGACATCGCCATTCCGGACAGCATGGGCCGCACGTTCTTCGTCCTGCCCGATGGCAGTTATATCCTGTCCAAGGGCGGGCGGGAGACGCTGTACGGGGAGGCATATGTCATCCACGATGGAGAAATGAAGCAGATCGCGGAGGACGGCGACGTTATCCCCTTGACCTGACATATAAACACAAATGAGACCCGGCGGAAGCATCCGCCGGGTCTCACTGTTTGCTGTTCATTTCATTTCGCACTGGATAAAGTAGTTAGATCCCGCCGGGACGGTCAGCTCCACGCTGTTCTCGTCCAGGGGCCGCCAGGAGATGGGCTCCCCCATCACATCCGTGTCATGCAGTCCCGCAGCCCCGATGGCGCCCAGGGGCAGACGTATGGCCTGGTCCTCCTCAGCCGAATTGATGACCGCCACGAAGGCCTCATCCACGGTGAACCGGGCAATGGCGGCGGTGTAACCCTCGGCATAGATGAATTTCATCCCGCCGTGTGACAGGGCCCGGTGATCCTTTTTCAGATGTGCCATGGCATGGCAGATCTTGTACTGTTCGCATCCGGTAAAGTCCCGGCTCCAAGGCATGGGATAGCGGCAGCCCTCGTTGGTGCCCGGGGTGCCGTCGATCGATGCCTCGTCACCGTAGTAGATGCTGGCCGCGCCGGTGAGGATGAACTGGAAGTACACCGCCCCACGCCAGGCCATGGGCGAGATGGCCGGGTCATTGTGGAAGCGGCTGATATCGTGGCTGTCGAAGAGGTTGAACTGGTTCTCCCAGAGGGCCCAGGGTATTCTGGCCAGGTGCTGCGTGACCCGCGTCCTCAGGTCCTTGGCGGTCATCTTATAGGGCAGATCCCGCAGAACGGGATCGTGTGCCAGGAAGTGGTCCGTCTGGCCGAAAAACTGGCGGATGGGCCGGCCGCAGGTGAAGTAGCTCATAGGCGAGTCCCACTCGCTCCCCTGCATGTACTGGGCACAGTCGCCCCAATCCTCCGCCAATATGTACGCCTGGGGGTTCTCCTCCCGGATGGCCTTTCGTATCTCCGGCCACACCTCGTGGGCCAGCTGGATATCGTCGTTGCGGGCGAAGGTGTCCGCCACGTCGAAACGCCAGCCGTCGATGCTGTAGGGTGGCTTCAGCCACTTTCTGAGCACAGAGTCCTCCGCCCGGTAGACCACATCACGGAGGGCTTCGGAGGTATAGTTGAGGGTGGGCAGATTCTGGTTGCCGTACCAGGCGTGATAGGCGTTCCCGGGGCCAAAGAAGTAGTAGTCCCTCTCCTTAGCGTTCGGATCATTATAAGAACCTGTGGACTTATCGAAGAACATCCCGTCCCGGTTGAACCAGCGGTGGTTGGCGCCGGTGTGGTTGATGGAGATGTCCAGAATGAGCTTCATGTCGTTTTCATGAAGCGTCTTGGACAGCGCCGCCAATGCCTCGTCTCCGCCAAAGTGGGGGTCCACATGGAAATAGTCCACGCAGTCATATTTATGTACCGATGGAGCCCGGAAGATTGGATTCAGATATAACGCCGTGACGCCCAGGTCCTTAAGATAGGGTATCTTCTGCCGGATACCCTCCAAGTCCCCGCCGAAGAAATCCAGGCAGAAGCCCTCCTGGTATGGCAGCGGCGTATCCTCCCAGTTGGCCATATGGATGGCCGGGTGGCCGTCCTGGGCGTACTCGCCGGGCTTCACGTCGTTGGCGGGGTCGCCGTTGCAGAACCGCTCGGGGAATATCTGATAGAACACGGCCTCCTTCACCCAGGCGGGCTGGACGTAGTCTGTGAGCAGAACGAAGTCATAGCTGTGGTCGGGAAGGCACGTGGATATCCCCTTCTGGGTGTAGAACCACACCGCCTCTTCCGTCACCAGATAAAACTCATACTGCATCCGGGTCTCCGTGACCGGCATCTGGACCTCGTACCAGGCAAGGCCCTTCTCCGTCCGGACACGCCGGGCATGGGCGTGCTGCTCCAGGCCGTTTCGCAGCCAGCGGAGGATCACATGCTTCACCGGCGCAGTCTCGTAGAGCCGCAGGGATATGGTGACCGTCTCGCCCAATTTGGGGCTGGGGTCGGAGACGAACATCGCCGTGCCGTCAGAATAAACGCTCTCCTGCCAGGTATCCATATCGCTTTCCTCCTGGAAATAATTGGGCAGGCCCAGTTTACAACAGGGCCCGCCCTTCTGTCAATGTCCCAAATTTCCTCAAGCGTCGATGGTGGAGATACCCAGGGTGGTCTCCTCCAGCACGTCCAGCAGCACCCGGACGGTGTCCAGACTGGTGAACATGGTGACACCGTTGGCCACAGCGCACTCCCGGATCTCATGGCCGTCGGACAGGGCGCCGGTACTGCGCACGTCCCTGGTGTTGATGACATAGGACACCACGCCGCTCTGAATGGCCTCCAGGATCTCCTCGCTGCCGTCCCGCAGCTTCTCTACCTTGTGGGTGCGCACGCCGTTTTCCTTGAGCATCTTCGCCGTGCCCTCGGTGGCGAGGATATTGAAGCCCATGTTGTAAAACCGCCGGATCAGGGGCAGGGCCTCCGCCTTATCCTCGTCGGCGATGGTAGCCAGGACCGCGCCGTAGTTCATCATGCTCATGCCCGATGCCTGAAGGGCCTTGTAGAGGGCGCGGGTCAGGGAGTTATCGTACCCGATGGCCTCGCCGGTGGACTTCATCTCCGGGGACAGATAGGCGTCCAGGCCCCGCAGTTTGGCGAAGGAGAAAGCGGGCGCTTTCACGTACCAGCGCTTCTTTTCAGGCGGATAGAGCTTGAAGAAGCCCTGCTCCTTTAGGGACAGTCCCAATATCACGTTGGTGGCAATGTCCGCGAGAGAATACCCCGTGGCCTTGCTGAGGAAAGGAACTGTCCGGCTGGACCGGGGGTTCACCTCGATGATGTAGACCTTGTTCTCCCGGTCCACGATGAATTGGATGTTATAAAGCCCCACGATGCCGATGCCCAGGCCCAGCATTTTCGCGTAGCGCAGGATGGTGTCCTTCACCTCCTGGCTCACGCTGAAGGTGGGATAGACGCTGATGGAGTCGCCGGAGTGGATGCCGGTGCGTTCCACCAGCTCCATGATGCCAGGCACGAATACGTCCCGTCCGTCGCAGATGGCGTCCACCTCCAGCTCCTTGCCGGTGATATACTTGTCCACCAGCACCGGCTTATCCTCGTCGATCTCCACTGCGGTCTTGAGATAGTGGCGCAGCTGCTTCTCATCCGCCACGATCTGCATGGCCCGGCCACCCAGCACGAAACTGGGCCGGACCAGCACCGGGTAACCTATCTCCGCCGCGGCTTTCACCCCGTCCTCGATCTTCGTGACTGCCCGGCCGGGCGGCTGAGGGATGCCCAGCTGATCCAGGACCTTTTCAAAGGCGTCCCTGTCCTCCGCCCGTTCTATAGCGGCGCAGTCCGTGCCGATGATCTTCACGCCCCGTTCCATCAGGGGCTCTGCCAGATTGATGGCCGTTTGGCCGCCCAGGGAGGCTATCACGCCCTCCGGCTTCTCCCGCAGAAGGATGTTCATCACGTCCTCCACGTACAGCGGTTCAAAGTAGAGCTTGTCGGAACAAGTGTAGTCGGTGGATACGGTCTCAGGATTATTGTTGATGATGATGGCCTCGTAGCCCGCGGCCTTGATGGTCTTGACGGCGTGGACGGTGGAGTAGTCGAACTCCACGCCCTGGCCGATGCGGATGGGCCCGGCCCCCAGGACCACGATCTTCTTCCTGTCGGATATGACAGACTCGTTCTCCTGCTCATAGGTGGAATAGAAGTACGGGATATAGCTTGAAAACTCACTGGCGCAGGTGTCGATCATCTTGTATACCGGCAGCATACCGGCCTTGAGACGCATATCGTATACGTCCAGCTCCTTCGTGCCCCAAAGCCGTGCCACCGCCGCGTCGCAGAAACCCATGCGCTTGGCCTCGTACAGGGTATCCATATCCCCCACCGCCCCGGCCAGTTTCCTCTCCATGCTGACGATATTGGCGATCACGTCCAGGAAGAGCTTGTCGATCTTCGTCCGCTCCGCGATGACGGATACGGGGGTATCCATCCGCAGTAGCGCCGCAATGGCAAAGAGCCGGTCGTCCCTACCGATGGAAACGTAATCCAGCAGCTTCGCCTCGTCCCAGCCGTCGAATTTTTTCATATAGAGGTGGTCCACGCCGGTCTCCAGGGAGCGGACGGCTTTTAATAAGCTCTCCTCCATGGTCCGGCCCACGCTCATGACCTCGCCGGTGGCCTTCATCTGGGTGGAGAGGGTGTTTGCTGCGTCGGCGAACTTGTCGAAGGGGAACCGGGGCATTTTGGTGACCACGTAGTCCAGCGCCGGCTCAAAGCTGGCGGGGGTGTTGGCCAGGGGTATCTCGTCCAGGGTCATGCCAACGGCGATCTTCGCCGACACACGGGCGATGGGGTAGCCGCTGGCCTTGCTGGCCAGGGCTGAGGACCGGCTCACCCGGGGATTCACCTCTATCACGTAGTAGCGGAAGGAGCTGGGGTCCAGGGCGAACTGGACGTTGCAGCCTCCCTGTATTTGAAGCGCCCGGATGATACGCAGGGCGCTGTCCCGAAGCATGTGGTATTCCTTGTTGGTCAGGGTCTGGGAGGGACACACCACCACCGAGTCGCCGGTGTGCACGCCCACCGGGTCGATGTTCTCCATGTTGCAAATGGTGATAGCGGTGTCATTTGCGTCCCGCATGACCTCGTACTCTATCTCCCGATAGCCCTGGATGCTCTTCTCCACCAGCACCTGGTGCACCGGGGACAGCTTTAGGGCGTTTTTCAATATCTCCCGGCACTCTTCCTCGTCATCGGCGAAGCCGCCGCCTGTGCCGCCCAGGGTGAACGCCGGCCGCAGCACCACGGGGTAGCCTATCCCGGCGGCGATGCGAAGGCCGTCCTCTATGCTCTCTGCTACGTCCGAGGGCAGCACAGGCTCCCCCAGCTCCTCGCAGAGGGCCTTGAACAGCTCCCGGTCCTCCGCCCGGCGGATGCTATCGCTGCTGGTGCCCAAAAGCTCCGTCCGGCACTCCCGCAATATGCCCTTGGACTCCAGCTGCATCGCCAGGTTGAGCCCCGTCTGTCCGCCGATGCCGGGCACGATGGCGTCCGGCCGCTCATAGCGGACGATCTTGGCCACATATTCCAGTGTCAGCGGCTCCATGTAGATCTTATCCGCCACGGAGGTGTCGGTCATGATGGTGGCAGGGTTGGAGTTGCACAATATGACCTCGTACCCCTCCTCCTTGAGGGCCAGACAAGCCTGGGTGCCCGCATAGTCGAACTCCGCCGCCTGGCCGATGACGATGGGGCCGGAGCCGATGACCATGATCTTGTGAAGGTCCGTTCTCTTAGGCATGCTCTATACCCTCCTCCATCAGTTTGATAAAGCGGTCAAAGAGGTGGCCGCTGTCCTGGGGCCCCGGCGCGCTCTCCGGGTGGTACTGCACGGAAAAGACCCGGTCAGCCGCGCAGCGGACGCCCTCCACCGTGCCGTCCAGGATGTTCACATGGGTCAGCTCCAGGCCCGTCCCAGCGAGACTGTCCCGGTCCACGGCATAGCTGTGGTTCTGGCTGGTCATCTCGATCTTCCCTGTGTCCAGGTCCCGGACGGGATGGTTCCCGCCACGGTGGCCGAACTTGAGCTTATAGGTCTTTGCGCCATAAGCCAGGGAGATGATCTGGTGGCCCAGGCAGATGCCGAAGATGGGGTATCTGCCCCGCAGGGCCCGCACCAATTCGATGACCTCCGGCACGTCCTCCGGGTCGCCGGGGCCGTTGGAGAGAAACACCCCGTCCGGGTGAAGCGCTTCCACTGTCTGGGCCGCCGTATCGTAGGGCACCACTGTCACGTCGCAGCCTCGGGCATTAAGGCTCCGGACGATATTGAGCTTGATGCCGCAGTCCACCGCGACCACATGAAATCTGGCGTTTTTCGCCGGGGATGTCCAGGATCCTTTACAGCTCACCCGCCGCACCACATCCCGGGGCACGTCGGTGTTTTTCAATACCTCAAGCGCCCTTTCCAGGGGCGTGTCCGCAGCGGTGATGAGAGCCTTACGGCTTCCGTAGTCCCGGATGCTCCGGGCCAGCTTTCGGGTGTCGATGCCCTCGATGCCGGGGATATGATACCGTAGAAGAACGCTTCCAAGAGTTTCAGCACAGCGGAAGTTGGAGGGCGCGTCGTTATAGTGCCGCACTGCCATGCCGCCGATGGTGGGCGTTTTCGTCTCGTAGTCCTCATCCGCCATGCCGTAGTTTCCGATGAGCGGATAGGTCATGACCACCATCTGGCAGGTATAGGAGGGGTCGGACATGATCTCCTGGTAACCAGCCATGGAGGTGTTGAAAACGATCTCACAGACCCGGTCCTCCCGGTCGCCATAACCCCGGCCAACATATTCACTGCCGTCCTCCAGGACGATCTTCCTGTCAAATATCTCTCCCATGCTCCGCCTCCTGCGCCATGAAAAATCCCGGCCCGCGAAAGAAACACTTTCGCAAGACCGGGAAAAGAACTATCTGATTTTGAAACGATCAAGGAAAAGAAAGGATATCCCCCTCAGTCGGGAGAACAAAGGAGAACGGACAGCCAGGACGGAAACACATGTGTGATCGAGCCTTTTCACGCCGCACTCCCCCTTCCATTTTCTGTGATTTTAGCACGGAGGAATGGGCTTGTCAATGCGGCTCAATGGCCGAAATTTTCGGCATTGACGGGGCCGATTCTGTATATCTTTTTCTCCGTTGCCACCATGGGCACAGCCCTGTCCCAAGGCTCCGCCGGTATCTCCTCCCGCAGCAGCGCCTCCGGGCAGACACATACCGCCGCACCGTGCCAGGCCGCCAGGGACTTGTCATAGTATCCGCCGCCGTGGCCCAAGCGGCGCCCCTCCCTGTCGCAGGTCACGCAGGGCACCACCGCGAGGTCGATATCGTTTGGCAGAACGAGCGGGCTCCCCTCCCGTGGCTCCGGGATGCCGTACCTCCCGGGACGGAGCTGCCCCAGGTCCACGACGGCGCGGCACTCCATAACGCCTGGGGCCGTGCACACCGGCAGTGCCAGACGCTTTCCGTCCCGGAGCGTCTGTGCCAGGAAGGGCCACATATCCGGCTCCTTATCCGTGCTGGCAAAAGCGAACACTGTCTCGGCCGTCTGGTACTCCGGTAATGACAGGAGCATTTCAAATATGCCCTCTCCTGCTTTCCGGAGATAGTCCTCTGGCAGCATTCGGACGATCTCGGATACCTCCCGCCGCAATTCTCTTTTGCGCTCAGCGACCGTCATGGATATTCAGGCTGTTGAGCCGCTCACTCGCCCGGGTCCGGCCGGAGGACCTTCCGGTAGTTCCAGTTCAAAGCCGCCTTCCTGGCGGCCTCCTGGCGCTCGGCATCGGTCTTATAGGATATCTCCGCCGTATGGGCGCCGCAGTCCAGGCACTGAATATATACGCACCAGCCGCCCTCCTCCTCGATGCTCCCCACGCCGCCGCAGCACGGGCAGTCAAACAAGTCGATATCGTCAAACCATTCCATAGTCCAGCCTCCAATTATCGCACTTTTGATCGCGGTTAGTATATCACAGAAGAAGAAATAACACAAACCTTAATACGACAACATATCAGGGCCTGGTGGCAAAGCGGACTTTGCGCAACCACAGGGCTCCCGCGAGAGCCCAGCGAAGCGGGTCTCGCGGGAAAAAGGAGGAGCAAGCGGCGGGCGGATGACGCTTTTTGTGCCGCAGGCAATAATAAGCGTAGTCGCAAAGCGGACTTTGCGCAACCACAGGGCTCCCGCGAGAGCCCAGCGAAGCGGGTCTCGCGGGAAAAAGGAAGAAGAGCTTTGACCGATGAGTGGGCCTGGCTTGCCAGGACCTCGAATCTTCAAAGCTCTTCTGACGTGGCGGAGAAGGCGGGATTTGAACCCGCGCTGCGCTCATCACGCACTACTCCCTTAGCAGGGGAGCCCCTTCGGCC
>CANRNF010000017.1 GCA_947631865.1 uncultured Oscillospiraceae bacterium | reverse complement strand
TCTTTCAAAAGGAACTGGCGGACAAGGCCAAACAGATTTTGGAGAAATACGGCATGGGCAAGCTGCAGGTCAGCGGGGACACCCGCTACCTGTCCGACGACCTGATGCGCCTGCTGGCGGACATTGTGCGACCGACATCGCCGAGTGCTGGCGGTGTCCTCGAAGGGGAGTGCCTACCGGGAGCGCAGGTCTATGCGCCGCAGCCTGCGTATGCGCAGCAGGAACTTCTCACGATCCTCCGCAATCCGCATATCTCCCGGAACGAGGAGGCGCTGGTCACGCCGCTATCTCCCGTGGGGCCGCTGCGGGAGAAGTATCTGTCCCACCTGTACTATGTGGCTATGGTGGATTCCCGGTCCCTGATCCCGGACCGGCTGGGCGGCGCAGATTATGACGGGGATACCGTCCACCTGTACGCGGAGCCCATGCTGTGCCGCAGTATCCTCCGCAATTATGCCGGAGGGCTTGAAAATGACAGCAATTTGCCCTTGCTGAAGATACCGTCCGCCGAGGCGCTGATCGCGGACGCCAACGACTGGCGCGCCCGGTTTTTGACCGTGAAGAGCACCTTTTCCTCCCGCATCGGGCAGATCTCCAACGCCGCCCTGCGCCGGAGCATCCTTGCCTACGATGAGGCGGCCCCGGAGGAGCTGCGGGAACAGTGCCGAAAAGAGACGGAGATCCTGACCATCCTCACGGGCCTGGAGATCGACTCGGCCAAGAGCGGCATAAAGCCGGACCTGTCCGAATACCTGGGCCATCAATCCAGAGTCCGAAGCCTCTTCCTGCGCTACAAGGAGATCGCCGGGGAGCCGGACGAGCATGCGTGGTACGATCCCACCCGGAACCAGAAGCTCAGGGCCTTCTTCAACGGGGTCGATTGGGATGAGATCACGGCCAACCTGGAGCGCACGCCGTTCTATGCCCGCGAGCTGGGGAGAAAAACGAAAGTACCGAAGGCAGAACCGGCGGACAGCGGGGAGCTTTTCACCTTTGCCAAAAACATGGACTGGAAAGAAAAGCTCGACCCGCACGCACTGGAACGTATTCGCTCGATCATCGCAGACTACGAAGAGGCCAAACGGCGCTGCGAGGCATACCGGCACATAACGTCCTCCGGCAACTACCGGAAGGACATACAGCGTATCCTTTTTTCCCAGGACCGGGAGAATGAGATATCCGTGGACGCACTGTATGACACTTTCTCCTATATGTCCCCCTATGACGTGCATACGACGCTGTCCAACCTGCGGGAATCCAGCTGGCAGTTTACCCCCAAAGAGGATCGGCTTTTGATGCTCTACACGGTCTTCACCGGTCGGCTGCCGTCCTGCCGGGACATCCTCTGTGACTTCCGCTGCGGCGGCTACCGGATGCTGGGGGACATTCTGATGGACCTGGATGACCAGCACCGGGACATGGAGGTAAAGAGGCACAAGGGCGTCCGGCAGACCGATACGGAGCAGATGAAGAGGATGATGCGCGGCGCTGCGGACAGCCAGGACTACCGCCAGAGGCTGATCCGTAACTGTCGGGACGTGATTCGCCCCAATGTCCGGCCCGGACCGGGAAAGATGTTGGAGCGGCTGGACTGGGACGAGGCCGTGATGTGTGCAGAGGCCCTGGACAAGCGGGCGTTCATTCTGGAAGTGCTGCCGGCAGCGGCGCTGGAGCTGGCCGTTGACCGGAGCGCGTCTCGGAGGCGGGGCTTGATAAGGAGGTTGAGAAAACATGCTGAATGAATGGGAGGAGTTTTCGGCCTACACAGAGTTTCCTGAATACAAGGCGGAGGGCAAGGGCGGCACCGCCTACATGGGGCGCTTCACCTTTCCCATGCTGATGGACTTCAAGGGATTTCGCCATATTCTGACGATCCTGGCCCGCGGCTATCTCTTCCGGGAGGACGGCAGAGGCTATGATAGGATCGACTGTGCCCGCCGGGCGCTGCTGGCCTGGTGCAGCCTTTCCGGGGAGAAAACAAAAAAGGCCCCGGATCTGGACGATCCGAGGCGCAGGGTGAATTATGGGGAATATACGGAGGAATTTCCGGAGCTGGTGGCCCCTGATGGGGAGGGCTGGATGATCCGGCATGTGGAGAATATCATCGCCTTTGTGACGGCACATCCCGATGCCGTTCGCAAGGGTGTTTTGGATAAGGCGCTGGCACTCAAAAAAGGCTTTCGTGGCCAATGGGCGAATAAGCTCAGGCAGATGCTCGTTCCGGCCTTTGCCTCCAACACGAAAGGTGCGTGGGTGCTTCGCTTTGACGATATCCTCGCCGACGCATTGGAGCTGGGGCCGCTGCGGGATAAGGACTTCGAGCTGCCGGAAAAGGTCGTCCAACGTCTGACCAAGCTGACGCCGGGCGGCGTCCCCGTGGAGGCAAGCATTTTGCTGTACAAGTACTACATCGCCAACAAAGGGGACGATCACGAGTACGTTCTGCTCCCACAGCAGAACTTCAACGCATATTTCGGTAATACAAACTTTAGCCAAAAATGGACGGCGGCTTTAAGCAAAACGCTGATCGAGAAAAAAGTGCTTGACGGTGTGTGCAAGTATAGGATACGGGACGATAGTGGCGACCTTGCCAAAGACGGGTTTTAAGTTATAGTACTGTCAGTTGTAGACCAGCTCATCAAGGACGATCTCCTACGCGCGGTTCTTGATGCTGCTCATACGGCAGACCCACTCCATTTGATCTGCGGCCTTGAGCTCCTCCGTGACACCCTCCTGTTTGGCCATGGCCGGAATAATGGTATCCAGTCGATTACGGCAGGCGGCGTCAATATCCGCAATATGCTTTGCCAGCGTTTCATTGGTTAGCATGATGGAGAACAGCGTTCGGCGGTGTTCTTTCAGGTAACTGTGACGCATATGTCCATACTTCCCGATGTGATAATCAGTGGTGTCTGACAGAACCAAGTCGGGGATGCGAACATCACCCTCCCAATGGTAGGTGACACCCATACGTTCAAGTAATGATTCCATTATCGGCTCCTTTCTGCGTGTCGATTTGGTTTGCAGTTTGAGGACTGCCCCTTCTGCTCCTTTCCTCACAACTGCTTTTCAAATTGTCACAAATGAGCCGCAGTCATGATGTAATGCGAGGGAGAAACCCTCCTATAAATTACATCATGATTTGAAATGGAATTACTCTCGCCAGCCAGAGAATCTTCTTGCGATAAACGACAATGTAATGCTGTGATCTTGTCAGTTGCCTGTGACCGTGTAGACCGTCCCGCCGATCTCCTTGGACAACGTGATCTCTGGCAGTTCGTTTGCGGAAAAGTGGAATCCCTTATGAACATTCGAAATGGCCTGGCAGTTGCTCAAGTATCGTACAGCTGATGAAAAGGACGGTGAACTCCTGTTCGTCCAGAGCAGAAAGATCCATTCCAAGAATTGAGGAGAGTCTGTCCAGCCGGCGCTTTATCGTGTTTCTGTGGATACCGATCGTTTCAGCGGCGCGGGAATAATTGCATCCGCTCATGAGATACTGCTGCAGACTGTGAAGCATCTCCAGCCGCTTCCGATCACGGGGAAGGATATATTCATACAGAGCCAGGTTGCAGAAGGCCACAGGCGAGTATTTCTGACCAAAGGCAGCGGCAAAGCACCGCTGATACTCTGCCGTATACCATGCAAGACTGTGTTCAGGGGCTGAGGCGAGAGCAAAGAGCATCTCGCATTGGGAATAGGCGCGCACACAGGATGCGAGCTTGTAAAACTTGTCGCTGACAACGGCAAAAAGCCTTAAGCTGTTCAGGATACGCTGCATGTGTTGTCCGCATTTTTCCGTGATCACGCCGCTGGTCACAACGATAAGCTCACTGTTTCTTGTGAAAAAGGCAGCATCCTGAAAGCATGTCCGAAGCTGCGGGACGATATTGTACAGCAAGGTCCGGCTGTTCTGCTGCTGCCCGGAACGGACAAGGAACATATGGAATTCGCAGCCATCGGTCCAATACTGCGGCAGCAGCGAAGGAAGTGTGTTGAGATCGAAGTCAACATCTCCGGAGATGTCCATCATGCCGCAGCCAAGGCCGACACTGAGCATGTCTGCGTCGGAAAAACGGTCATATACGCGCTGGAAGAGATTCTGGATATAACACAGAAGGGATTGCTGCCCGTAAGATATGCTCGAATATCCAATGGCTGCTATGCTGCCGATGAGTCCCCCGTCAGAGCTGGTGAGGGGGAGCCACTCGTCAATATTATTGGAGCTGCGTTGACTGACCCACAGAGAAAAAGGGGAGCGGTTTACCGTGAGATTGGAATAGAGAAATTGGTATTCCTCGGTACTCATGCTGTCACTGGGAAAAAACTTGAAGGTCTCGAGCTTGCCCCAGAGGGAAGCGAGCGGAGAAGATGATACGTCGCCCGCACTGCACAGATAGTAGGAGGCGGAGCTGAAAATCGTGAGGGGGGTCTCGATGACTTTTGCCGCTATGGTGAGGAATTCCTGAAGGCTGCTGCCGGAGAGAATGGCGGAATTCAGTTGTTCCTCCCATTTGCGATAGTATTTGAAGGTGTTTTGTACGGTATCGAAAACCTCCCGGTAATCAACGCTCTCAGGCAGAATGATGGCACGCCAGTCCCGCTCGGAGAGAAGCAAGGGATCGACACTGCCGCTGCACAGAAAATTGAGGGAACTCTTTTTCGAGCGATAGCACGCGCCGATCAACTCCTGAGGCGTGACAGAGTACATGTACTCCGGACTCCAATGCTCCTCGTTGCGGGGGAGATATCGCACGCCTTCGAGATCCAGATCCGTGCTGCCTGGACAGATCACTTTTGGGGAAAAGTTCCGCAGAACGTCGCTGAGGATATGTATGTTCATTCTCAAAAGGCGTGCCCCCTCTGCGTGAATGTGCAAGGTTGTCGTTTTTTGCCGCAATTATAGTCTAACATCTTTTTGAAATCTGTCAAGCAGAACAGCAATGTGTCAAATATTGCATCATTATTGCTGGGAATCATGGAAAAAACTTAATCAGCTCTGGAAATTGCGTTAGGAAGCTTAATAGTGTAGAATTTAAACAACAAACCGGATGTACCAAAGGCGGTGATTCGGGAAAATACATGAAATGAAAGGAAGAAAAGTAAGATGAAAAAGACAGCAGCACTTCTCCTCGCACTCGTCACCACCTTCTCCATGGCGGTGTGCGGCAGCACTACTGCCTTGGCCGACGATGCCGACCCGGATCCCATCGTCCTACGCTTCGCCGATACTGACGCCGCAGACTCCGTCGCGGGCAAAGGTGGTCAGTATTTCTGCGATCTCGTGGAGGAACGCACCGACGGCCGGGTCGTCGTGGAGTATTATCCTGCCAGCCAGTTGGGCGGCGATAAGGCGATTACCGAAGCTGCAATAGCCGGTACCATTGATATTGCCAAATGCTCCAACGGCAACTTCGTCCAGTTCTCCGACTGCCTTGCGTGGGTCGATCTGCCCGGACTGTTGTCCTCTGTAGAGCAGGTGCGTGCGCTCTTTACCAGCGATTACCGGGATGAGGTCAATGAGAAGATCATGGAGGATACCGGCGGTATGGCGCTCATGTTCGATGTGGATGCCGGTGAGCCACGTGCCATCGGAACCACCAGCAAGGAGATCCGTGTCCCTGATGATATGAAGGGCGTCAAGGTCCGCTCCACAGGTGCGGAGATCGAGCTTGCGCTTTTCAACAATTGGGGTGCTTCCTCTACCGCTCTCGACTGGGGCGAGGTTTACACCGCCCTTCAGCAGAATCTTGTTGACGCCTCCTATAACCAGGTGCAGACGTTTGAGATCAACTCTTTTGGTGAGATACTGAAGTATATCACGCCGATCAACCAAAGCTGGGTCGTCTCTGTCAAATTTATCGGACCTAAGGCCATTGAAAAGCTCGGCGGCGTTGACGGAGAACTTTTCAAGATCGTTCAGGAATGTGGTCTTGAGTGCGAGAAGTGGAAGGATGAGGAGTTCGTTCAGGCCAATGCAGCGTCTTATGAGAAGCTTAAAGAACAGGGCGTTGTGATCGTTGAGCTTACCGACGATGAGAAAGCGCTTTGGACAGAACGTTCTGAGGCCATTTGGGATGACTATGTTGGCGAAGATAAGGCCATTACGCCTGAGTTTGTGGAGATGGTTCAGAGCTACGCAGTAAGCCTGCCCTGAACCGAGCGTTTGAGAACTTTGCTTTGCGGCCATCTGCCCGGTCTTCCGGGCGGATGGAGCAAAGCATTATGACAAGGTGAGCCTGCCGGGCCCGTCTTCAAACGCAAGCTGAAAAGGAGATAGAATGACAAAGTTGGTTACATTTATTGATGCCCTCAGCGATCATGTGGAGAAGGCTGGTAAGGCAATTCTGCTTGTTTGTGGTATAGGGATACTGGCCTCAATGACATGCGGCGTATTTTCAAGAAGCTTTCTGCCGCGCTCTTTCATGTGGCCGGAAGAGCTCAGCCGTTTTATGCTGATCTGGGCTACGTTCGTTGGCGGAAGTGTGGCAATGCATAACAAGGGACTGGTCCGATTTGAATTTGTGATCAATCTGTTTCGTGGGAAGGCCTATGCCACGATGGAGTTGATAGGGCACATTTTCTCCATGATCTTTATTGTGGTTTTCGTGAAGGTTGGTATCGAGCTCATTCCCTATTACATGAAGGCGATGGGCACGACGGTACACGTGCAAATGATATGGCCTGCCTCCGGCGTGATTCTGGGCGGCGTCTTTATGGGAGTGCACATGTTCGCTTTTATCTGTCACGACATCCTCAAGCTGGCCGGGAAAGAGCCGGTCGGAAAAGGGAAGTAAGGGGGAGATCACTTATGCAAATGGGCCTGTATTTGTTTATCCTGTTGTTCGCATTTATGTTCTCCGGGATGCCAATCGCACTTGGTGTGGGAATGGCAGCCCTTATGACAGCAGAATTCTGGGGGCAGATCGGCTTTGAGCTGATATTTCAGCAATACTATCAGGGCGTAAACAGCTTTGCGCTGATGGCGATCCCCATGTTTATGCTGGCGGGCGATCTGATGTGCCGGGTTGGTCTGCTTGACGATATAATCCTGTTGTGCAAGCTTCTGGTGGGGAGGCTTCGCGGGGCGTTGGCGCATATCAACATCGTGGCCTCCGCATTCTTCGCGACCATGTCCGGCTCCGCTGTGGCAGATACCGCGGCCATCGGAGGCATGCTGATCCCCACGATGGAAAAGGAGGGGTACGACAAGGAATTTGCTGTGGCAGTCACGGCGGCCTCCTCTATTATCGGCCCCATTATCCCACCGAGCATCACCATGATCGTATACGGCTCGATCATGTCAAGTGTTTCAACGGGCGCGCTGTTTGCCGGAGGATTCATTCCGGGCTGTTTGATAGCGGTCGGCGAGATGATACTGGTCGCATATTACAGCAAAAAGCGCAATTATCCCAAAGAAACAAGGCGTTACACCATCAAGGAGGCCAACGCGGTCATCCTGAAGACGCTTCCGGCGATGATGACGCCCATCATCATTGTGATAGCCATTTTCAGTGGGTTTTGCTCGGCTACGGAGGCGGCCATCATCGCAAATGTCTGGATTATTTTTGCCTCTGCTGTCATCTATCGGAATCTGACGTGGAAGCTCTTTAAGGACTGCGTGATGAACGCCATGGAGACTGCCGGCGCGATCCTCCTGCTCAACGCGGCGGCAAAGCCGCTGAGTTATCTGATCGCGATGGCTCAGCTTCCCAATCTGATCAGCACTACAGTCCAGACATACATCTCCCAGCAGTGGGTCGTGCTGTTTGTGCTGAACATTGTTCTGCTCTTCCTTGGATGCTTCATGGAATGCACGGCGAACGTCCTGATTTTTGCGCCGATCTTCGCACCGCTTGCCGCCTCGTACGGTGTGGATCCGCTCCAGTTTGGTGTGGTCTTTGTTACAAACGTGGTCTGCGGTATCTGCACGCCGCCGTTCGGTCCCTGCCTGTTTTTGGCGGCCAGTATTGCGGACGCGCCGCTTGAACGGTGTATGAAGGCGATTCTGCCGTTCTGTGCGGTGCAGATAGTGGTGATTTTGCTGATAACCTATATCCCCGGTCTCGTAACGTTTGTGCCCAAGCTGGTGGGATTGTACTGACAAATGGGGGACATTGAAAGGCGGATCGCGACTTTTGTCTGCGGCCTGTCAGTGCATGATATCCCACTGCAGGTCAGAAAGCTGGGGCAGATATGCTTTGCCGACACGGTAGGAACGGTAATCTCGGGAGGGCAAAGCCTCCAGCAGCGCATCGGAGCCTCCGTCACGGAGGAAGGCGGCTTCAGAAAGCGTTATGTGGCAGGGCTTGGCATGACCAGGATGAGCCTGTATGACTGCGTATGGCTCAATGCTTCCTGTGCACACGCCCAGGAATACAACGATCTCTTCTATTGCCAGCCGGGCCATCCGAGCGCTGTCCTTGTACCGGTAGCGATGGCGCTCGGCATGGAGAGAGCTGTCAGGGGCGAGGAGATGATTACGGCCTATATTGCCGGATTCGAGGTAATTGCCTGTGTCAACCAGGCACTGCTGCCAAAGGCGCACAGAATGGGTTTTCATACGACCTCCGTCGCCGGGATCATCGGCGCTGCAGTATGCGCCGGAAGGCTCTTGGAGCTCGATCACGATCAGATGCAAAACGCCGTTGCTCTGGCGTGCAGCTTTGCATCCGGTCTGAGAGAGAGCTTTGGCACGATGGCAAATTCCTTCCATGTCGGAATGGCGGCGGCGAGTGGCCTGCGCGCGGCTCAGTTGGCGGCGCATGGGGCGGGAGGCTGCCGAGATATCCTGTCCGGCGGCTTCTGCCGCTGTTTCGGCGGCAGCGAAGATCAATTGGAGCGGCTCAGTAGCGGCCTTGGTCGCCAATGGGCGTTTATCGAACCCGGCGTCATCATCAAAGATTATCCGTGCTGCTTTTCTGCCTATCAGGCTGTGGAGGCGGCTTTGGACATTGCCTCAAGAGATGGGTTTGTGCCGGAACGGATCGAGAGCGTTTATATCACGACATCGGAGAATCATTATATGTCACTGCCTCGAAAGTGGCCTGAGAGTCTCTATGGACAACGCTTCTGCGTACCGTTTTGCACCGCATCTGCACTTGTCCGCGGACAATTGTCCTCTTCTTGTTTTTATGAGGGCGCGCAGAATGAGCGCACGCTGAGAAGCATTGGAGAGAAAACGACCTACGCCGTTGACCCCGAGCAGCGGGGCATGTCTGGATTCGGGTACAGCACAGTGACGGTCGTCATGGACGACAAAACACGCTTCACAAAGATTGCAAGGCCCGGAAAACGCCACCGCGCGGAAGAACACAGCACAGATGCGCTGAAAAAGAAGTTTTCTGACTGTTACACCGCTTGCTCTGCAGCCGGCAATCCGGCATTGCTGTACGACGAGATCATGGAGTTTCTTGTTTCAGATAAACCGACGCTCTATTGTGAGAAAGAGAGACACATATGACGATCATTGATTTGACCACAGAGATCCACGCGCAGATGCCAAAACCCAAATCTGCACCGGAAACGAAACTGCGATACATCCTGACGCCGTCCCTTGAGGAGCAGCAGGAACGCGGATTTACAAACAAGATGGAGGAGTACACAATTTGCACGCATGTAGCTACACATATTGACGCTCCTGCTCATTTTAACTATTACGGGAAAGATATTGATCAGTATCCGCCTGAGTTTTTCTTCATGGTGAACACGCAGCTGCTGCATCTTCCGCGGGAAGAGTACGGCGTCATAACTGCGGACGACATACGTGGAGCAGAGCGTGTGGATGGAGTGATACAGCTTGGTGATCTTGTAATCATCGACACCGGCTGCCACAAAAAGTATTACGATACATCTTATTCCCGCGCGCCTTACCTCACGGAAGACGCGGCGCGTTATCTAGCATCAAAAAATATACGCATGGTTGCGACGGATTCCTATACAGTAGATGACCCCCGCGAGAAGAATAAGCCCGCGCATGTGGTTCTGCTCTGTGAGAACGAGATCCCGATCATCGAGTGCGTGATGAATCTTTCTTCCATTCCATGCAATCGCTTTCATACGGTTTGCCTGCCTTTGAAGATGCGTCAAGCATCAGGAGCCTTTACGCGCATGGTAGCCGTGTGTGATTAAGGAGGCATCATGAGCGAGAAAAATTATTGTGTATCCATCTCCCGACGCGGGAGCCGGAGCTGCAAAGAAACTATAAAAGAGGCATTTGACCGGTTGGGTGGGATCGAGAGCTTTGTAAAACCAGGGCAGAGGATCATGCTTAAACCCAACTACACCGGTGACCTTAACCCGCAAGAGGGAGCTGTCACTTCAAATTCAGTTCTGGAAGGACTGATACAGCTCCTCAGGGAGGCCGGCGTTCAGGATATTACCATCGCGGAGGGCTGCGGAACCGTTCACATTGGAACGTCGGTCATATTCCGGCATGTCGGCATCGAAAAGATTGCCGACCAATACGGAGTCAAGCTTGTTGACATGAACACTTGCCCCATGCGTACCGTGGCAATTCCGGATGCGGTATGGCTCAAGGAGGTTCAACTGTCTGAAGGCCTCTTTGGTTACGATCTCGTGATCAATGTCCCTGTCATCAAGACCCATGTGCAGTGCGTGTTCACCTGCGCCGTCAAGAATATGAAAGGGGCCGTATCGCCTAAGCATAAGCGGTACTTTCATGCCACTGAGCTTCACCAATGTATCGCGGATTTTCAACTGGTGCTGCCGAAGATGATCACGGTTGTAGACGGCCTCATTGGGCAGGAGGGCATGGGACCGGCAGAGGGGATTCCCGTTCCGCTTGATATCATCATGGTCGGAGAAAACTCGGTCGCGATAGACGGAGTGGCTATGGCAATCGCCCAGATAAACCCGGAAGAGGTAAAACATGTCTGCCTGGCCGCGCAGATGGGACAGGGCAGCTATATGCTGGATGACATCGATGTGCTTGGCGTCCAGATCGAAGAAATCACGCGCAAATTCAAAAGCGCGAACACCGACGTAGGTTCCTATGATGGCGTGGAGCTGTATACGGACAACGCGTGCAGCGGCTGCACGAATTCTCTTGTGATAGCGCTGAACAGACTCAAAAACAGCGGTGACCTTGAGAAATTTGACGGACTGCAGATAAAATGTGGCTCTGGGAAGCCGGACTGTAAAGAGTATAAAAACTTTTTCTATCTCGGAAGATGCAGCCATGGTATGGGCAAGAAAGAAGCCGAAACAAACGATCACGTCCATCTGATCGACGGTTGCGCGCCCTGCGCGCTGGAGATCGAGGAGCGAATTCGGGAAGTTTACGGCATCGACAGGCACCTTTGAGGGGAGCGGATAGAATATGAAAAGAAGCTTTCTTTTGAATGAGAAGGATAATATAGCAGTGGTTCTCTTTGACGCAGTGCCTGGAGATGTGCTTACATTTGACGATCTCTCGGTCGAGGTAACGGAAAACGTTCCCTTCGGGCATAAGGTCGCGCTGACGGATTTTCAAGAGGGAGATCTGGTCTATAAGTATGGACAGATCATAGGCAGATGCACAAAGGATACGCCAAAAGGCGGCTGGATGCATGTGCACAATATCGGCAGTCGAAGAGGGGGGCACAACGAATGAAGGACTATTTCATGGGATACGCGCGGGCCAACGGTACTTATGGCATCCGCAACCATGTGGCGGTCATAAGTGCCATGGATAACAGCAACTTCATCGCTCGAAGAGTAAACGCTTATGTGAATGGGACAGTTGTGGTTTGTCCGTGCTTCGGAAGAGGGGAGGTCGGCGCGGATCTGCAGCAGCATATCGCTACATTGGGCGGCATTGGTGCCAACCCCAACGTATTTGCCGCCGTTGTAGTATCGATGGAACCTGTGATCGCGGGGCAAATTGCGGATATCATAAGAGAATCCGGCAAAGAAGTAGTCGTCTGCTCCTGTGACGAGTGCGGCGGTACGATCGAGACAACCGCAGTTGCTACCCGTTATGCAAAGAACTTCGTGATCAAGGCTTCTATGCTAGAACGCATCAAGGTGTCGGTGAGTGAGCTCATGCTCGGTGTGGAGTGTGGCGGATCCGATGCGGTGTCCGGACTCATCAGCAATCCTGTGACCGGCATGATAGCCGACAAACTCATTGATCTTGACGGGAGGGTCGTGCTGTCCGAGACCACGGAATGGATGGGTGCGGAGGACTCGCTTCGCGCCAGGGCCGTTACGCCTGAGCTCGGTCAGCGTATCGTTGATGCCATCAAGTGGTATGAGGATTATATCATCAGCATTGGCGTGGATATTAAAGGGACGAATCCTGCGCCGGACAATATAAAAGGCGGCCTTTCCACGATCGAAGAAAAGGCGCTCGGCGCGGTAGAAAAAGGTGGGACGAGACCCATACAAGACCTTATTACATACAATGGAAAAGTGACGCACAAGGGACTCACTTTAATGGACGCCTCGCCTGGTGGTGTTGAGAACACGACGTCTCTTACCAGCATAGGATGTCAGGTGATCATTTTTTCCACCGGGAAGGGCAATCCCATCGGCTCCCCCGTAACGCCTACGATCAAAGTTACCGGCAATGCCAGAACGCTGGAAACCTATGGTGACAACATTGATGTGGATATTTCCGGCGTTATGACCCTCGGAACGAGCCTTGACGAGGCAGCTGCCGTACTTTACGACAGTATGATCGATGTGTGCTGCGGCAGGCTGACTACAGCCGAAGTATTGGGAGATACCGAGACTGCGGTCACGAGATTGGGCTATACTGTGTGAAAATAGCCGCCAGATATGTTCTGGCGGCTGTTTCAGACCGTAGACAAAGTCCCATGCATCTCTCATTGGGGATGCATGGGGCTTTGCAAAATGGCAGAATATTTATTTGCTTTGTTCGGAGACAAACGTCATTTGTATTTGCATGAATTACAGGGAGGAAGTACTATGAAAACAGATGCCATGAAGTTGATTCCAGGGATTGGAGTATGTCTTTTGATTGCGGTACCCGCCTGGTTGATTGTTCGGTATATAGAGCCACTGGAAGTCATGGGTGCGCCGGTGTTGGCAATTCTAGCGGGAATGATCGTGGCCTTGATGCGCCCAGTGGGTGAAAAGGCAAAGTGGGGCGTATCCTTTGTCTCTAAAAGAATTCTCCAGGCGGCCGTGGTTTTGTTAGGCTTTGGGTTGAATTTGGTGACTGTGGGGAAAATCGGAAGCGCATCACTACCGGTCATTATCGCCACGATCACCACATCCCTTGTTGTGGCCTTTATTTTGCAGCGGCTTTTGAAGATCCCGGCCAGAACCGCTACTTTGGTGGGCGTAGGTTCCTCTATCTGCGGCGGTTCTGCGGTTGCTGCCACTGCTCCTGTTATTGGAGCTAACGACGACGAGATTGCTCAGGCTATTTCAGTGATCTTTTTGTTTAATGTCATTGCAGCCATTATTTTCCCCAGCTTGGGCAGTGTATTAGGTCTTTCCAATGAGAGCTTTGGTTTGTTTGCCGGTACGGCTATTAACGATACATCTTCTGTGACCGCAGCGGCATCTACCTGGGATACCCTGCACGGAACTGGCGGCGCAGTGCTGGAATATGCCACTATCGTCAAACTGACGCGTACACTTGCCATCATTCCAATCACGCTGGTGCTTTCCCTGCTGCGTGCCCGGAAAGAGGGGAAAGGGGAGGCAGTCAAACTGAAATCTCTCCTGCCGATGTTCGTAGTCTGTTTTGTGCTGGCGTCTGTGCTCACTACGGTTTTGACCAGTGTTTTTACGGGGCAAATGTTGGCAGCGGCCAATACGGTGTTCTCTTTCTTGAAGCAGGTCAGTAAGTTTTTTGTCGTGATGGCGATGGCCGCAGTCGGTTTGAATACTGACCTGATCAAACTGATTCGAACCGGTGGACGGCCTATTTTTCTGGGGTTTTGCTGCTGGGTCGCAATTGCTTCTGTCAGCCTTGGCCTTCAGTCGCTGTTGGGACTTTGATACCTTCAATCCCGTCTGCTCAAGCACATATTCATTGATCTGCGGATAGGTGGCTTTCTCCCGGAACGCTGTAATCTCCATATCGTCCAGCGGGAACTCTACACGGATTCTTTTTGAGTCGATTCGCCCTTGGAAAGAAGGACAACCGTCTCCACATATGCCGCCGGCGGGAACATATCGTTTCTTCAGCAGGTCGGCAAGGGTCACCGTCATGGCCGCGCATGCAAGGTTATCTGTCGGCATCACTGGCCTACCGATCAAGGCATTCGCTAGTCGGTCGGCTTTCCACTGCTGACAAAACCAACCAGTAGGTGACGGTTCCACAAGGGATAATTAATCCGGTTGCATTGACCTTAAAAGACGAAAATCGCCTGCAACAAGTTCGTGCAGGTGATTTTCGTTATGTGATGCTCCATACAAACCGTTCTATTTTGTTATAACCGCATGCACCGTGCTCTTGCTGACCCGGAAGTGGGACGCCGCGTCCCGGACAGTAGCGTTGTTCTCCACGATGTAAAGGGCCAGGTCCCGGGCCCGCTGTTCGATATCCTCTCGCACTCATACCACCCCGCTGCGTTTACTTGCCACAGTCTATGCGGCGGGGGCATGGGGTTAGAACCGGGAGAGGCCTTTGCATGACGGTCGTTCTCTCCAGCCGCTGCTGCGTTTTTTTGCAAACTGTCTCCCCCATTTTGCTCCGAGTGGTATATAATGGTATCCGGATGGGAGGTGAACGAGGTGCGGCGCTGGAAGACGGACGCGGGTCGTGTCATGGGCAACTGGAGGACCGCTCTGGTGTTTGAGCTGGTCTATAAGCTGGCGGCCGCCCTGGTCCTCGTTCCGCTCCTGTCCGGCAGCTTTGCTTTGGCGATGCGCTGGTCGGGACATCCATATCTGACCCATGAAAATGTCTACCGATTTCTCCGGGAGCCCATCACCCTGCTGGCCGCATGCGTCAGCCTGACCGCGGTGTCGGGCGCCATGCTGATCGATGTGGGCGCCGTCGCATTTCTGCTGGCCCAGTCCATGCAGGGAAGGCGGGTACGGCCGACGCAGGTGCTGCGCTTCGCGCTGCAAAACGCCGGGAGGGCGTTCCGGCCGAAAAACCTGCCCCTTGTGCCCCTCGTCCTGCTGACGGCGCCCTTTGTACATCTGGGGACAGCGGCTGTGTTCTTCATGGCGGTATCTGTGCCGGCGCCGGTCAAGGACTATCTGGCGCGGCGTCCCTCGCTGGTGCTGGCGGCGGGAGGAGCCATCCTCGTGCTCCTGGTGCTGGGCGCGCATTGGGTATACACGGCTGTCAGCTTCACGCTGGAGGGCTGCAGTTTTCACAGCGCGGGAAAGAGATGCGCCCTGCTGCGCAGAGGGCGCCGTCTGCATGACCTGGCATGGATGCTCGCCGCCGAGGGCGTGTATGCGGCGGTCTCAGCGGCGGCGCTGCTGGCGCTGACAGCGCTGGCGAAGGGTCTGGGCGGGGTGATGACCCGCGTGTCCGGCCTGGATTGGCTGGGAGCCGCCGCCATATGGTCCGCGGTCATGCTGACCCTGGCGCTCACGCTGGCGCTTGCCGTTCCGGCGGCATATGGCTGCGCCGGTCTTCTATACCTTCGCAACAGGGAGCGTGCCGGCGAGAGCGCCCCCTCGGTCCCTGTGCCCGAGGCGCCTGTCCCGTCCGCCCGGCCGCTGGGAAGCCGGGTGCTGAAGGCGGCCGCCGTGGCCGTCATCGCCGCGGGCGGCCTGGCGATCCTGCTGCAGGCGGCCGCCGGCAGGTCCGGCCCGGAGGTGGAGTATCTGCACGCCGCTGAGATCACGGCCCACCGGGGCGCCTCGGCCAATTATCCGGAGAACACGATGTCCGCCTTTTATGGGGCGGCGGAGCTGGGGGCGGACTGGATCGAGCTGGATGTGCAGCAGAGCGGGGACGGACAGCTGGTGGTGGCCCATGACGGGAATTTGAAGCGGGTCACAGGGGTGGACGCGAACGTGTGGGATATGACGTATGAGCAGATCGCGGCTCTTGACGCCGGCGTCCGTTTCGGCGCGGAGCACGCGGGCGAGAGGATACCGCTCCTCGCGGAGGTCCTGGCGTTCGCCGGGGAGAATGGGGTGAAACTCAACATCGAGCTGAAGCCCACCGGCCATGAGCGGGATCTGGAGCGGGCCGTGGTGGACGCCATCCGCGCAGCGGAGATGGAGGACGAGTGCGTGGTGACGAGCCAGTCCTACCGGGTGCTGGAAAACGTGAAGGCCTATGACGAGACCATCACCACGGTCTATGTGATGCGCTTTGCCTATGGAAACGTCGGCGCGCTGTCAGCGGCCGACCATCTCAGCGTGGAAGCGGTGAGCGTGACGCGCCAGCTGGTCACCCAGGCGCACAACGCGGGAAAGCAGCTGTATGTGTGGACGGTCAACACCCGCAGAAGTATCGAAAACATGATCGAACTGAACGTGGACAACATCATCACGGACGACGTGGACCTGGCCAAGCAGTGCGTCATCGAGAGCCGCTACAGCGATATGCTGGAAGAATACATCGACATGCTGGAATAGGCCAGGAGCGTAGGGGATGAAGCGTTTTCATAGCTGGAGAACGCATTATTCTGGAAGAATGGTAAAAGACAACTTCTGAAAAAACCTTTGACAAATAGCTCTGGGCGTGCTAGAATAACGCCAACAATTTAAAACACTAAACCGTTGACGCGGAGATAACGGCGGTGATGCCCGCACAGAGAGCCCCCTAAGCTGAGATCGGGGTGGGAAACAAGCCGTCAAATGGACCGCTGAGGGCGCAGTAATGTGCGACGTGTGGGCATACGTCAGTTGCCGGGGATATGCAGGTATCCTGTCAAGCGCACGGCTTCACGGCCGTGAATCAAGGTGGCACCGCGGATAAAGCTTTTATTCGTCCTTGACAGAAATGGGAGTTTCTGTCGGGGACGATTTTTCATGCCCCGGCAGGATATTCCCGGACCAATATACGAGGAGGCGCGTTTTATGGTCGTGAGACCCAGTTTGGAAGAAGTCAGGGCGATCGCCGCCCAGGGCCGGTATAAGGTCCTGCCGGTGAGCTGCGAGATGCTGTCGGACATATGCACGCCCATCGAGGCGATGAAAATATTGAAAAACGTCTCCACCCACTGTTTTCTGCTGGAATCGGTGGTCGAGCGGGAGAAATGGGGCCGCTACACCTTCCTGGGCTTCGAGCCCAGGATGGAGATCACCTGCACCGACGGGGTGATGAAGGCGGGGGACGTGCGCTTTCACACGGACGACCCCTCGGCGGCGCTGCGGCAGATCCTGGCGGAGTATGTGAGCCCCCGGTTCGACTATCTGCCGCCCTTCACCGGCGGGCTGGTGGGGTATTTCTCCTATGACTATCTGGGCTACAGCGAGAGCGCCGTCCGCACGGGGGCCAAGGACACGGAAGCATTCAAGGATGTGGACCTGATGCTCTTTAACCGGGTCATCGCCTTTGACAGCGTCACCCAGAAGATCGTCCTCATCGCCAACATGTCCCTGACCGACCCGGAGACGGGCTACAACCAGGCGGTCCTGGCCCTGGCGCACATGCGGGACCTGCTGCGAAACGGCGAGAAAAAGAACGAGCCCGGCGGCCGTCTCACCGGGGAGGTGACGCCCCTGTTCGACCAGGACGCCTACTGCGCCATGGTGGAGCGGGCCAAGCACCACATCCGGGAGGGGGATATCTTCCAGATCGTCCTGTCCAACCGGCTCAGCGCGCCCTTTGAGGGGAGCCTTCTGAACACCTACCGCGTCCTGCGGACCGTGAACCCCTCCCCGTACATGTTCTACTTCTCCGGCACGGATGTGGAGGTGGCCGGCGCGTCCCCTGAGACCCTGGTGAAGCTGGAAAACGGCGTGCTGCACACGTTCCCCCTGGCGGGCACCCGGCCCCGGGGAAAGACCGACGAGGAGGACGCCGCCCTGGAGGCGGAGCTCCTGGCGGATGAAAAGGAGCTGGCCGAGCACAACATGCTGGTGGACCTGGGCCGCAACGACCTGGGGAAGATCAGCAAATTCGGCTCCGTCCAGGTGGAAAAACTCCACTCCATCGAGCGCTACTCCCACGTGATGCACATCGGCTCCACGGTCCGGGGCGAGATACGCCTGGAGTTCGACGCCCTGGACGCCATCGCGGCGGTGCTCCCGGCGGGCACCCTGTCCGGCGCGCCGAAGATCCGCGCCTGCCAGCTTATAGGCCAGCTTGAGGACAACAAGCGGGGCATCTACGGGGGTGCCATCGGCTACATCGACTTCACCGGCAACATGGACACCTGCATCGCCATCCGCATCGCGTATAAGAAAAACGGGCAGGTATTCGTCCGGTCCGGCGCGGGCATCGTGGCCGACTCCGTGCCGGAGAAGGAGTACCAGGAATGCATCAACAAGGCGCAGGCCGTGGTGAACGCCCTGCGCCTGGCCCAGGAGGAAGACCTTCTATGATTTTGCTCATCGACAATTACGACAGCTTTTCCTATAACCTCTACCAGCTGGTGGGAGCCCTGGACCCTGACATCCGCGTCATCCGTAACGATGAACTGACCGTGGCGGAGATCCGCGACCTGGCGCCGGACCGCATCATCCTCTCTCCCGGTCCCGGACGGCCGGAGGACGCGGGCGTCACCATGGAGGTGGTGCGCGCGCTGGGTCCGGCCATCCCCATGCTGGGGGTATGCCTGGGGCACCAGGCCATCTGCGCCGCCTATGGGGCCACGGTCACCTATGCCAAGCGTCTCATGCACGGCAAGCAGTCCGTCGTCCGCTTCGACCTTGACTGCCCCCTGTTCGCGGGCTGTCCCGAGAGCGCGCCCGTGGCCCGGTATCACTCCCTTGCGGCCGACCCGGACACCATCCCGGAGTGTCTCGCCGTCACCGCCCGCACGGAGGAAGGGGAAGTGATGGCGGTCCGGCACCGGCAGTATCCCGTGTTCGGCGTCCAGTTCCACCCCGAGTCCATCATGACCCCGGACGGCCGGACCATGCTGCGAAACTTTATCCATTTGTCATAAAAGGAAAGGAGTTCCTATCATGATAAGAGAAGCCATTGCAAAGATCGTCTCCAAGGAGGACCTGACCTACGAGGAGGCCTACGCCGTCATGAACGAGATTATGTCCGGCGAGACGACCCAGACCCAGAACGCCGCGTTCCTCGCGGCGCTGTCCACCAAGAGCGCCAAGGCCGAGACCAGCGACGAGATCGCCGGCTGCGCCGCCGCCATGCGGGACCACGCCACGAAGGTGGACGTGCCCTGTCCCGTGTTCGAGATCGTGGGTACCGGCGGCGACGGAGCCCACAGCTTCAACATCTCCACCGCCTCCGCGCTGGTGGCCGCCGCCGGCGGGATAAAGGTGGCCAAGCACGGCAACCGGGCCGCGTCCTCCCAGTGCGGCACCGCCGACTGCCTGGAGGCCCTGGGCGTCAACATCCAGCAGAGCCCGGAGCGGTGCGTGGAGCTTTTGAACGAGGTGGGCATGTGCTTCTTCTTCGCCCAGAAGTACCACACCTCCATGAAATACGTGGGCGCCATCCGCAAGGAGCTGGGCTTTAGGACGGTGTTCAACATCCTGGGGCCTTTGACCAACCCGGGCAGCCCCAAGATGCAGCTGCTGGGCGTGTATGACGAGTATCTGGTGGAGCCGCTGGCCCAGGTGCTCATCAGCCTGGGCGTGGAGCGGGGCATGGTGGTCTATGGCAGGGACAAGCTGGACGAGATAAGCCTGTCCGCCCCTACCGCCGTGTGCGAATTCAAGGATGGCTGGTTCAAGTCCTACACGGTGGAGCCGGAGGACTTCGGCCTGACCCGCTGCGAAAAGAGCGACCTTACGGGCGGCGCCCCGGCGGAGAACGCCCAGATCGTCCGGGACATCCTGGCCGGCGCCCCCGGTCCCAAGCGGGACGCAGTGCTCATGAACGCCGGCGCGGCCCTGTATATCGGCGGCAAGGCGGCCAGCTGGGCCGAGGGCGTGGCATTGGCGGCGGAGCTCATCGACAGCGGCAGGGCCGCCGCGACCCTTGCCGGGCTCATCGAGGTCTCCAACCGTCCGGAGGCCTGAGATGACCATCCTGGACCAATTGGCCGCCCACGCCCGGGAACGGGTGGCGGCGGACAAGGAAACGATCAGCCCGGAGGCCATGGAGGAGCTGGCCGCCCGGGGCGGTCCGGCAAATGGCCGGGCGTTCGTGGACGCGCTCACCAAGCCGGGCCTCAGCTTCATCTGCGAGGTGAAGCGGGCGTCCCCCTCCAAGGGGCTCATCGCGCCGGACTTTCCCTACCTGGACATCGCCCGGGCATATGAGGCGGCGGGTGCGGACGCGGTGTCCTGCCTCACGGAGCCCAAATGGTTTTTGGGCTCGGACGGCATCTTCCTGGACATCCGCCGGGCCATATCCCTCCCCATGCTCCGCAAGGACTTCACCGTGGATGAGTACCAGCTTTACCAGGCCAAGTTCATGGGCGCCAACGCGGTGCTTCTCATCTGCGCCCTCCTGGACACGGCCACGCTGGCCAGATACCTGGAGATATGCGACGGGCTGGGCCTGGCCGCCCTGGTGGAGACCCACGACGAGGGGGAGATCCGCTCCGCCCTCAGCGCCGGAGCCCGGATCATCGGCGTGAACAACCGGAACCTGAAGGACTTCACCGTGGACTTTTCCAACGCCGCCCGGCTGCGGGAGATGATACCGCCCGGGGCGGTATATGTGGCGGAGAGCGGCGTGACCGGACCGGCGGACGCGGCGGCGCTGAGGAAGCTGGGGGCCGACGCGGTGCTCATGGGGGAGGTCTTGATGCGCGCGAAGGACAAGGCCGCGCTGCTGGCGGCCATGGGGGAGGCGGCCCGATGACGAAGATCAAGATATGCGGCCTGTACCGGCCCGAGGACGTGGGATTCGTCAACGCCGCCCGGCCGGACTGGTGCGGGTTCATCATCAACTTCCCCAAGAGCCACCGGAACCTGGCCCCGGACCAGGTCCGGGCCCTGCGGGCGGGACTGGACGGCGGCATCACCCCTGTAGGCGTATTTGTGGACAGCCCCGTGGAGGACGCGGCGGCGCTCCTGAACGACGGCACCATATCCGTGGCCCAGCTCCACGGCCGCGAGGACGACGGCTATATCGCCGCCCTCCGCGCCCTGGCGCCCGGCTGCACGGTATGGAAGGCCTTCAAGGTTCGCGCCGCCGCGGACCTGGCCGCCGCCAGCGCCTCCGCCGCCGATATGGTCCTGCTGGACAACGGCTATGGCACTGGCGCGGCCTTCGACTGGTCCCTGACCCGGGGCGTGACCCGGCCATATATCCTGGCCGGCGGCCTGACGCCGGAGAACATCCCCGACGCCATAGCCCGGCTCCGCCCCTGGGGACTGGACATCTCCAGCGGCGTGGAGACGGATAAAAAGAAAGACTTTACAAAGATCATGGCGGCGGTGGCCGCCGCGCGAAAGGAATGAACGCCATGTCCAACGGACGATTCGGTATGCACGGCGGACAGTATATCCCCGAGACATTGATGAACGCGGTCATCGAACTGGAGGCCGCTTATGACCATTACAAAAACGACCCGGATTTCAATCGGGAGCTTGCGTATCTCTTCAACGAGTACGCCGGGCGTCCCTCCCGGCTGTACTACGCGGAGAAGATGACCCGGGACCTGGGCGGGGCGAAGATATACCTCAAGCGGGAGGACCTGAACCACACCGGCGCCCACAAGATCAACAACGTCCTGGGCCAGGCGCTGCTGGCGAAGAAGATGGGCAAGACCCGCCTCATCGCCGAGACCGGCGCCGGCCAGCACGGCGTGGCCACCGCCACCGCCGCCGCCCTCATGGGCATGCAGTGCGTGGTGTTCATGGGCGAGGAGGACACGAAGCGCCAGGCCCTGAACGTGTACCGGATGCGCCTTCTGGGGGCGGAGGTGGTGCCCGTGACCACCGGCACCGGCACGCTGAAGGACGCCGTATCCGAGGCCATGCGGGAGTGGACCCGCCGCATCGACGACACCCACTACTGCCTGGGCTCCGTCATGGGCCCGCACCCGTTCCCCACCATCGTGCGGGACTTCCAGGCGGTGATCTCCCGGGAGATAAAGCAGCAGCTCCAGGAGAAGGAGGGACGGCTGCCCGACGCGGTGATCGCCTGCGTGGGCGGCGGCTCCAACGCCATCGGCAGCTTCTACCACTTCATCCCGGAGCCCTCTGTACGGCTCATCGGCTGCGAGGCTGCCGGGCGGGGCGTGGACACCTTTGAGACGGCCGCCACCATCGCCACGGGCAGGCTGGGCATCTTCCACGGAATGAAGAGCTACTTCTGCCAGGACGAGTACGGCCAGATCGCCCCGGTATATTCCATCTCCGCGGGGCTTGACTACCCCGGCGTGGGCCCGGAGCACGCTTGGCTGCACGACACCGGCCGGGCGGAGTACGTCCCCATCACCGACGACGAGGCGGTGGACGCCTTTGAATACCTGGCCCGGACAGAGGGCATCATCCCGGCCATCGAGTCCGCCCACGCCGTGGCCTACGCCCAAAAACTGGCCCCCACCATGGGAAAGGACCAGATCGTTGTCATCACCATCTCCGGCCGGGGAGACAAGGACTGCGCCGCTATCGCCCGCTACAGAGGGGAGGATATCCATGAGTAACATCGCCAGTGCCTTTGCCCGCGGCAAGGCGTTCATCCCGTTCATCACCTGCGGCGACCCGGACCTGGAGACCACCGCCGCCTGCGTGCGGGCCTGTGTGGCCAACGGGGCCGGCCTTATCGAGCTGGGCATACCCTTCTCCGACCCTACCGCCGAGGGCCCTGTCATCCAGGCGGCCAACCTGCGGGCGCTGACCGGCGGCGTCACCACGGACAGGATATTCGGCCTGGTCCGGGACCTGCGCCGGGACGTGGCCGTGCCCATGGTGTTCATGACCTACGCCAACGTGGTCTTCTCCTATGGCGCGGAGCGGTTCATCTCCACCTGCCGGGACATCGGCATCGACGGGCTCATCCTGCCCGACCTGCCCTTTGAGGAGAAGGGGGAGTTCCTGCCCCTGTGCCGGCAGTACGGGGTGGACCTGATATCCCTGGTGGCGCCCACCTCCGCCGACCGCATCGCCATGATCGCCCGGAAGGCGGAGGGCTTCCTCTACATCGTCTCCAGCCTGGGCGTCACCGGCACCCGCAGCGAGATCACCACGGACCTGGCCTCCATCGTGAAGGTGGTCCGGGCCAATACGTCCATCCCCTGTGCCATCGGCTTTGGCATCTCCACGCCGGAACAGGCGGCCAAAATGGCCTCTTATTCTGACGGGGCCATCGTGGGCTCCGCCATCATCAAGCTGCTGGCCCAGTATGGCACGTCCGCGCCGGAGCACGTGGGCGCGTATGTGCGGGCCATGACGGAGGCCCTTGGGTAAGTACCGGTGATGATAAAAAACTCCCCACTTCCTTGTCGGAGGTGAGGAGCATGGAAAAGACGAGCCGCCCGGCGGGACCTCCCGCCGGGCGGCTTCTGCCGTTCATAGGTCCAGAACGATACCGCATGGCCGGTCACCGGTTCACGGCGATGCGCAGGATGAACCAGTCGTTGTTGACGGAATAGCTGAGGGAGGCGCCGTTCTTCTCGGCGAAGGCGGCGATGGAGTGGACGCCGGTGCCGTGGAAGGCCTGGTCAGACTTGGGCAGGCCCTGCTCGTCGAACTGGACGGTGTTCAGGAAGGTGTTGGCGATCTGCAGGATGTACATGTTCTTGCCCCGGGCGGTGACGGTGATGCGCCGGGCCATAGGGTCGGGGATGGCCTCGCAGGCGCGGATGGCGTTGTCCAGGGCGTTGGCCAGCATGGCGGTGAAGTCGATGATATCGAAGGCCAGGGGCTCGGGCAGGAAGAAGCTCACGTCGGTCCTGATCTCCCTCTCCTGGGCCAGGGCCACGTAATAGGACAGCACCGCGTTCACGGTGGTGTTCCCGCAGTAGGAGACGGGGACGGTGTTCACGAGCTTTTCGTCCACGCCGTCGATGAAGCTCAGAGCCTCCTCTGTCTGGCCCAGCTTGATGAGCTCGGCGATACGGGTGAGGTGGAAGCGCATGTCGTGGCGCTGGATGCGCATCTGCTCGGAGGCCTGGTCGAAGGCGCTGAGCTGGTTTTCCAGGGCCTGGGTCCGGAGCATGAGCACGTTCTCGGTATTTTTGGCCTGCTGGAGCTGATGCTGGCTGAGGAGGCTCCTGAAGATGATGACGTAGGTCGCCAGCATGATGGCCGTGGAGATATAGACGCTTATGATGGCGGGGATGGACTCCGTAAAGTGGACGGGGTAGGTGCCCAGGAACAGGTTCAGGATGGAAAAGCCCACCGGCACCAGGGACAGGAGCCGCCAGTTGACGTCGGGCAGGTAGCCCATCTGGGAGAATTTTTCCCGCAGGAACTTCCACTCGAAAAAGATGACCGCGGAGAAGGAGCCGAGCCGGAACAGGAGGTCGATGAGCTTGGTCCGGGCCACCAGGGTCTGGGTCATCATGAGCACCAGGGCGATGCTGAGCTGCATGGTATAGTTGAACACCGCCTGCCAGGGGGTGAACTCGGAGACGGAGTACAGGGCGGCCATCATGGCGGCGGCCATGATGACGATACCCACCAACAGGGCTGTGTTCAGGGGGAACAGGCGGAGCATCACCACGATGATGACCAGGGCAAAAGCCAGATAGGCGGCGCAGGTGAACGCCAGCCGCTTGGCGGAGGTCTTTACTTTGGAGCAGGCCACCATCATGAGAAGCGTGCACACCGTGCACAGAAGGCACTTTGTGCCGAAATAAGCGATGTCGTCGGAAAAAGTCATAGCCGCGGCCTCCTTTCCTCAGCTCTCCGCCTCGAAATCGATGAACCGGCTGCGGGCGCCGGCGTATTTGCGGGTGATGGAGTATTCCGAGCCGTCGGCCATGCGGAAGCCATTGGGGGTGAGGGTCTTGATGTTGGGCATGTTCACCAGGTAGCTTTCGGCGCAGCGGACGAACACGCCCAGGTCCAGGTATTCCTGGGCCAGGACGGCGAAGGGCTCGCTTTTATACAGGGTGGTGACGGAACCGCCGCCGGCCAGGTGGTAGACCAGGCGGTGGCTGCGGTATTCCACGGCGTTGACCTGCGCCAGGTCCAGGACCTGCGTGCCCTCGGCGGTGCGGATGGAGGCGGTGCGGTGGGCGGGCCTGGGCGGCAGCAGGTAGGAGAAGCACTCGTCCAGGTCCTCAAACAGCCGCTCCGGGTCCACGGGCTTCAAAAGGTAGGAGAAGGCCCGGACGGCGAAGGCGTCGGGGTAAAAGTCCTTGGAGGTGGTCAGGTACAGGATGACGGCATGGTGGTCCCGCCGGTGGATCTCCCTGCCCAGGTCGATGCCGTTCATGCCGGGCATGAGCACGTCCAGCAGATACACCTCGCCGGGGCTGTTCTTCGTCTCGTATCGGAGCAGCTCGGCGGGCTCGGAAAAGCACAGCACATCCAGGGCCAGGCCCCGGGCGTGGATGTACTGTCGCACGAAGTCGTCCAGCGCGGCCAGCTCCCGGGGGTCGTCGTCGCATATGGTAAGGCGCATGGTGACCTCCGCCGCGGCATAGCGCCGCGTCATACGTTATATGATAATAGTATTGTACCATGTTTTCCCGGCCGATTCAAACCGGTACGATGTCATTTGAGCGGTTTTTCCGTTAAATGAGCGGTAAGGGTTGCAAACAATGAATTTCTCTGGTAAATTGGCAAAAGAAAAATAGCAGAAGAGTAGAAATATATATTGATAAAGCCGGAAAGGAGCCGGAGAGCTGTTCCGCCGGGAGGGCGGAGACCGATACAACCGAACACCATTTCGGGCGGCAGCACAGCCGCCCGAAGGAAGCAGGAAGAGGCGCGTGCTCTCTCCCCCGAAAAATGCTACGGGGGGGGGGGTATTACTTTTTATATGCAAAAGCGCCTGGCAAAGAAATGAATAATGACGTGAATATTCCGGATATGCGGAATATTCAGGAGAGAATACGGCGGTGCATCCACGTGCATAAACGGGGGAATAGGCAATGAATACTGCGAATATTTTGAATAACAGGAGAGGGGACGCCAGGCGGCACGCGCTGGCGCTGCTGCTGTGTCTGTGCGGCGTCCTGTCGCTGCTGCTGGTCTTTGGCCCCGCGCCGGCGGACGCGGCGGCGGCCAGCACCGATAATGATGACAGACCCTATATGTACTGGTCGACCGGCCAATTCGCCGGCGTGGACAAGAAGAATTATATCCATGTATACGCCCAGGAGGGAGAGACCATTTGCCTGGGCTCCAATGTGTTCGACTCCATCTGGGATCTGGAAGGAACAACGCAAAAGAACGGAAATAAGGTCAACAATGGTATAACGGACCGCGCCACCCACCAGCATAAGGACTTTGGTTCCATCGACATCGTGATCCGGGATATATACGGCAACCCCATACCGCTGGATGTGCAGGAGCATCCGTTCGACAAAGAAGGAAAAGTTTCGAACAATGAAGTGACCGGCCCGGGCTATATCGCGACCCCGGCCATGGAGAAGGCACTGAAGGCCGTCACAAGCATCGACGGTTATGCGGGAACCGGCTACACCCCCATCCAGTTTCCGGTGCATGAGACGGGCGTATACACCGTGGAGTTCCGCTCCTTTGACGGTTCTGGCGAGGCCCTGACGGGACAGGGGAAAAAGGGCCAGCAGTGGACGGGGTCGGACACTGGCTATGTTAGAACTTCAAACGGCAAAAACTATGACTCGGGCTCCATGATAGCGGCCTGGGACGTGACGGTATTCGGCGAGGACGGTGAGCGCCGGACCGGCCGGGCCTACGTGGACTACCTGAACCTGATCATGTCAGGCGGCAGCATGAAGGAGTCGTACTACGTCCTGACCACCGACAGCTACATCTATAAGTGGACGTTCAACGACGCCACACCGTACTATTACGTGCTGTTCGCCAACAACCGGGGCCTTCTGGACAACGGCACCAACAGCATCCTCTACAAGTCCGTAAAGCTCCAGAACAACAGCAATGACGCCGCCCATTACTATGATATGGGCGTGACGTACACATACCCCGGCACGAAGGACACGGATCTGTCCAAGAGCTTCTATCTGTTCTTCGAAGAGCCAAGCGATGACCTGGATGGCGTACTGTATGAGGACGCCATCCAGCCGGACCCGGCCACCAACGTCCGCTTTATGGAGAAGATCGAGGAGGGCGGAGAGGAGATCACCGGCGCCTATGAGGGCATGGGCGGCTACTTCGCTTTCGACGTCCAGGAGGCTACCACCGCCACCCTGCATCTGGACTTCCACATCAGCTATGACGAGCTGCATAAAGCGTTTGAAGATACCTATGGCGACAGCGCCGTGACCGAGTTCAACACTTGGAAAGAAAAGCACCCCGACCTTTTTACAGCCCAGGACGAAAGCGAGATCACAGGAGAGCAAGAGATAAGGTTCGCGCCGGTGGAGATATCCGGCGTGGTGAATCCCTATGCCACTAACTCGTTCCGCTGGAACGGCAAGGACGGCAACGGCGTGGTCATCCCCGCGGGCACCTATAATCTGACGGACATCGTCTACACCGTCACCACCAAGGCCGGCGAGATCCACTTCCCCATCATGGACATGGAGTTTGCCAAAGGGGGCATGACCTTTGAGCGGATCAGTCCGATCTTCGATAAAAGCGGTAAGCTGGTGAGTGGGCATGGCTCCATTTATGACGCGACCAAAAACGTCATCTACTACGACGAGAGCGCCATCTATTACGGCGAGCGTCCCGCCTCCACCGGCCTGTCGGAGGGGACGGCGGTCTGTTCAGACGGGACCTCCACAAAGATACAGGAGAATAAACTCTTACCTGATTACTCATCGAGAGCCTTTCATGAGTTCTATCAGGTCAAAAGCGGCGGGACCGAGTATCCTCTTCTGAGTAGTTACTACAACGCTCACCCGGACCTGAAGATAGGCGACCACAGCCACACCAGCAATGTGATCAGCTTTTTTGATGCTCATGATGCGCCGGTGAGCGGCGCCGGCCAGGAGGCTGTCATTGATTTCCTGGACAGCAGCAAGAACCCCGTGGGCAAGTCGACGGGCAGCGGTGGCGAATACGGCTCCACAACGGACTATGCCATCGCCAACTACTGGACCTTCATCCCCGCGCCGGTGGCCAAGAGCGCCGACGCCCCGGAGACGCAGATCAGGATCGTCAAGAAAACCGGCGTGTTCAACATGACGGGCCGGGTCTTCTACGACGCGGACGGCACCCCCTCTCTCTATGACGACATGAAGACCAACGCCGATCACCTGCTGGAGGGCGTCCAGATCGATTTGTACAAGCAGACGGAGGAGACGGCATATCCGGCGGAAACGGAAAAGAGCTTCGTCGCCCCGGATGAAAAGGACGACCAGAATCTGATCAAGGTCGACGCTCACAACTGGGGAGCATATGAAGATAAAGGCATCTATGAGCTGGTGGACAGCAATGTCACCACCCTGGAGGGCAGCTATACCTTCGCCGACCTGGAGTACACTCCCGAGACAGGGACAAAGTACCTATGGCACGTGGTGAAGCCGGACGCGGCCTATAATCTCACTACGGCGGGGGTAAAAGGGGAGATCAAAGGGGGAACCACTGGCGGCGGCTCGAAATACGGCCGCTACGCCCTGTATGCCTATGATAAGGCTGCCTATGGCAAGGAGGTCCAGTATATCACGGTGGGCGCGGCCGAAGGCCAGGTCGACCCGACGAAAAATGAGATCGGCGTCGAGAACTACACCGTCACGGCCATCGATGTAGGCTACCACTACGAACCGGCGGGGTTCTCCCTGAGGCTGTCCAAGACCTGGGAGGGCGACAAGGATGCCAGCGGGGAGGCGAAAAACCGCCCCGGGGCGGTGGCCTATGAGCTGTCCTATATGCTGGAGGGCGAAGCAAGTCCCCACGTCTATGACTACCGGACTATCTCGATGATCATCAGCTGGGCCTATACCTATGACCATCTGCCCGGTTCGATAGGAAACGCCGACGGCAGGGCGACCAAGGTGGCCGACTACTTCGTTTCCGCGGAGTACTATATCGATCCCGCGACCAACGTGCTGTATATGCACCGGTTCGACCAGGACTACAATAAGACCGACCATACATACGGCTCCTTCGTGGGCGGCGACGCCTGGTTCGACCTGAAGGCGTATGCCCAAGGGCATGAGGCTGAGTGCGCCGCGGCCTATAAGGATGGGGAATACAAATTCTCCTTCGACAACCTGCCCGACTGGAACAAGGACGGAAAGTCCTCCAGCGCCGACGTGGCCTGCATCGCCGGCCAAGGCGCCGCGGGATCGGGCATAACGGACCTTGAATGGAAGGAAGGCTACCCCGCCGGCACGGACAACACGGGTAATGAGGGCTCCGTATCCCCCTATAACGGCGTGCTGGACCGGGAGGTGCTCACCAACCGGACCAACATCAGTATCACCAACGCCCAGGACCCGGCCACCATAGAGATATACAAATACACCGGTTCGGTGGACGATCAAAACTTCCTCCAGGGCGCCACATTCCGCGTGTATAAGGGTGAGATGTCGGTTATCCAGGACCTGGTGGACAAATATAACGCCCACGACGCCGGCTCGGATGCGGCCTATGAAGAATTGAGCAAGGCGTTTGAAGGCTCGGGCACCACCCGGGCCAACGGCCGCGTGGCCTTCTCCGGCCTGGATCCCAAGGCGATCTATACCATCCGCGAGGTGTCGCCGCCCTCGGGCTACCGGGTGCTGAACACCTATTATGAGGTGCGTCCCGCGGCGGGAACGATCACGACGGAAGAAAAGGCCGCGGGCACGGTGTTCAAATTCGACGATAATAACTACTGCCAGGTGAACATACCCAACGCCGAGGCGTCGGGCGTGCTGGCCATCGAAAAGCGCCTGGTGGACCGTGCCTGGCATGATAAATCCGTGGGCGACGTCGACAAGTTTGAGTTTAGCGTCAGCTTTGCATATGACCCAGGTGACACGACCGCTAGCGCCAACTATACCATTGACGATGGCGAACCCGCCGCGTGGGGCGTATCCGCTACCAAAGACGAGATACAGAGCGCGGTCAAGGCATGGGCCGAAGGCAGCGGGTGGACGAACGAGACAGTCATCATTGACGGCGACGACCCGTTTGCCACCGAGATAAGGGACAACGTAGAGCGGCCCCTGAGCGACACGAAGATATCCGACCCGCTCCTGACCAAGAACGACGAGCCTGTGAGGGCGCCGGTGGAGGGGGAGGCGGCCCCGGCGGCGGACGGCATGCTGAAGCATGAGTTCCCCGCGGCGGGCACCTATGTGTTCACCATCCAGGAGAAGGCGCTGGCCCCGGATGCCCCCGGGGCCGCCACCACGGTCATCTCCAACCGCGTCTACAAGGTCTCCATTGAGGCGGTCCGTAAGCTGGACGACGAACATGCATCGGAGCAGGCGATCACAAAGGAGAACTCCCATCTGGAGGCGTCGGTCTCCAAGATAGAGTATACCGCGGAGGACGGGTCCACCGCGCTCTACGCCGGCACGTCCCCCCGCTTCACCAACACCTATGTGGTGGCCCCGGTGGAGCAGAAAACGCAGTATACCATCGAGAAGACCTTCACCGGCCGCAAGGGCGACGTCTGGCTCAAAGGCGGCGAGGAAGGCAATACCGGTGATGGCGAGCATGGACCGGTTGTGGATACGTTCACCGTGAACATCACCGGCGATGTTCCCACCCAAGCGGCTCTGGCCAAGGGCGATATCGTTATCGAGGGTTTGGGTTATACACCGGATCCGGACGGGACAAAGACCGACTTCTCCCAGGATATCGAGCTCACGGATGATAAGCGAACGCTGGATTTTAAGAACGTCACCTTCAAGAACGTGACATTCCCGGTGGAGTATGTGGATGCTGAGGGAAAGGTTTATGAGAACCCCACGGAGGAGGAGATCACAACCAACCATCTCACACCCCGCACCCAGCCCGTGGTGTACGAGCTCTACATCACCGAGAAGGTGCCGAAGGAGGTGACGGACGGCGTCCCGAACGGCATTGAGTATGACGATACCCGGTATACCATGCGGGCCACGCTGACCAACGCGCTGTCGATGGAGGGGACTACAGACGGCATCATCGACCGGATCGAGCTGGCGGTGTTCACCGGCCCTGAAGAAGAGCTGAAGGAAGTCGGCACCTGCACCATCGACCAGCGCCTGCTCACGGAAGCTGAATACAGTGAGTATACTGCCAATGAGACGATCGGCGGCAAGCGGCTTGAAGAAAACGAAAGCGTTGAGGACGTCGAAGAGACCGTGGGAGAAGACACGCGGACCGTCCATGTATTGAAGACGGAAAATCATGTGGAAGCCGCTCACAAGCTGCCGTTCGCCAACACATACAGCGCCTCCTGCACATGGACCCTCACGGTGAATAAGCAGCTTGTGGGCCGCAGCTGGACAGAGGGCGATAAGTTTGACTTCACGCTCGCCGGACCTGTTGATAAGACAGGCTATAGGATAACGTCATCCGATAAACTCACGGTAAACAAGGATGCGCAAAGCGGTGAGTTCAAGGTGGAGTTCACCAAGCCCGGTGAATATGTCTTTACTGTGACAGAAACCGATCCATATCACAACATCGATTTCACGCATGATTATAAACTGACGGTGAACGTCACGGACAACAACAGGGGCGCGCTCACGGCCTCGGCCGGCGCGGCAGAGTATAGCCCGGGTGTCAATAGCAACACCGTTACGTTCGTCAACACGTACCATGACATAGAGGAACCCTTTGAACTCAAGGTGTCGAAGAAGCTCCAGGGCCGGGAATGGGCGGATGACGACACGTTCACCTTCACCATTGAGCCGGACAGTGCCACGAAGGCGGCGATAGATGCCGGCGATATCACCATGCCCGAGGACCTTAAGTCAAGCGAAAACTATAAGTTTACCATATCCGGCGCGGATACTGCGAAGGCCGGGGACACCATCACCAAGGAACTGGGCGAGATCAAGTTCAAGAATTTAGGCGACGACATGACCCGGAGCTACAGCTTTACCGTCAGTGAGAACACGGCAGAGCTGGCCAGCAAGCCCCTGAAGTGCCTGGAAGATAAGATCAAGATCAGCTTCACCGTCACGCGAGTGACGGGCACGGAGACTTCCGTCCCCACCGGCGATCTGGAGGTGATGGCCACCTACGCCTACTTGGACGACGACGGATCGGAAGGCGGATTGGACGACAGTGATGACGCCGCGATCAAGATCCCCTTCGTGAACCAGGCCTACGCGGTGTCGCCTCCCCATACCGCGGAGGGCACCATGTCCAAGAGCCTCCTGGGCGCGGGCGAGAATGCCGAAGCGGACGCCGATTGGAATTACGGGGACGGCACGACCGTTGACGGGGCCGAGATCACGGAGGGCGAGTATGCCTTCAACGCCCTGTGGACGCTGACCGGGACGGACGGCGTTACGACCGCCGACGTGGAGGTCCCGAAGACGGACGCGGCGAGCGAATATGAGCCGTTTGAAAACGGCAGGGCCTTCCCCATCACGGCGAAGAGCGACCTTCCCGCGTTCCACTTCCTGAAGGCGGGGACCTATGCCTTCACCGTCACGGAGCAGAGGCCGGAGTCTGTCACCGGCGCCTATAGCTACATAGAGTATGATAACAGCGAGTATACCGTCACCTACACCGTGACGGACGACAAGGAAGGTGCCCTTAAGGTCACAGGTCCCGAGATCAAGAAGGGAGAGGTTAAGCAAGAGGCCGTCGTATTCACCAACCATGTCCGCGGCGCCCTGACGGTCACGAAGGAGATCCGGGGCACGGCAGCGACCGTGCCTGCCGACGGCTTTGAGCTGACCGTCACGTTCACGGACGCGAAGGTCACGAAGGATAGTGACGATCTGAACTATGTATACGACCCCGACGGCGGCAGCGATAAGGTCACGTTCAAACTGAATAGCGGCGATACGGCCCAGTTTACGGGCCTGCCCGCCGGGACGAAGTATACAATAGAAGAGACGCCGGCGGACAACTTTGTGTCCGACACCATGGAGGGGACCGTCGAGGCCGGAGAGACGAACGCCGTGACCTTCACCAACTACAAGGTGGACTCCGTGACGCCCGCGCTCAAGGTCACGAAGAAGCTGGAAACTGAGTCCACGTCGGACCGTGAGATGACCTTCAGCTTCACCCTCAAGCCCGCCCCGGGCAACCCGGCGGGCGACCCGGTGATAGCAGAGGGAGTGACAAAGGAGGTCAAGATCAAGCCCAGTGTCAAGGAAGCGGCGATAGAGAACTTCTTTGCCGGCCTCGCGTTCCCGCGGGTGGGCACGTATAAGTATACCCTGAAGGAGGTCAACGATCACCTTCCCGGCGTCACCCGTTATGACGAGAAGGTCTATAATATCGTGGTGAGGGTCACGGGCGACCCGGACCCGGGCGCTCCCAAGCTGAATGCCACCGTCGAGGAGGAAGAAACGGGGGACAGCTCCGTCACCTTTACCAACACATACGAGACGACGAATGCTGTCTGGACGCCCACGGTGAAGAAGGATCTGGAGGGCCGGGCGTGGACCGAAGGCGACAAGTTCACGTTCACCATCGAGTGCACCAGTGACAACAAGAGCAATGTCACGATGGAGTCGCCCACGAGCGTCACCATCGAAGACAGTACAGACGATCACACGGCGTCGTTCCCGGACATCACATTTAAACAGCCGGGGACATATACCTTCCAGATCAGTGAGACGCACGAGGCCGGCGGCATAACCAGCACGCTTGGAGACGAGTCCTTCCATGTCACCGTGACGGACGAGGACGGAGCGCTGCAAGTGACCGACGGCGGCGAAACGGTCACCTTCGTCAACACCTATGCCGACAAAACTGGCACCTTTGACCTCAAGATAGACAAGACGCTGATAGGCCGTGCCTGGGCGGCGAGCGACGATTTCGTGTTCACCGTCACCCCGCAGGACGGCGCGGCGGATCTGTTTGCACCGGCAGATGGCGTGACATCTGCCGGGGACGGCTATACCGTTCACGTGAATCATGCCGGCGTGACGGATGTGGGCACGCTCACTGTGGCGGCAGGGCCGGAAAAGCAACAATACACCATCGAGTTTAAGGAAGAGGCCCAAGAGGGCGTGACGCCGAAAAAAGACACAGTCACGCTGACCGTGACGGTCACGCGGGCGATCGACGCCGCGGGCCTGCCCACGGGCGAGCCCGAATTCGTGGCCACCTACGCTACCCAAGAGGAGGTCACATCCAGCGGCGACAGCGTCACGATCCCCTTCGTGAACCAGGCCTACGCGGTGTCGCCTCCCCATACCGCGGAGGGCACCATGGCCAAGAGTCTCCTGGGCGCGGGGACTAATGCCGAAGCGGACGCCGATTGGAATTACGGGGACGGCACGACCGTTGACGGGACCGAGATCCTGGCGGACACCTATGCCTTCAACGCCCTGTGGACGCTGACAGAGGATGCTAACGCTCCCTATGTGGAATACGAGAAAGAAGATGGCAGTTATGAGCCGTTTGAAAACGGCATGGCCTTCCCCATCACGGCGGAGACCGACCTGCCCGCGTTCCGCTTCCTGCAGGCGGGGACCTATGCCTTCACCGTCAAGGAGCAGAGGCCGGAGTCTGTCACCGGCGCCTATACCTACATAGAGTATGATAACAGCGAGTATACCGTCGCCTACACCGTGACGGACGAGGGCGGGGCTCTTGAGGTCACAAAGACCGAGATAACAAAGGACGGGGTGCCGGTCACAGAGGAGAAAGTCCTGTTCACCAACCATGTCCGCGGCGCCCTGACGGTCACGAAGGTGATCGAGGGAACGGCGGCGACCGTGCCTGCCGACGGCTTTGACTTCACCGTCACGTTCACGGACGCGAAGGTCAGCCAGAAGGGGGACGATCCGCACTATGAGTATGCCCCCACCGGCGGCAGCGATACGGTCACGTTCAAACTGAACGAGGGCAATACTGCCCAATTTACGGGCCTGCCCGCCGGGACGGAGTATACAATAGAAGAGACGCCGGCGGACAACTTCGTGTCCGACACCATGGAGGGGACCGTCAAGGCCGGAGAGACAAACCCCGTGACCTTCACCAACTACGCGGTGACGTCCGCGACGCCCGAGCTCACGGTCACGAAGAAGCTGGACACTGAGTCCACGTCGGACCGTGGGATGACCTTCAAGTTCACCCTCAAGCCCGCCCCGGACAACCCGGCGGGCGACCCGGTGGGAAAGGTCGGCGGCGGGGTGGTGACGAAAGAAGTCACCGTCTCCGCGAAGAGCGGCAGGGGTGTATCCGAGAACTTCTTTGCCGGCCTCGCGTTCCCGCGGGAGGGCACGTATAAGTATACCCTGGAGGAGGGCAAGAACTCCCTTCCCGGCGTCACCTATGACGAGAATAAGTATACAGTGACGGTCGCTGTGGCCGCGAATAGAAGCAAGGACGCCCTGGAGGCGGATGTGACCGTCACAGGCGGCGAGACAGCTGCCATCAGCGGGACGAACGTCACCTTCACCAACACATACGAGACGATGCCTGCTACCTGGACGCCCACGGTGACGAAGGTCCTGGAGGGCGCCCGCGATTGGGAGCCCGGCGACAAGTTCACGTTCACCATCGCCTGTACCAGTGGCAACAGTGGGAATGTCACTATCCCGGCATCCAGCGTCGACATCGAATACGGTACGCCCGATCACACGGCGTCGTTCCCGGACATCACATTTAATCAGCCGGGGGCATATACCTTCACCATCACCGAGAGCACGAGCCTCGGCGGCATTACGGTGGATCATAAGATCTATCCTGTCACCGTCGTTGTCAAGGACGACAACGGCAAGCTGGATGCCCAGCCCGAAAAAGATGGCGCGGACAAAGTGACCTTCGTCAATACCTATGCGGACGGCGCGGGGACCTTCCCGCTGGACATCGCCAAACGGCTGGTGGGCCGGGAATGGCTGCCCGGCGACAGCTTCAGCTTCATCATCAGGCCGGACAGAGCGGCCCAGAGCGCCATTGCCGACGGCAAGATCACCATGCCCGCCGGCCTGGGCGGCGATGCCTCGACCGGCTATACCGCGTCCATCTCCTATGGTGACGGAACTGTCAACGGCCGCAACGCGATACACAAGTCTCTGGGCGGTATCACAGTGAACGGCGCGGCGCTGGCGGGCTCCTCCGACAGTGTGACGTACACCTTCACCATTGAGGAGGTGACGCCCGATCCGGCGCTCTACAGGTGCTTCATGGACGCCATCACGCTCACCATCACGGTGACGCCTGACCACACATCCTCTGTGCCGACCGTCGTCGCCGCTTACGCGGTGCCCGGCTGGACACGGGAGGATGGGAACGCCATACCCTTCGTGAACTATGTGTACAGCGGCGAGCGGACGGATCCCACGCTGATCAAGAACGTGGAGGGGGCCACCGGGCCCATCGGCGATACCTTCACGGCGGAGATCACCCTGAAGAGCGGAGAACCCGCCAACGTGAAATATGGCGAAACACCGCTGAGTGAGCTGCCCGGTCAGAAGGTCGATGTCACGTTCACCGCGAGCGGCGCGGCCTTCCCGAAGTTCGATTTCCTCCAGCCGGGGACCTATATGTTCCACGTCAAGGAGGCCAGCCCCGCGGCGTGGGCCTCCGGCACGGTAAACTATATCTATGACGACTCCAATTCCTATGATGTGACCTATGGGGTCAGGCTGGATGCCGGCGGTTTCGTGATCGGCGATCCTGGTGTGGTCAATAACAGGGACACGGAGGCCGGCTGGGGATCCACCATCGAATTCACCAACAAGGCGCCGGACAGCCTGACCGTCACCAAGGAAATCACAGGCGGCGCAGCTGACGGCGAACCGTTCGCGTTCTCCGCGACCTTCACGGCTCCCGAGGGCGTCAAGCTCCCGGAGAACTGGCAGATCAGCGCTGAGGACGCCACCGATCCAGTATGGACGTCGGACGGAAACAGCCGGACCTGTACCTTCAAGCTGGCGAGCGGAAGCACCGCGACGTTCAGCAATATCCCGGCGGGCTCCACCTATACCGTGGAGGAGACGGGCGCGAATGCCCGCGGCTATCTCACGTCCGCACCCGTGACGGGCGAACTCAGTTACGTGACCAACGACAACGTCACCGTCGCCAACTTCAAGGCGGAAAAGACCGTCGATGCCGGTGACGGCGTGGACGTTGGCGACACGCTGGACTACACGATCTCCTGGGCCAATCCGGGGAAGAGTCCGGCGGAAGTGGTCATCTACGACACGCTCCCCGCTGAGCTGGACTTCCTGAGCGCCGGCATACCCATCATCGGCGAGGAGCCGCTTACGCTCACCGAGGAGATGGTCAAGGCCGGGACCACCACGGTGACGGACAGCACCGGTGACCTCACCATCACCCTGGACGGAAGAGAGATCACCTGGACGCTGAAAGACCGCTCCGGCGGCACCAGCGGCACCGTGACCCTCTCGGCCACGGTCAATGGCCATATCGAGGAGAGCGCTGACCACAGCGTCTCCAACGACGCCAGTGTCCATCTGGGCGGGCAGGCGGTGACGGCCCACTCCAATATCAACGAGTCCAAGACCGGCAACCTGACCGTGAGAAAGTTCGTGGAAGGCGATGTGCCGGCGGATACACAGTTCCACTTCACCGTGCAGCTCTCCGACGCGGACGGCAACAGCGCAGGGGACGGCATTTATAACACGAAGGTCGGGGAAACGGAGGGCGAACCGCTGACTTTCAGCGGCGGCATGGCCAACTTCACCCTGACGAAGGACGGAGAGATCACGCTGGAAGGCCTGCCTATGGGTCTGAACTACAAGGTGACCGAGGAGGAGGCCAACAAGGACTCTTATGAGACCGACTCGGTCGGCGCCATGGACGTCATACCGGGCGGCAGCCAGACCGTCACGGCTGTATTCACCAACAAAGTGGTGTCGCTGCCGGCGCATACCGGCGAGCTGACCGTGAGCAAGGAAGTGACCGGCACGGCCGGCGACGCCGACACGGCCTTCGCGTTCCGTGTCACTCTGACCGGCGACGGCGCGGACAGGATCAACGGCACCATCGGCGGCGAGACGACGGGCATGACCTTTAACGCCGGCGTGGCCACCTTCTCCCTGAGAAGCGGCGAGAGCCGCAGGGCCGTGGGCCTGCCCGCGGGCCTCAGCTACAAGGTGGAGGAGCTGGACGGCGCGGCCAAGGGCTATACCGTGAGTGTTTCCGGCGCGGAGGGCGATGTTGCGGAGGGTACCATCGCGGAGGGCGAAAATGCCGTGGCGGCGTTTACCAACCACCGGGACGGCGTGCCCCTGACGCTCACAGCAAAGAAAGCGTTTACTGGCGGGACACTGAATCCCTATGACTTCCATTTCTTCGTCAAAAATGAACAGACCGGCGTGACCAACACCGTCACAAACGGAGACGGCGGCGCCATCACCCTCTTGAGCGGCGAGATATTCAGCCGGCCGGGGACGTACCGCTATACCGTCAGCGAGAAGCGGGACAGCAAGCCGGGCGTCATCTATGACCACAGCGTGTACCAGATCGAGGTCACAGTGGCTGAGGACCTGACGGCTACCGTGCAGGTGTATAAGGACGGGACGCCTCAGTATGCCTCTCCCATGGCGTTCACCGGAAGCACGCCCGTGGATATAGGGACCATCTTTACCAATCAATATCGGCATGGAACGGTCAGCGTGGGCCTGGAGGGGGAGAAAAAGCTCTATCTGGGCGGCGGTGAGGAACCGGTCGTGCCGGAGGACGGCGCGTACAGTTTCCTCCTGAGCCCCATCGGATGGTTCACCGGTGATCCGACCAGCATTCCGGCCGGGGATCCGGATGAGCCCGATATGACGGGCCCGTCCGCGGGTGACCCGCCTGCGAGCCAGCCCGGCACAGAGGGCCCCGGTACTGGGGAGCCTCTTCCCGGCGAGCCCATTCCTGACGACCCGTCCGCGGGCCAGCCGGATACGGAGCAGCCCGGCACGGGCGAACCGCTTCCGGAGGAGCCGCCCACGGACCCGTCCGGCACGGAGGGCTCCGGCGCGGATACGCCTGAACAGGGCGGCGCGCCCGAGGTCCAGCCCGGCGGTGACGGGCCGGAGATCTTCGAGCCCATGACGGAGGGACCGTCCGATGCGGCGGTAGCCGCGGCAGTGGGCGAAGGCGACGGCGTCGATGATGGGGCGGGAGATCCCGCCCCGGAGGACAGCGGCGGCATGCCCGACGGTCAGCCTGGTGAGAGCGCCGGCGAACCCGGTGAAAACAGCAGCGAACCCGGCGAAGACGGCGGCATGTCCGGCGACGAGCCGACGACCGGCGATCCGTCCGATGGCGGCACGACCGGCGACGGCACGACCGGCGACGGCACAACCGATGATGGCACGACCGGCGGCGACACGACCGGCGGCGATACATCCGGCGAGCCTGGCGGCACGCCCGATGGGGAACCCGACGGCGGCACATCCGGTGATGACGCGCCTGACGGCGGCGACGGCATGACGCCCGGCGCCCCCAGCGAAAGCCTGCCCGACGGGGATGGCGAGGGCCTGCCCGACGGGGATGGCGAGGGCCTGCCCGACGGGGATGGCGAGGGCCTGCCCGACGGGTTGCTCGGTGAAACGGCGCCGATCGGCGCGCAGGAGCCGAGCACTCAACCCATGCCAGGAACACAGAAGGGCGGCACATACACAGTCACGAACATAGGCGGCGTCTTCCAGTTCCCGGATATCGTGTTCGAGCAGGCCGGCACCTACGTGTACCAACTCATGGAAACAGCTCCCGCCGGGGGCGTCTACCATGACGTTTCCGAGATATACACCATTACCGTCACTGTGACGGCGGCAGAGGACGGCACCCTGAGCGCCAGCACGCAGTACATGACCGGCGACGCAACGTCGGGAGATGTTGTGAGCGAACTCGTCTTCACGAACCGTTCTATCGCCAAAACGGAGGCGGCTCCGGGTGAGGGCGTGGCGGTGTATGTGGGTCAGCTCGTGCAATATGATATCGGCTGGGTGAATTTCAACGGCGCCCAGGCGACCGTGACGGTATGCGACCCGCTGGACCCCGGTGTGACATTCGTGGAAGCAACGGGCGACTACAAGTACGACCCGGAATCCCATACTGTCACCTGGACGCTGGAGTCCCAAGACCCCGGCGCAAGCGGCACGCTGTCGCTGACAGTGAAGCCAAACGCCCAGGCGACGGAGGGCTGGACGTATCTCCCGGATAATATCGGCCTTTCAAAAACCACTGATACAGATGAGGCCATATACAACCGGGCGGCGGTGAAATGCGACGCCTCGGCTGCTGCCGGCGCTGTGCTGACGGCCGTTGTACCGATAGACGAGTGGTACGCCACCGATACGGTGTTTAATCCCATTGAGGTGGCCGGCGGCCTGACCGTCAGCAAGAACGTGTCCGGAAACCGGGCGGACCCGAGTAAGGTGTTCACCTTTACGGTGGAGCTGACCGGCGAAGGAGCGAATACCGTCACGGGACTGTACGGCGCGGACGAGGAACACGGCATCATCTTTGCCGAGGGCAAGGCCACCTTCCCGCTGATAGGCGGCGAAAGCCGTACGGCCACCGGGCTGCCTGTGGGCCTGCACTACAAGGTGACCGAAACCGAAGCGAACCAGAACGGTTACAGCACGTCGGTCACGGGCGGCGAGGGCGATATCGCCAATGGCGTCATCGCGGTGGCGGCATTCTTGAACTCGAACTCCTATTACCCGCCGGAGCCCGGCCCGGTCGATCCCGGTCCCACAGCCAGTCCGGCGCCCAGCGGAAGCCCCGCGCCCAGCGGAAGTCCCGCGCCCAGCGGAAGCCCCGCGCCCAGCGGAAGTCCCGCGCCCAGCGGGAGCCCGGCGCCCACCAGGGGCCCTGGCGTCACTTCTGAGCCCTATTTCACGCCAGACCCGAACGCCACGTCCGGCCCGGGAGCCACGCTGCCCCCGGGGACGACCTCCGAGCCCTTCTATCCGGGCGGCGGGCCCGGCAGCGGCGGCTCCAGCGGCACCGGCGGCGGGCAGGCGCCAAAAACCGGCGACGACACGGCGGCGCTGCCCTGGATCATGGTCCTGGCCGCGTCCGGCGCGTGCCTGACGGCGCTCCTGAAAAAGAAGAAACGACACTGACACAATAAAAAAGCGCGGCGGATAGCATTTGCTATCCGCCGCGTGGTCTTTTGTCTGATGTGGTCTCAGGACCGGCAGCTCAGCACTGGAGGGAGCCGAAGGCGATGCACTTGCCGCTTCTGCGGTCGAAGAGCATGATGTTGTCCCCGCCGATGGTGAGCTTCACTTTCTCGCCGATGGTGAACAGGGTGCTGCCGAAGACCACGCCCGTGAGGAGGAAGTCGTCGATGCGGATCTTGATGGTGGACTCCATGCCGGTGGGCATGGCGCCGTAGATCTCCCCGTCCAGGGCGCCGTCGCCGGCGATGTGGATGAACTCGGGGCGGACGCCCAGGACCAGGTCCTCGTTGGTGAGCACCGGCTCCTCCTGGAGGGAGAAGTCGTCCTCCTCTACCTTGGCGATGTGGTAGCGGAAGGTCTCGTCCTTGTTGCCCTTCTCCACGTAGTTCTTCTCGGCGCTGCGGCGCTTCAGCTCCGCCGCCGCGGCGGCCTCCGCCTCGTCCCGGGCCTTGAACCAGCCGGGCAGGTCCGTCTTCTCCTTGGGGACGAACTTGGCCTTGCGGCCGTCGAAGATGGTGAGATCCACGGACCCATCCGCGCCCTGAGCGCCCCGGGCCTCCACGAAGTTGATGGAGGGGTTGCCCACGAAGTCCGCCACGAACAGGTTGTTGGGCCGGTTGTAGACGGTCAGCGGCACGTCGTACTGCTGGAGCACGCCGTTGTTGATGAGACAGATCTGGGTGGCCAGGGTCATGGCCTCCATCTGGTCGTGGGTCACGTATACGAAGGTGGACCCGGTCTCCACGTGCAGCCGCTGCAGCTCATAGCGCATCTCCAGGCGCAGCTTGGCGTCCAGGTTCGAAAGCGGCTCGTCCATGAACAGCACCGAGGGCTCCGGGGCCAGGGTCCGGGCGATGGCCACGCGCTGCTGCTGGCCGCCGGACAGCTCCGCCGGGTACCGGTCCATGAACATGCCGATCTTCACGATGCGGCTCACCCGCCGGACAGAGAGGTCTATCTCCTCCTTGGTGAGCTTGCGGGTCTCGGTGAGCACCTTCCCGTCCTTGACGAACTGGTACTCGTCATTGAGCCCTTGGGCCTTCTTCGCCGCCGCGGCCTTCTCTTTGAGGGAGGCGGCCTCCGCCGACACGTCCCTGCCCTGCTCCAGGTGGTAGCCGAAGAGCTTTTTCGCGGTGTACTGGGAGATGGTGAAGGCGTCGATGAGCTTGATGATGGCCTTCTTCTCGTCCAGCTTGCCCTTCTTGTCCCGGCACTCCTCCAGCACCTTCACCACCTCGGCGGGGTTGGAGAGGATCTCCCCCAGGCGGGCAGTGTTCTTGGCGTCGAAGTCCACCTTGGGCATCTCGTCCTTGATGTTGGCCAGACCAAAGGCGATGTTCTGGTAGACGGTCATGTTGGGCCACAGGGCGTAGTTCTGGAACAGGAAGCCCACGTGGCGCTTGTTGGCGGGGATATTGATCCCCATATCGCTGTCGAAGACCACCTGGTCGCCGATGGTGATGCGGCCGCTGGTGGGGGTCTCGAGGCCGGCGATCATGCGCAGGGTAGTGGTCTTGCCGCAGCCGGAGGGGCCCAGGAGGGTGACGAAGGCGTTGTCCGCGATGGTCAGGTCCAGGTCGTCCACGGCGTAGAACTTGCCCCAGCGCTTGGTGATGTGTTCCAATTTGATCTCAGGCATGGTTTAACCTCCTATCCCCTTGTCAAGGCTGGCCCCGGTGATCTTGTTGACCAGGGCGTTGCAGACCAGAATGGTGACGATCAAGATCAGGTTGATGCCGCTGGAGAAGGCGTACAGGCCCATCTCGTCGAAGTAGTCCAGGGTGGTGGAGAGGATGAAGCCCTGGGTGCACAGCAGCATGAACAGGCTCAGCTCTCTCAGGCACGTCATGAACGGCAGCAGATAGCCGCTGATGATGGACGACTTCTGGATGGGGATGATGATGCGGGTCATGCGCTTGATCCAGGGCACGTCCTGGATGATGGCTGCCTCCTCGATCTCGCCGGACAGCTGCAGCATGGAGTTCAGGGCGCTGCGGCTGGCGAAGGGGATGTATTTGATGGTGCCCACGATGATGAGCAGCGTGTAGGTGTTGAACAGGTTCAGGTACTGGTTGGAGAACAGGATGAAGAACGCCACGCCCACGGCGATGGAGGGCATCAGGTAGGGCAGGAAGGCCACGGAGTTGACGTAGTTGGCCCACTTGCTCCGCCGCTGCTTGGATACGGCGTAGCCGATGAGGGTGCCGATGCTGCCGGCGATGAGGGCGCAGCAGACGCTGACCATCATGGTGCCCTTGAAGGCGTTCCATATGACCGCGTTGTGGAGCATGCCCTTTTGGCCGTACATGCCGTTTTCCGTCACGTTCTCGCTGGTGACCCACCACTTGGTGGTCAGGTTCGCCGTGTTGCCCGTATAGAGGAACGAGTAGTCGCCGGGGTTGGGCAGGAAGGTCTCAAAGGCAAAGGAGACGATGGGGAAGATGCTGGTGAAGAAGGTGAGTATCACCAGGACGAGAGCGATGATGTACCGGCCCCGCTTGCCCAGGTTGATCTTGGAGATCTGCCCGGACTTGCCGGTGACGGTGGTGTAGCTCTTGCGGCTGGTGAGGCTCAGCTGGTTCATGAGCATGATCGCCACGCCGAATACCATCATGATGATGGCCAGGATACTGGCCTCGCCGGTGTACTTGGAGTTCATGGACACGTACTTGGTGCTCAGGGTGGTGAGACCCAGGTAGTGGGGCACAGGGTAGGAGCCCATGGAACTGCCGAACACCAGCAGGATGGTGGAGAGGATGGCGGGCTTCACCATAGGCAGGGTGATCTTCCACATGGTGCGCCACTTGGGGGTGTCCAGGATGGTGGCCGCTTCCTCCAGGTTGGCGTCCATGTTCCGGAAAATGCCGCCGATGAGGATATAGGCGAAGGGGGCGTAGTGCAGGCCCAGGACCATCACGCTGGGGAACATGCCCTGGCACCACCACTTGGGCATCGCGATGCCCAGGGTGGCGGCCAGAAGGCCGTTGGAGGTGCCGGTGACGGCGTTGGAGTTGAACATGTGCTGCCACACCACCGCCAGGGTCCACTGGGGCATGATGTAGGGGAAGATGAAGATGGAGCTCAAATACTTCCGCCAGGCCATATTGGTCCGGGTCACCAAAAAGGCGAACACGCCACCGTAGAGGATGGACACGATGCACGTGCCCACCGCCAGCCACAGGGTGTTCAAAAGCGGCGTCCACAGGTTCGTCCTGGCCATGCGGCTGGTGAACAGGTCCACGTAGTTGGCCACCGTGTAGCCGGAGGCCTTGCCGGTGAGGTAGGCGTCGATGGTGCCCGGGTGGATCTTGAGGGTGTCCTCCACGATGGCCACGATGGGGGCCACGGTGCTCACGGTGAGCACGATGCCCATGAGCAGCAGGATGACGTTATGGGGCTTGGAAAAATAGGTCTTCAGCTTGTTGAGCCGGATGGTGGACGGGCTGGCTCTCATGCCGACAGAGTCCATAAAATGACCACTCCTTTCCGCTGGGGAGTCATGCCGGGATATGCTCCAGACTGTCAAGGAAGGGATAAAGGGGAGCGAAGCCCGGTCAGGGCGAGCCGCGCGGCATTCCCGCGCGTGAAGTCAAAAGCCGCTGTACGACAGGCTTTTGACTTCCTGCCGGCGGGATCCACTCTCGCCGAGCAGTTTCAATCTGAGCAGTCAAAAACTGGTTTTTTGACAAGCTCGAGCGCCCCGGAGCATTCCGGGGCGCTCCATTATGTCAGGATCGCTTTATGTCTCGGGGTGTATCAGCCGGCGGAGTACTTGGTCAGCATCTCGATCCAGCTGCCCACCGTGAAGGCCACGGAAGCGCAGTACGCGGGATCCTCCAGGACCAGCTGGCCCTCGTTGGTCCACCAGTCGTAGCCGGCGTCGTTCAGCGCGGCGAACTCCACGGTGGTGCCGTCCTCGGCCATGCCGCCGGTCTGATGATGGAAGAT
>CANRNF010000016.1 GCA_947631865.1 uncultured Oscillospiraceae bacterium | reverse complement strand
TCGCCTGTATTCGGCACACAACAGCCGTTGTATGCATAGGATGATATTTTATATTACCTTCTCTTTTGCATTCAACGTTGACCCACTCATGGTTCGTGAAAGCAAGGATACAGATGGACACTATGAAACGAGTAAAAGAGCTTGTGAAAGAGCGGAATATGAGCCTCTATAAGCTGGCAAAAATATGCGACATCTCATATTCCACACTGAAGAACACTGTCTCACGCAACGGCCAGCTGACAGTCGACACCATTGAACGCATCTGCCAGGGCCTTGGGATCCCCATGTATGAGTTCTTCACGGAGAGAAAGGACCCGCCCGGGCCACAGGCGAGGAGGTTTTCACAGAATGAGCCAGAAAGTATATGTAGAAGTGCTCGTTGACCACGACCCTGAAGGGCGAATGCTCCCCAAGGTAATCACCTGGGAGGACGGCACCCGGTATGTGATTGATAAGGTCGTAGATATCCGCCAGGCAGCATCCCGTGTGGGCGGCCAGGGCGACCGATACACCATAAGGGTGCGGGGCCGTGAGAGCTGTCTGTTCTTCGAGAGAAGCACCGATCTGACCGGTAATGTCATTGGTCGGTGGTTCGTGGAAAGACGCACCGCAGGATAATAGAACACCGCCACCAGGTCCTCCATGGGCGCCTGGTGGCGGTGTTGATTTGCAACCTTGTTTTGAGCAGAGGTAATGTCAAGGATTATGCGCAAAATTAATTTGCAGTCTCTGGGAGGTAAGTTCAGCAGGCAATAGAGGGGGATTCCTCCATGGCCTCCAGGTGCTTCATGTTCATGTATTTCTTGTTGCCCCATTGGGTGCCGGCAACATGGCGCAGGCGGGCACAGACCAGCATGAGAGCGGAGTTCCCGTCCGGGAAGCAGCCAACCACTCTCGTCCTCCGGCGGATTTCGCGGTTGAGCCGCTCCAGAACGTTGTTCGTTCGGATGCGTGTCCAATGTTCGGAGGGGAAGTCGGTGTAGGTCAGCGTTTCCTCCACACCGTCCTCTATTTTTTTGGCTGCCTCAGGCAGTCGCATAGCCCGGAGCATTTCCGCCACCTCTTTCGCCTTCTTCCGGCAGGCGGCCTTGCTCTCCTGGGCGTGGATCGCTTTGAGCATCCTGGCCACCGTTTTCATCTTGGATCTGGGAATGACTGAGAAAACGTTCCGGTAAAAGTGGACGGTACAGCGCTGGTACTTGGCGTCCGGGTATACTTCGCCCACGGCCTCCAGCATCCCCATGCACTTGTCCCCAATAATGAGTTTCACACCGTCCAGCCCACGGCCACGGAGCCACTGGAAGAAACTCACCCAGCTGGACTTGTCCTCTTTCATGCCCTCGGCAGCGCCCAGGACCTCACGGTAACCATCTTCGTTGACAGCAATGGCGACCAGAATGGCTACGTTTTCATATTCTCCGCCCCAGTTCCGGCGCAAATAGATCCCATCCACATAGACATACGGATATTTCCCGCCCTGCAGCGGACGATTCCGCCAGTCCTCGATATGCACATATGCTTTCTTATTCAGCTCGCTTATTGTAGACGGCGAGACCTTCGTTCCCCAGAGGGCTTCTGTTATATCCTCCACCCGGCGGACAGAGACGCCTGCCAGATACATCTCTATGAGCGCTTCCTCCACGCTGCTCTCCCACCGGCGGTACCGCTCTATGATGGCTGTCTCGAAGGAAACGCCCTTGAGGCGCGGCACATGCAAGGTGACATTGCCGGAGGTCGTGGTAAGATTCCTGTCATAATGGCCGCTGCGGTAGCCCTGGCGGGCCTCGCTGCGCTCATACCGGGCTGCCTGGGTCAGCTTCTCGGCTTCCGCCTCCAGCAGTTCGTTAAGTGTTTCTTCCACGCTCCCGCGGACCAATTCTTTGATCTGGCCCTTGATTACTTCCTCGTTCAGCTGTACAATCTTCTCGGACATGGTTTGCTTTCTCCTTTCAAGAATGTTTAGTGTGGTAACCTCATTCTACCAGAGACTGCAAACCTTGTCTCTTTTTCTGCTTATTCCTTTTTGCGCAACTTATTCTACACTACCTGAGCAGATAAGCACAATACCAATGAACGGCAGGACGTGCCCTATTAAAAAGCTGGCCGCCGCAGAGCTCCACCTCTGCGGCGACCAACGTTTCTGATATGCGATCCACATGCAGATTTCAAGCAAATAGAAAATATAACAGAATGGAGTTTAAGTCAAGATGTATAGAGTCGACTAATTTCCTTCTCCCGCCGAGGACCTCTCGCCTGCTTCACCATCAGCTCCACCATTTCAAGGATGCGGTGCTGTTCCTCGCTGGAGACTCCTTCAATGAGCCGGGATAGCCGTGATGCCTTATACTCTGTCCCATGCTCCACAACGTCACAGAACAGCGCGTCTGCAGAGACCTCCAAGCCGTTGAAAATCGCTATCAGCTTGTCATAGCGCAGGAATGCCGTAACACATTTCTGCACTCATCATGTCACCCGGCTCCAGAGGCCGTCTGGGTATATCTAGGGTCCACTTTGGTCGACTTTTTATCTTTCCGCGGCGGGCCCCACATCATGCCGATGTTTTCTAAGTATTTGATCTGTTCTCTATCCAGTTTTCCGGCCCAATACGCCTTGCGTATGTATTTCACCCACCAGCCAAGGTGCAGGCCATCGCCGGTCATATAGTCATAGGGAACATTCAAATCGCCATTTTCATGATAGTAATCCAGCGCCGCCTGATAGTTTCGCTCTCGCCTGTCTGACGCTCCATCCCAAACCATCTCTATGGATTCCAAGCGTTTGATTTGTTCGGCTGTCAGTTTATTCGCTCTGTACCATTTGCGTACCCGCTGTATCCATGATCCCAGGCGGATCCCGTCCGGGGACACATATCTCGGCGCGACCTTAAGATCTCCGTTTTCCTGATAAAATCGCCGCGCAGCCTCGTAATATTTCTCCCATTGATTCTCCTGCATATCCCATGTGACACCAATATTCTCCAGCCGCTCGATGCGATCTTTTTCCAAAACGCCCTTTTTGTAGTCGCGGCGCATCCGCTGGAGCCATTGTCCCAGCTTGATGTCCTCCTCCGTTACATAGGCGGACGGTATATCCAGATCCCCATGCTCATGATAATAAAACGCAGCTAATTGGTACTGCCGTTCCCATTGTGCCTGCTCCATATTCCAGAGCATACCTATAGACTCCAAGCGCTGGATCTTGTCCGCATCCAGGCGCCCATTTTTATAGTTTCTCCGAACGGATTGTATCCAGCCGCCAAGACTCACTCCGTCTGGCGTCAGATAGTGGCTCGGCACTTCAAGATTGCCATGTTCCTCATAATACCGTTGTGCAGCCTGGAAATTACATTCCCACCGATACTCGTCCACATCCCAAGCCATGCCGAGCTCGTCCAGCAGGGCAATGCGTTCCTTCGTCAGATAACGCCCCTTGCCATTACGTTTGCGCTGTGTCTTCAAAGTGTTGAGCCATTCCCCCAGCTTCACGCCGTCCGGTGACACATAAAGTGCAGGAACGCAGAGATGCCCATATTCCCGGGCATAGGCTTTTGCTGCCCCATAATACTCCGTCCAGCGGTCTTGTTCCCGGACGGTCCACAGCATCCCGATCTCATCCAGCAACGCGATCCTCTCCTCGGTGAGTATGCCACGCTGCAGTCCCTTTCGGACGGCACGCTGGGTGTAAATCCAAGTGCCCAGAGAATACCCGTCCTCCGTCTTATATGCAACGGGAACATTCAGATCGCCCTTTTTCTCATAGTACGCCTTCGCACAGCGGTACATATCCTCCCAGGAAGCGGTCAGGACATTGTTCAGCCGCTCAAAGAGCTGTCGGCAATCCCGTACCTCGTCGATGATCTGAAAACGCCGGAGCATTTCCTCCTGCTCCTGTTTGCTGCCTCCAGTCCGCAGGACGGCCTCCTCAAACTCCTGCTCCAACGCGCCGATGCTGCTCAGATTCTCGATATTGTTTACAACGTCGAAGATCACGGGCGTCTTTTCACTCCCTGCCGAGAGAGTCCGACCGATCTGCTGCTTATAGATTATGGGGGAGACTGTCGGCCGGAACAGGATCACGCCGTCCACATCCGCCACGTGGATACCCTCATTGAGCATATCAATGGTGAACAGCAGCTTTAAATGGTCGCTCTCATCCTCCCGGAACTGTGCAAACGCCTCCCTGGTGGCCGGGTCCGGGGAGTAGGCCCGATAGATATGCGGCTGGGTGTCAAACTGTGAAAACCAATCCGGCACACAGGCGATCATGCGGTTCATATGCGCCACATTGGAACAGAACGCGATATATTTTCCGTGGCGCTCGGGCATATGACGGGCAAATACTACATCCAGCCCATCCGCGTCCTCCAGGCTCCGGCGGAGCGTCTTCAGCATCTCCATTGCCCGGTCACGGCGAACAGGGTCGCGCAGCTTATCCACGCGGGCCTCATATTTTTCCAGGTCCTTCTGGAAGGAGTAGACGGAGAGCACGTACTTCGGAGGCTTCAGAATATTCCGTGCGATGGCCTCGCCCAAGGTAATCTCTGACGCGACGCAGCCGTCGAACAGTTCCTTCGCCATATCCCGCTGGTTGTCCAAAAACCGGATGTTCGTTGCAGAAAGGCCCAGAATGGGGACAAAGGGATAAGCAGTAAGGAGCGCTTGGATGCCCACGCCCCATTGCTCCGCGCCGCAGCGGTGGAACTCATCCAGGATGATAAGGTCGGGCTTGATGGCAGCGATCTCGTCCTCCTCCATCGTCATGAGCCGGGCGTATGTAATAAATGTGATGTTCTCCGGCACAGACCCGCTGTCCGCTGCCAAATTCTCCAGCTGTGTCTTGAATATGTACTCGGAGGGGGAGAGCCAACAGATGTTTTTCTCAGGGAAGTCCTCGCAGAACTTGAAACCAATGAAGGATTTTCCCGTCCCGGTGGGGTGGATCACGGCAGCTTTACCGGTCTGGCAAAGCATGGCGAGGGCGGCATGATAAGCATGGTCGTTGTGTTCAAACAACGTGATACTCATACGCTGCCCTCCTTTCTGCTTCTACGTGCATAACCTTTGTTATGGATTGCTTGACTCTTTAAACGGTCTTACGACCCATACATTCTCTTATAGTAGTTCCGGTACGCGCCGCTGGTGACGTGCTCCACCCAAGCGGGGTGGTCCAGATACCACTGGATGGTCTCGGTCATGCCCTGCTCAAAAGTGTATTCCGGCTTCCATCCCAGCTCACTGGTGATTTTCCCATTGTCTATGGCGTACCGCCGGTCGTGCCCCGGCCGGTCCGCCACATGGGCGATCAGACTCTCCGGCTTGTCCAAGGCACTGAGTATCAGCCGCACGATGTCCAGATTCGCCTTCTCATTGTTCCCGCCGATGTTGTATACCTCGCCCACGCGGCCCCGGTCCAGCACCGCGCAGATGGCCGCACAGTGGTCCTTCACATGTAGCCAATCCCGAATCTGCATTCCGTCCCCATACACCGGCAGCGCCTTGTCCCCCAGCGCGTTGTGGATCATGAGGGGGATCAGCTTCTCCGGGAACTGGCAGGGACCGTAGTTGTTGGAGCAGCGCGTTATGTTAACCGGTAGGCCATAGGTGCTACCATAAGCCCGCACCACCATATCCGCTCCCGCCTTGGACGCCGAATAGGGGCTGTTGGGCGCCAGCGGCATCGTCTCCGTGAACATACCGGTTTTGCCTAGAGCGCCGTATACCTCGTCCGTGGACACCTGCAGATACCGCACCCCGGGCTTGTACTCCCGCGAATACTTGTCCTCCGGGGCCAGCTTCCAGTGGTCCTTGGCCGCGTCCAACAGCGTCTGGGTCCCCATCACGTTGGTGGTCAGAAACACCTCCGGCTCTGTGATGCTCCGGTCCACATGGCTCTCCGCCGCGAAATGCACCACCGTGTCGAAGTCATATTCGTTGAACAGCTCCTTTACAGCCTTCCGGTCCCGGATATCCCCCCGGGCGAAGGTGTAACGCGGGTCCTTTTCTATGTCCTTCAGGTTCTCCAGATTCCCCGCATAGGTCAGCAGGTCATAATTCACCAGCCTTTGGATATCATCCCGGGTCTGCAGCACATAATGGACGAAATTGGACCCTATGAACCCGGCCCCGCCGGTCACCAGTATGTTTTTCATATGTCCTCCCCCTCCGCGATGGCCACAAGATACTGCCCATATTCCGTTTTCATCATGGGCTCCGCCAGCTTCAAGAGCTGCTCCTTGTCTATGAACCCCCGCCGATAGGCGATCTCCTCGATGCAGGATACATAGAGCCCCTGCCGCTTCTGGATGATGCTCACGAACTGGGCCGCCTCCTGCAGGCCCTCATATGTACCCGTGTCCAGCCAGGCCATGCCCCGGAAAAACCGCACCGCCCGCAGCTGGCCCCGCCGCAGATATTCGTTGTTCACCGCCGTGATTTCCAGCTCCCCACGGGCGGAGGGTTTTATCCCCTTCGCGATGTCCACCACCTGCTCGTCATAGAAGTAGAGCCCCGGCACGGCAAACCTGGACTTTGGCCACTTGGGCTTCTCCTCCAGCGACAGCACCCTGCCGCTGTCATCGAACTCCACCACGCCGAAGTCGGAGGGGTTGTGTACCGGATAGCCGAACACCACCGCCCCCACTGTCAGCGACGCCGCTTCCGCCAGGAATGCCGAGAAGCCGCCGCCATAAAACACGTTGTCCCCCAGCACCAAGGATACCTTGTCTCCGGCGATGAACTTCTCCCCGATGAGAAACGCCTCCGCCAGGCCGTTGGGATGTTCCTGCACCGCGTAGCTGAACTGCATCCCCAGCTGGGTCCCGTCCCCCAATATTTCTTCAAACACTGACACGTCCCGGGGCGTGGAGATGATGAGCACCTCCCGTATCCCCGCCAGCATCAGCGTGGACAGCGGGTAGTAGATCATGGGTTTGTCGTAAATGGCCAGCGCCTGCTTGGATACACCCTTGGTAATGGGATACAGCCTCGTGCCGGAGCCCCCGGCCAAGATGATGCCTTTCATACGGTCTCCTCTTATTTCTCTCTTGTCAGATACGCCCGGACATTCTCAAAGTACGCCAACGCGTGCTCTATGCAGATATCCATGTTGTAATACTTGAACTCCGCCAGCCGCCCGCACAGAAAGAGATTATCGTACTTCGCCACCTCGCCCAGATACTTCCGGTACGCGGCGGTGCTCTCCTCCGTCACCACGGGGTAATAGGGGATGCTGCCAACCTCCGCGTGGGGATCGTAGGCCAGGGGATACTCCGTAGCCACCACGGAGCCCCGCACCGCGCTGTCGTCGTACATGATTTTCCGGTACTCCGTGCTGCGGGTATAACCCGGCGCCTGGGGATAGGACACGATCTGGGTCGGCAGAATGCTGGGCTTGTCCTCATAGGTGTAGCGGATATCCAGGGACCGGTACGGCAGGGGACCATACATGCCGCCGAACAGCTCGTCTATGGGGCCCGTGTAGATGAGACACTCCACTTTTTCCCCGTCATACCAGGCCTTGCCATCCGCCAGCTTCAGATGCTCCAGCGCGTCCGTATCGAGCTGCACCGTGATGTTGGGGTGGTCCAGCAAATTTTCAAACAGTTTCGTGAACCCATGCACCGGCAAGTACTGGAAGTCCTTGTTCAGATACCGCGAGTCATACCCCATGGCCATGGGCACCCGGTCCAGCACATACTTGTCGATCTGCTCCGGCTGGAGGCCCCACTGCTTGCTGGTGTACGTCCGATACGCCTTCTCAAAGAGAAGATTCCCGTAGTCGCTGATGTCCTTATCCTCGTGGTCCACCAGTTCCAGGATGGGCACCCGGTCCCGGCCAACGAAGGCTTTCCGCAGCTTGGCCAGCAGCCTCTCCGCCTTCTCTGGGCCTATGAGCTGCTGCACCGTCTCAAAGTTGAACGGCAGGCGCACATACCGCCCGTCTATGAAGCTCAAAAGCTGCACCGCGAAGGGGAACAGCTCTGCGTACTGATTTAGGTACTTGATAACGGCGTAGTTGTTGGTGTTGAGAAAATGCGGCCCGTACTTCTGCACGAGGATACCGTGCTCGTCCACCTCGTCGTACATGTTCCCGCCGATGTGGGCCCGCTTTTCCACCACCAGGACCTGCCGCCCCAGCTCCTCTGCGATCTTCCGGGCCAGTATCGCCCCGGAAAATCCGCTGCCTACCACGATGATCTTCTCCATGTGTTCTCCTGTCAGAATTCCAATGTTTTTACCCACTCGGCCGTCTCCCGGATGGCCGTGTCAAAGTCGTACTCCGCTCTGACCCCGGTATCCTCCCAGAGAGCGCGGGTGGATATATAGCTGTAGTCCGTCAGGAACTGGTCCGGTATCTCTCCGAACGTTAGCTCCAATCCCGGCGCCGCCACGTCCCGCGCCCGCTCTATGATCTTCCGCAGCGGCCACAGGTCGGTGTGCCCTATGTAGTACGTCTTCATGTTCACGCCGGCCTCGCCCATGGCTCGGATGAGCCGCACGGCATCTTTCACGTACAGCCAGTCGTTCAGTCCCTCGCCCTTCACCAGCTTGGGAGCTTTTCCCTCCAGAAACTGGTGCAGGATGCTGTTGGTGGACCGTTTGGACCTATCCCCCGGGCCGACTATGTTGGCGAACAGGCCGCAGTTGAACCCGATGCCGTTCTGGGCCGCCAGCGTCTTGCACATCATCTCCGCCGTCAGCTTCGCCGCCGCGTAGATGCACGTACCCCGGGGATGGCACACGTTTTTGTCGATATGCTCCAGTATCTCCAGCTCCGCCACCGTGCCCGCCAGCACGAACTTTTTGCATCCGATCTTCATCGCCTGCATAAGTCCGTCACAGGCGTGCCGGGCGTTGTCCATCTGCAGGGCGTAGTCCGCCGTCTTGGGGCCGTAGGCCCCATCCCAAGCCAAGTGATAGAAGGTATCCGCTCCCGGGATGCGCTCATGGAGCGTATCATAATCGAAGAAGCCCGCTTTGACGCATGTCAGCGCGGAGCCCTCCAACTCCCCCAGCTGGGACACGTCCCGTCCGACCGCATACACGTGATAGCCGTTTTCCAGTAGATGCTCTGTCAGCGCCTTGCCGATGAACCCCGTCGCGCCGGTCACTACCGCCGTCTTCATCGCCGCACCTCCACAAAGGAAACTGGCAATGCAGCTACAACAATGGAATGACAGACACTAGTGAGTATTACCCCCCCCCATGGGAGTTTCTTCCATATCCTTCAGCCACTTTGCCGTCATTTTTATGCTCTCCTCAAAATTTGTCTTACACTCAAAGCCGGCGTCGTTATACAACGCGTCCAGATCCACCAAGCCATAGTCCAGCGCCGGGGCGTCCGGGTACTCTCCGAAGCCCAGCTCCGTCTCCGGCGACAGCACATCCCGTATACACATCATCCAGTTTTTGAACGTGTCCAGCTTTCTGTGCCCCACATAGTAGTCGCGGAAATCCAGGCCTTTCTCACCTATGGCCTGCAGCCCCCGCGCCACGTCGTCTATGTAGATGAGGTCATAGAGGTTATTGCCCTCAATGAGCCTGGGCTTTTGTCCTGCCATGAGCTGCTCCATCACGATGTTGGGCAGCGTCCGGGCCCGGTTGCCCTCGCCATAGGGCATGGCGATCAGCGCTGTGCAATAGGCAAGGCCGCTGTTATGGGCCAGCGTCTTGCCGATCAGCTCCGCCGCCAGCTTCCCTGTAGAGTAGACACAGGTATATCGCGGCGAAAAGCTCTCATTTCCAACGAAGCTGCGTATCTCCACCGTGTTCACTGTGCTGGCCAGCACGAATTTCTTTGCCTTCAGCCGGATAGCGCAGGCCACGGCGTCGCAGGCATACTTTGCGTTTTCGATCTGCATCCCATAGTCCCGCACCGCCTCCGAGCCGAAGCCGCCGGCAAAAGCGCAGTGATAGAACACGTCCGGCTCTGCCTCCAGCTTTTCCTCCAGCCAGGGATACTCAGCAAAATCCGCCGCGACGGCCGTCACGCCCTCCAGAGCCGAAAGCGCCGCCAGCTTTTTCTCGTCCCGGCCCACGGCCTGGACCTGTACGCCGCCAGCGGACAGCAGCCGCGTCAGACGCGCTCCGATGAACCCCGTCGCGCCGGTCACTACCGCTGTCTTCATCAGGAGTTGCCTCCCACCGTCAGGTTCACGTCGCTGTCCCGCAAAAAAGGCGCCTTGGCGTCCGAAGGCGACAGGATGGGCTCCGCGACGCCCCAGTCGATGCCGATCTCCGGGTCGTTCCAGCGGATGGCCCGCACCAGCTCCCGGTCATAGTAATCGTCAAACTTGTACAGCACCACCGTCTCCGGCTCCAGCGTCACATATGCGTGCCCAAACCCGCTGGGCAGATATAGCTGCTTCCGGTTTGTTGCGGAAACCTCCTGGCATATCCACCTCTTGAACGTGGGCGAATCTTTCCGCAGGTCCACGATGAAGTCCCGCACCGCCCCGTGCAGCACCCGCACAAGCTTCACCTGGGGATGGGGGTTGTTCTGGAAGTGGATGCCCCGGATGGTCCCCGCGTCACGGTTATAGCACTCATAGTCCACCACAAATTTCGTGGTGATGCCAAAGTCCAGCAGAGTTTTGTCGTCGTAGGCCTCCGTGCTGTAGCCCCGGTTGTCGTCAAAATAGGTCGTCTCGATGAGCTTCACGCCCGGCAGGGCCAGTTCTGTAACATTCATTGCCGCACCTCCCTCACGCGCACCGCGCAGACAGGAAGAAATGCGGCAATGTAATAACTACATTGACCCCCCCCCGATGGTAATTTTTGCCATATTATTGACCGTCCCGTTCATCTTTGTATCCTCCTTCAGCAGCCATGCGGCTGTTTTTCGTATGCTCTCCTCAAAATCCGCCTTGCACTCAAAGCCCGTATCGCGGTATAGGCGTTCCAGATCAATCAGCGAGTAATCGATATATGCTCTGTCCTCGTAAGCACCAAATTGAAGCTCCGCCTCCGGCGCCAGCGTATCCCGGACGCGGGTCACGATCTCCCGAAACGTCTCCGGCTGACGTTTTCCTATGTAATACTCCACACCGACCGCGCCGCGCTCCAGCACCGCCATCATGCCGCTCACCGCGTCGTCGATATACGTCCAGTCATGCAGGTGCTCCCCGGATATGAGCCGCAGCGATTCACCCTTCAACAGTTGCTGGATCATCGTGTTTGTTGAACGGGTAGACTTGTCACCCACACCAAAGACGTTTGTGAACAGCACGCTGTTGAACGCGATCCCATACTCCGCCGCTTTGGCCCGGAGCATCCTCCCGGCTGCCTCCTTGGCGATGCCATATATGTTGTTGCGGATGAACACCTCCCGTCCATCCTCCTTCACCAGCTCCATCCGGTACTGGTAGCTAGACCCGAGGAACAAAAAACGCTTCACGCCTATGCGCTTCGCCTGTTCCATAACAGCTGCGGCGGCCAATATGTTTTCTGCCTGCACAGCAAGGTCCCGGCTCTGGGGGCCATAAAAGCCCGCCCAAGCAGCATGGATGAACCACTCCACATCGCGCGGGAGCAGTTCCGCCAGTTCTCCGTAACGCATAAAATCGCAGGCGACCTCATGCATACGGTCCGAGACGATGTCCGCCATCTTCCCATAGCCGGTCACAACCGCCCAGACCTCAACGCCCTCCGACAATAATCTTTTCGTCAGCGCCTTTCCGATAAATCCGGACGCGCCTGTCACAATCGCTCTTCTCATGGCTCGTATACGAAGTTCACGTCGCTCTGGGTCAGGGTGGGAGCCACCTGGTCCTTGGGCGACACGACGGCCTCAATGGGCGGCCACTGGATGCCAATGTCCGGGTCGTTCCACGCGATGGCCCTATCGTAGACCGGGGCATACAGCGCGTCCACCTTGTACTGGCCCTCCGTGTGGTCCTCCAGCGACATGCAGATATGACCAAGCCCCCGGGGGATGAACAGCTGCTTCCGGTTCTCCGCGCTCAGGATGATTGACACCCATTTTTTGTATGTAGGGGAACCCTTCCGCAGGTCCACCGCCACGTCGAAGAGACTTCCACGGGTGCAGCGGATGAGCTTTGCCTGAGCATGGGGGTCATTTTGAAAGTGGATGCCCCGGACCGTGCCCCGGGTCAGGCAGAGGAAGTGGTTGTCCTGGACAAATTCGCAGTCAATGCCGTACTCCGCCAGCGTTCGCTTGGAGTAGGTCTCGCAGTAATAGCCCCGGAAATCCTCAAAATACGTAGGCTCTATGACCTTCACGCCCGGCAGCGCCAGTTCTGTTACCGTCATTTGCCTTCTCCCTTCTCAAATACCATCCCCTGGAGCTGTGCCTGCAGGCGGATGGCCATATACATATCCTCCCGTGCCGCCTTGTCCTCCACGCTCTTTTTGAATCGTTCTATGGAGTGGAGGAACTGGTCATCCGCGGGAAGTTCCATAGCGCTCTCGCCGGTGGAGGTACGCAGGATCAGGCCAGGCTTCACATCCACTCCCGCTGTGAAGATGCGGGGCGCGATGAGGGTCGCCTTGCTCCCCCACACCTCCAGCTGGCACTGGTAGGCGTTGTCCATGCCGAAGGATATCTGAGCGCACTGGCCCGCCTCATTCTCCAGCACCGCGCTGCCGTACAGGTCCACCTCATAGCCGACAGGCGTCGTGAGCTTCGCCTGCACCACTTGGGCGCTCTGCCCCAGCAGCTCCAGCGCCAGACGCACCGGATACCCGCCGCAGTCCAGCAGCGCCCCGCCGCCCAGGGCCTTCACATACCGGAAATCGTTCCCGCCACGCTTGGGGAATCCGAACGCCATCCGGTACAGCCGGATGTCTCCCAGTTCACCAGCCGCAATGAGGTCCTTGATCTTTTGGAGCTGGCTGTGGTAAAGGAACATGTAGTTCTCATGGACTGCCAGGCCCTTTTCTTTTGCCAGGGAAAGCAGCTTTTCCGTATCCTCCGGGCACGTTGTGAACGGCTTCTCCATGAGCAGGTGCTTGCCGGCTTCCAGCACTCTTTCGCCCCACTGGGCATGCAGCGCCGGCGGCAGCGGCACATATACCGCGTCGATGCTCTCATCCGCCAGCAGAGTGTCGTAGCCGTCATATATTTCCCCGACGTACTGTTCCCGGAAGGGCCTGCCCTTCTCCGGCGTCCGGCTGGCCACACCCGCATAGGTGATGTCCCCGCATTTTTTGAGCGCCGGCAAAAACCTCCGGAACGCGATATCCGATGTGCCCAATATGCCTACTTTCATCTTCACGCCTCCAACAGCGCCAGCAGATTCCGCAGCTGGATGTTCAGGATGTTGTTGATCTGCAGCATCTCGTTCAGGGACTGGTAGTCCAGCCAGAAGTATCCATCCGGCAGGACGGGGAGCTCGTCCTCCCGCACCCGCAGCAGCACGTTCCGGTTCTGCTCGTGGTAGAACCGGCCGCCCTCTTCGCTCATCATGTGGTCGTACATCACGCCTACGCCTTGTTCCAATTGCGTCTCAAAGAGCTTGGTCACAGCGTCCTCCATGGGTTCCATCCCAGCCTCTGTCTGCACCGTGGGGCCCAGCTCCACCGTGTCGAACACTCCTATCTCCTGCTTGAACCGCACCAGGAACTTCAGCACTCCGTCCATCTCGCAGCACAAAAGCCCGAACAGGGACTCCCCGTTGGACGCGAACAGCGGCTGGGTCCACCGCCGCACCTCGCGCCCCTCGATGGCGATATCGCAGAAGATCACCCGGAAGGGGTACGGATGCTTGCACACCAGTTCCTTGTCCCTCATCTCCCAGTCGGTCAGTTCCGACAGCGGCACCACCGTCTGCTGGAAAGACTGGAACATCTTGTAGCTGTTGAGTCTCTGATACATCCGCGGCAGGGCGTCCTCCCCCGTCCGGATGAACAGCGACCGGAACAGGGTCTTGTCGTGGAACCGCTCGGCGAGGTCCAGCAGTTCCCGCTCCGTAAGCCGGAGCTTCGCATACGGGATGCAGGAGAGCACCGTCCGGCTGTCCATGTTCACCAGATTGTCCCGGCGCATCAGCTGCTTGATCTGCCCCAGCGTCATCCAGCAGTGGCTGGGCAGCACCGGAACGTCCTCCTCCACCCGGATCATGATGTTCCGATTGCGCTTTTTATAAAACCGGGCAGACTGTTCCGACTGGATCTGGTCCACTACCACTTCGTACCGGTCAAAGTTCAGAAAGTACTCCAGATACGGCGGCGTGGCGCCCCCGTGCTTGCGGGTGAAGTTGCTCAGGGTCGCCTGGATGGTGGGCGATATCTGCACGCAGTTCACATTCCCCGGCTCAATCTTCGCCTGCATGAGAAAGTGCATGACCCCGTCTATCTCCCGGCACAGCACACCCAGAAACCCTATCTCCTCCTGGAGGATCACCGGCTGCATGGCTATGGAACCGTCCGCTTTCTCCTGCTTCAGGCCCGCGATCTGGAAGAAGCTCAGATTCCGGTTGCGTATCTGACCGCTGGCCTCGTCGTAGTACCAAGGCTCGCACTGTTCCAGGGAGACAGGCTGAATGGAGACGTATGTATTCTCGTTCCGCTCCCGCACCCAGTCCAATATCTCCGCCGTCGTATGCACTTTTCCCTCCGTCTCGCACCAGCTTTTAGCGATGGACAGGAGAGTATCCTTCACGCTCATGACTGCTCGTCCTCTTTCAGCTTTTTGGGCTCGTCCTCTTCAAAGTTGATCTTCTCACCTACGACCACCAGCGGTCGCCTCATAGTCCGGGTATTAATGCCCAGTATGTACTCCCCCAGGATACCCAGGAAAAACAGCTGTACCGCCCCGATGAAGAACACACCGATGATGATCGACGCTGTTCCGTAGGGATACTCATACCAATGAAACAGTTTGCTGAAGAGGACAAAGATAGCCAACAGAGCGCTGATGATACCCAATATCGCGCCGATGAAGGTGGCGATACGCATGAGTATCTTCGTATATGACGTGATGCCGACCATGGCCGCGTCATACACCTTCCAGAAGTTCTGACCGGACTTGCCCCGCAGGCTGGCCGCCTGCTCATACTGCACCACCGCTATGTTCATGCCGTACTCGCTGACCAGGCCCTTGAAATACGGATACGGGTCGTCTATCTGCTTCATAACATCTATGAACGCACGGTCGTACAGGCCAAACCCGTCAAAATGCTGGATCTGCTTCGTGTCGGAGAATTTCCCGATCACGTCGTAATAGATCGTGCGGAGGAAGAACAGTATCTTCGATTCCTTGCTCTTCGTCTTTTGGCCGACCACGACCTTGTGGCCCTGCTCCCACAGTTCCACCATTTTGGGCAGCAGTTCCGGCGGGTCCTGCAGGTCGCTGAACAGCAGGAACGTGGCGTCTCCCGTGCCATACTGCATCGTGGCGAACACGTTGCGGGTATACCCAAAGTTCCGGGCGTTGAACACCGCCTTTACATGCTTGTCCTTCGCGCAGTACTCCCGTATCACCTCCCGGGTGCTGTCCGGGGAGTAGTCGTCCACGAAGATGATCTCATAGTCATAGTTCGGCAGCTGCTCCGTGAACACCTTCGTCAGCCGCTCATACATCACCGGCACGCACTTTTCGTCGCTGTATGTCGGTATGGTCACGCTTATCTTTTTCATATCTGCCCCTTCTCTACTTTCCGTTGGGATAAATGCAGGTCTCATCCGGCACTGGGAAGATGCTTTCCACCAGGCGCATGAGCTTGATGAGCCGCTGGCCCTTAGCCGTGATCCGGTATCCGCCGTCCGTTTCCTCCAGGTTGCCTATGTACACCTGCTCATCTATGCGCTTTTGTGTCTCTCCCGCCTCTTCAATAAACCCGTTGACGAACTGCGCTTTCATCTCCTCCGTGGTCAGCACCGTCTCCGGTTCCTCCGCCATATCAGCCAAGGAGAAAATAGTATAGGACCGCTCAATGGGCATAGGCCCCAAGGCCAGGAACAGCGCCATGAGCAGCGTGGAAAGCCCCACGCACATCACCACGGAGGACAGACCCAACCCAAACAGACTCCCACGCTTGACCGTCACCGGCACCAGCACCGCCAGCAGCACCACGCAGGCGACGGCATCAAGGACAAGAAGCCGGTACAGATACGCCTTCTGCCCCGCCAACAGTGGTGTGCGAAGCAGCAGCGCCACGATAGCCGCGATGACCAGACACATGCAGATGCACACAACAACCGCATATAACAGTTTTTTCAGCTCTTCTGACATGTTCTCACCTCATTTTGAATATTTGTATATTTCCAGCTCAATACGCCTGTCCGGACCAGGTTGCACTATGTATTCTTTCTCAGATACAGTTTCACGTTCGGACTGCTCGTTCCTTCTGAGAAGTTTTCATTCAACAGTTGCTGCAACTGTTGTGTGATATCGGATTCCGAATTGTATGGCAGCAGTACCGAGTTATACTTGCCCAGTACTTCTTCATCCACCACCCATTGGGAGATGACATTCAACGTATCCCGGCGTCCCTGTCTTGTGACATAGTATTCCTTCCAGCCCTCCAGCGCCGGATCATTTTCTCCCAACATCGAAATGACCACGTTGTCGTCATTGTAAATGTAATCAGCATACTTAAACAGGGTGTCCGCCTCTTCCCTATACGGGAAATTCACATTGCACCAAGCCGCGTTGATCATGCAGTTCAAAACCAGGAAAATACCAAAGAATACCGATACAGCATTCTCCAATATCCGGTTCATTCCCGTATCCTTCATCCTGCAAAGTCTAACGACTGTCAGCGCACAGAGCAAAGCGATATAAGGGACGAGGAACAGGAAATATCGGTAATTCCACATCGTCGATTCCCTGTTGATGCAATTTCCATATATGTAAAGCAGGATCAATGTTCCGACGAACATCCCCGCGCAAAGGCACTGGTATATGTCCTCCCACGCCGCATCTGCCTTTTTCAGAATACGGGGAAGCAAGGCCGCTGCAAAACCTATGCCAAGTATAGCTATCCAATAGTTCAGCTCCAGTTTTCCCGGCAGATCATATAACTGCGCTCTGAAGTCTCCCACTGAAGGTATTGGATAAAAATTGGCCAATTCTCCCGTCGCGTGATGCCGGAGCGTTATAAACCAAAACAGGAAAAGCCACACCGCGCTCACGGCGCCCGGAAGCAGATACGGAAGAATAAATTTCCGGGTAACTCTCTTGCGAAAAGCAAGAGAGACATCAGCCAGGAATAGCAGAGCACATGCGAGCATCCCGAAGTAGTGGCTCATGGCGAGGCACAGCATGGAACAACTGTAAAGCAGCAGCCAGCGCTTTTTCTCATGCGTCTGATTCTTCTTTATATGGCAGTACAAAGTGAGTGATGAGAACAGGATCATAAAGCCGTACGTCCTGAACTCAAGGGCTGCGTCGCCCCAGACCGTTATGGAAAAGGCAAGAAACACAGCCGCAAGAGCACCGCATGTTTTTCCGTATAACGTCTCTCCGCTCAGACCTGCAAAATAGACAGCAACAGCGACCGGGATGATAGAGAGCAGCAACAACCACTGTTCTCCATAGGGTGCAATGCGGTACCAGAAGTGGGCGCAGATTGCGAATAGCGGAGGCGTAATGTCAATTCCTTTCAGAGCTGCTTTTATCGCGTCTGACAGCGGTCCCTGCGCATAGCTGAGGGTCATCAATTCATCGTTCCACATTGGAAAGAGTTTCGCATAGTGGAACAGCAGCGCGCACGTTATGACCGCGATCCCGCCATAAATCCATTTTCCTGCGTCTTTCTCAAGCCTTTTTGAGGAAGGATCACCTGCCCGGCGCACATAGATCAGCAAAAACGCGTATGCGACCCAAAACAGGACGGCGAACGCAGCAACATGCTGCAGAGGTTCACAAATCAGCTTGACCGTGCTGCTCCTGCCAATATCCACGGCTTTTCCGCCGGGAGTATTGCTGTAAGTATCGACTGTCCAGGTATCGCCGCCGGCGGATATCTCCACCAGGCCCCGCCAGGTATCGCTGCTGAAGTTCAGCGTCCGTTCCACGCCGACGGGGATGCCTACGGTTATGGACCGCGTCACGCCCTCCGGCTGGCGGGTATCCGTCTCGATTCGCCAGCAATAGGCCTCCTCCGACCAAAACCATTTGCCGTCGCGGACCTCCAAATCCTTACCGCCGACGTACTCCATTCCGTCCACCGTAAAGCCGGCCAGTACGACCTCCTCTGCGGAAGCCCCTTTGCGTCTCTCCCCCAGAGCCGTCAGCGTGACTTCATCCCGCAGGGGCGGCATGAGCCCGGACATGACGCCGGCCATGACCCCCAAGGCAAGGAGCACAGCGCTGAAAAACGCCCGTTGATGACGCGGGATTTTCTTATGCCAGATATACCCCCCCCCCATGACAATTTGCAGCATTTCTATTGCATATCGTATTATTTCATATGTTCTGACCATCACTCTCTCCTTTTGTCAGCTTTATTCCCAGATCGGCACCCTGTCGCGGGGCGTAACGGTTATGTCCTTTATCCCGAGTTCCACCTCCCCGTAATTCACGCATGCGCATTCGACTGAAGGCAGATCAGTGTCTGTCTCAAACGAATAGGTCACCTTATCCGGCCCGATCGTCAGATCATTCACCTCCAGCGCTGTCCCGTTTGAAAGCAAGCTAAAGGTCCCGCTCGTCAGATCCTCGCCTCTGATCACGACGTCATAGGTCCCGGCCGGCAGCGAAATGAAGGGACCGCATTGCGTAGCGCCCGTCGGCAGCACGATCTTATCGTCCTCCAAATAGGCGCCCCCAAAATAACCGAGTGACAGGAAGTTGAACCGCGCATCAACGCCATGTGCAAGCAGGTCGAATCCCAAAGGATTATTTTGATAATGGTAAAGAGTGTATCCGGCCACCTCCTCTTCACCATCCGCGAGCGACAGGAGATGCCCCCTCTTTTCGCTGGCCTGCCAGTCATCCCTCTCCGCCGGGGTCAGTATCAGTGTGATAGGCTCGTCGTCGTTCACGTACTGGGTCCGGTCGGTACACCAGTCATACATAGGGAGGGGCTCAGCGTCTACAAACGCATTGCCCTTCAATTTGCCGTTACTCAAAAACTTAAGAATATTGATGTTCCAATATGTTCCTGCTATTCTATCCACTCCTGTATCCTGCAAGTGCTCTGCCACCTGCATTTCCGGTGTGATGTCCGCCGGTTTTCGGTATATATTGGCGGTAGAAACACAGACCCCCGCCGCAAGAAAGACACAAAACAGCCAGCGCAGAGACCGCAAATCGCGCCGTTCGTTCAAATAACGATAGATACTTACAGACACAATGGCAGTTATGACCGGAAGTGCAATCAAATAACGTAGTCCCGTTTCCGTTGTTGTGATCGTGGCAGCAAAAATCATCAGACATAGGGAAACAAGAAGGTAAAGCAGGAGCCTATTCTCCGTTTCGGAAAAATACTGTTCCTTTTTCAGCACTCCAACGCCCCAAATCAAAACGCCTGCCAAGATGATCATATATATCGGTGCAATCGCCGCCAGTGAGAAAACTGATGCTCCTGTGAGCTCTATGCCAAACGCCCTTAAAACTGTTATTAACTCATCTGTAAGTTTCTGCCATAACGAACTCATAGAGATCGTTGTGAAGTGCAGTTTAACAGCATGCATATATGGTATTAGCACAAAGTTAAATATTCCCATGCCTGTTAAGTTAGCTATTACCCCCCCCCATACCAAAATTTTGGGGGTGCTGCTGCTCAGTACGCCTTTCAGGCGGTCCCGAATATATCGGACAAATTCAACAAGAAAGACCGGTCCGTATAGCCAGAAGAACATGCGGATGCTGCATAAACCAAAATAGAACGCAACACCAATATATGTTGCTGCCTGCCAATGTTTAAGGCACCCCTGCCGGTGAGCGTCCGCCAATATTCCCAGACTCATTGTCAGCCCGATGAAAAGTAATCCATATCCGCTATTAGCCATATAGAGGAATATCCTAATCTCTAAACACGCCATTCCAAACAGGACCGACAACGCCAACAGAATATCCTGGCATCTCCAGCCAAACATACGGAACATGTAGCCGGTGGACAGGACCATCAAAAGCCAAGTCGTAATGACAGTCAATTTTGCACTGAGGATCATATTCTTCCCAAACGCGTAAAACAGCGCAAAAATCATCCACGGCCGGGAAAAGAACAACTCGACACCGGCGACATATTCAGGAGTAAAGGGATTTCCTGTCTCACAGACTTTTTGCATATACAGGAATTCACCGCCGATATCGGAATTTGTCCTCTGCGCAAGATAGACCCAGTTATCGGCGCAGACCAAGGCAAACAGCAGCACGAAAACCAGCAAAAACACATACCCGGTCTTATCCTGGTTCAGCTCCTGTATCGCACCGGCGATGCAGTTCTTTTTCACAAGCTTCGGTTTCTTTTTCATCTGCTACTCCATCCTTGATGATTTTTGATCGCAATTTTTGAACCTGTATCGGGCGGACCAAGCTCAGCCCACCCGCTCATATTCGATGGACTGCACCCGCACGATCATGCCCGACGGGACGATCACACGAGCCTCAAATGTGTGTCCGCTCTCAAATACAACGCCCTTGATCGTTACCGATGTTTTCCGTGCCGTAAAGGAGCAGTCGGCTACCCGCAGTGAATCCAGCGCAACGTCAAATGTTCCCTCATCAGAGTCCGCAAAGGAATCGACGCTGTAATGCAGCGTGACGTCATACGTTCCCGGTATGCTCTCTGAATAAGGTCCCCAGAGGATACATCCTTCCGTCCCATTGGAGACGAGTTCGTGTTTATCATTTACCTCGGCGTTGCTGAAGATAAAGCCTTCATTGTCCGGATAAACAGTTTTGTTGCTCATCGTCTTCGGTGGAAGGCCAGCATTGTACCGCTGGGTCAGCACGAATGGATTCTGTTTGAGCGCATAAAGATTATACTGTCCGATCTCCTGTACCTTCTCGGCGTTCTCGCGGAGCATCCGGCTCACAGCCCCATTTCTTTCCTCTATCCGTGTCTCTTCATCATCGGTCAGAAGAAGTATGTTGGGGACTCCATCCCGCTCCTCTGAAAACCCCCTGCCGTCGATCGCCCAAAAATACGGCGTCAGTGTTTCAATATGCTCCGGCTGAACACCGCAGTGCAGCGCTTCGACAGCGCCGTTCGAATAGCCCTTGATCACACCCGCGTTCCAATATGACCCTGTCACATACTTATATCCATTGTCTTCGATGTACGCCGCCACCGACGCCAAATACGGAGGCGAGGCAAAAAACTGTATCGCATCCATCCTGATATTCGCACCCAAGAAGACTGCGATCCCCGCCGCGATCACCAAACACGGCCAATTATCCACCCTTCCGCTCCCCTTATCTGTCCAGTCGCTGATCGCGCACCCGCTCAACACCGGCAGGAGAAGCGCCCCCGTCGTATAATAGCGTATTGGAGCATATCCGTTTGAAATTACAAGGTAAATAAAGGTAACTATGACTCCTATCAGCCAGATCCATGCCAGATCGCGCCTTTTCGGATCAGCTTTTTTCCAGAAGAACAGCCAGAGCACCGACACAAGCTCCAGTCCCGCCACGCAGGCAGACAGCAGGAACTTCGCCAGTCCAAAGGCTCCTGCCGCTTTTGTTTCCGCGAGACCAAAAATCGCGATGATGTTATACAGTTGCTCCGAAATCACGTCCCAATCAAGCCAATCAGCGGCGTCAACTATACCAACTGCGGGTGTGTAGATAAGATCGCCATGAAAATGCAGGAATACTGCATAGAAAGCAATATTCAAGCACGCCGCCGCGATGCTTACGCCGGCCATGACGAGATTGGCCTTGTTCTGCGGGACGTTTTTCATATAGTTCAGAAGCGCCCTTCCCACATCCAAAACCATGACTGGGAAAAACACCCACATCATAAGGCGGATCGTGCCATATCCGCTGACCGCGGCAAGCCAGAGAATGCCGACCAGTGGAATAAGTACCTTCCCTCGGGTCCTTTGGTCTTCAATCGCTTTTTGTAAAACGAGCCGCAACGCCAATACTACAAAAACGATCATCGCAAAATTGACATTTGCGTTCATCCACCAGTAATTCATGTATCTGATTGCAGCGGGCAGCGTGACCACAAACATAAACAGGCAAAGAAGCCTGATGTTCCGGGACAGCGCAAGCTCCCTCATCAGTCTACCGATCAGCGCCAGCTCCAGCAGCAGCGTGCACATGTCTTCCAGCTGGAAGGAGAGCAGGAAGTTATGTGTGATCCCGTAAAACAGCCAATACAGCAGTATCGGCCTCGTCCCCAGCGATTCATTACCGCTGTAAAACTCCTTTGGAAACAGCGTTTTCTGTTCCCAGCTTGCCTGCCGGTACGATATTTCATTGACGACATCGGAATCCAGGCAATACGGATCAAGCTTCGCAAAAATCAGATAGCCTGTGTAGGCCAGTGCCGACAAGAGGCAGCAGCCCAATATGATCTCGGTGATCATGGTCCTGCGCTTCATGTCTTTCAGGCCGATCTTCATCTTCGTTCTGATCCTCCTGATGGATACTTTTCTGCCAAACTCAGTTCACCCGCTCATACTCGATGGACTGCACCCGCACGATCATGCCCGCCGGGACCCATACCCGGACCTCGAATTCATGACCGCCCTCCATGGTGACGCCCTCCATGGTTACAGATGTCTCCTGGGACGTAAAGTGTGCTTCGGCTGCCTGCTCCGTATCCAGCGCGACGTCAAAGATCCCCTCGTCCGAGTCTGTGAAGGAGTCGACACAGTAATGCAACGTGATGTTATACGTTCCTGGTACGGTCTTGGAATACGGCCCCCAGAGGATGTGGCCCTCCTGTCCGCTGGAGACGAGTTCGCCGGAGTCGTTCATCTCGGCATTGCCATACATAAACCCGCTGTCTGTGGGATGATCGGTCTTTTTGTTGGTCTGCTCGTCCGGGAGCCCGGCCGGGACAGCTTCCACAGTGTCCTCGGCCTCCGTCTGATCCCCGGCCGCCGCCTGGTCTTCTGCTGTTATCTGGTCCTCAACTACTTCCTGAACGACCCTGTCCTCCGCGGTGATATCGCGGTCAGGGCGCAGTTCCAAATAGATCAGCCAGGCGCTGTACGCGCCTATCAGGACCAGCAGAGATGCCAGTATCCACTTGCGGCTCCTGGAAAGGTAGTCTTTAAAACCGGAAGCCTCGTCCCGAACTTCTTCCTTAAAACTCATCTGTCCTCCTGACGCTGTCTCGTCCGTATCCTCGCGGCTCTCCGCTTCCCCCTCCGGCACGACGTCTTTGATCTCTTCCTTCACCTCTTGAACGGGGCGCTTCGGCAGTTCGATCTTGCCCGCCAGAAAAGCCTCATACTGGTCGCATATGCCTTGTACGTCCTCGCCGAAGGCGATCTGTTCTCCCTTGTGCAGCCACAGGATCTTCGTGCACATCTCCCGCACCTGATCCAGCGAATGGGAGACGAGGATCGTCGTGGCACCGCCGCGGATGATTTCCTTCATCTTTTCCTCGCTCTTTTTGCGAAAAGCGCCGTCGCCCACGGAGAGGACCTCATCCAGAATCAGGATATCCGGCCGAACGAGGCTGGCTATGGAAAAAGCCAGCCTGGACTGCATACCTGACGACAGCTGTTTAAAGGGCCGGTCCTGGAAATCCTCAAGCTCAGCGAATTCAATGATCGAATCGTATGTATCATCCATGAACTTGCGCGTATAGCCCAGCATGGCGCCCCGGAGATATGTGTTTTCCCGCACGGTAAGATCTCCGTCAAAACCGCTGCCAAGCTCCAGAAGAGCCGCTATGCTCCCCTCACGGCGGACGCTTCCGTATGTCGGCTCCATAATGCCCGCAATGGCCTTCAGCAGGGTGGACTTCCCCGCGCCGTTGCTTCCGATGATGCCCAGCATATCGCCCTTTTTCAGGGAAAAGCTGACATTCCGGTCGGCCCAGAACTCGGTGACGGAATAGTTATGCGTCATCCGTCTGGTGACATACTCTTTAAGGCCAATGTCCTTAAAATCGCCCGTCATATACCGGATGGATGCGTTATTGACTTCCAGAACGCTCATATCTGTCTCCTACTTCCGGACAAGAACATCGCCCGACAGGTCATGCCTTTCTATAGCCCCGCATCGTTTCCCGGTATATCTTCTCGCACTGCTCGCACATCACGGCGTCCGTAAACATTCTGTGCATACGCTCCAGGCCTGCCTTTCCCATCGACGCGCGAAGCTTCGCGTCGCTCAAGAGCCTGTCCAGACACTTCTCAAAGCTGACCGGGTCCTCCGGCTCGCACAGTAGGCCTGTCACGCCGTCCTCAATGACCTCCCGCATGCCGCCGGCATTGCAGCCGATGACGGGCTTCCCATGGCGCATCGCCTCGACGAAAATTATCCCGAACGATTCATAAAGGGACGGGGAGACGAACACGTCGCAGTCCGCGTATTCCTGCTCCTTCTGCTCCTCGGAGATCTTGCCCATGAAGCGCACGCGGCGGAGCCACTTGGCGCCCCGGTTATCCTTCAAAAACTTGTGCTTGTATGTATCCCCTATGACGTCGTCGAAGATTTCGCAGTCGCCGGCCAGATGCAGTTCCAGATTCGGATACTTTTTCAAAAGAGCCGGCGCCGCCGCCAGAATGCTGTCGATCCCCTTGCGCCGTTCCAGACGCCCGACGAAAAAGACGATCAATTTCCCGTCGTCCTTTTCCCTCTGCGGGACCACGTGGACCGCCGGGTCGAACCCCAGATAGTTTTTGGAGACGGGCTGCGTAAACTGGATCCCATACAAATCCTGTATCGTCTCCTGTATGCAGTCGCTGATCGTTATGATCCGGTCTGCCTTTTCCATCATGGCCGTTTCAAACTCCGTCAGCATCTCAAGGTCTTCCGTCTCCTGCTTCTGAAACGTCTGCATCCACATCTTCATAGGCGTCTGGAGGCGGACCGCCAGGGGCACGTCATGTTCCAGATAGGAGATCACAAGACCGTAAGAATCCCAAATGGGAGATTCCACTATATCCAGGCAGAAACAGTTTTTATATTCCCGCAGCTTTCTGAAGCACGCATAGGAAAAATCCACTCTGTCCTGGCTCGCAGGCAATCCGTACAACTCCTCGATAGGCAGTCTTTCCGGTACGACATAGCAGTAATTCACGCCGTCTATATTGCTGACGTGCTCCTGCTCTCCCCTGGTAATGATGTAGACATTGTGGCCGCGCTGTGCCAGACCGTATGCCTGCGCTTTTGTCTGCACGCCCACGCCGCCGATGGGCTCGACCGCATCCACCTCGCATAGCAGGCAAATATTCAGGCTGCCATTCCCTGCGGCCTTATCAAAGCGCTTGAACCGGCTTTTTGTTCCGGACATATCCCATTGGAGCCGGCGCTCGTCGGACAGGCCCGCCGCTATGCCCTCGTCGCGCCCCTCCTCCATGTCCTTGTTGAACTGCTTATACTCGCTCTTGGTGATCTTCTTCTCCGAGAGCATCCAGTCAAATTCAGTGCCAAGCAGGCCGCAGGCATCCACAGCGCCCTTGCGGCGTTCCTCCACGGTGAGGTCCCGGTCCTCCGTGGCCTTCATCACATAGTAGCCACGGGACCGGGCGATCACCCGCCAGTTCAGGTGGTACTGTGACTTTCTGTTCGCGCCGCCTGCCGCCTCGTGGTAGACCAGCGCCGCGTCGCTGTGCGCGATATGATAGCCAAGCATCGCGATGCGGTAGCACAGGTCCGTCTCGTCCAGGAAATAGGTGTAGTATTCGTCAAAGCCGCCGGCTTCAACGACGGCAGAGCGCCGGAAAGCGCAGTTGCAGCCGATGACGCCGTTGAACTCCTCCGCCGTCTTTTTCTGCGGCGGGAGGCTCCTCGCGTTGACGCTCTTGCCCCCGGCCCAGATCGTAAACGTGCCGCGGCTGAACTCGTGCAGACCGTTCATCCGGTAGGACTGGCCGCCCACGGCGCCGACCGTCCTGTCCTTGAACGGTTTGCACAGCTCCTCCAGCCACGTCGGCCCGCCCGGAACAGCGTCGTCGTCGATAAAGGCCACGATCTCCCCCGCCGCCGCCCGGACACCGATGTTCCGGGACATGCACAGATTCACCTCCGGGCATGTCTCCGTGCGGATGGCAGCGGCATAGTCCTTCAGGACCTGTTCGGTGTGATCTGTGGAGGGACCGTTCACCACGATGACCTCAAAATCGTCATAGGTCTGTCTTGTCAGGCAATCCAGAAGGCGCTTGAGGTGATAGGCGCGGTTGTGCGTGTTGATAATGACAGATACCCTGGGCTTAACGTTCATTGTTTGACCCCCCACTTTTGCAGCAGCGCCTCCAGACGCGCTCTTACCGCCGCCCGCCTGTATTGCTCCAGGTTTTCCCGCTGCTTCTCGACGATGGAATCTCTCAATTCCTCATCATGCAAAACGCTGTCCAACAGGCAGGCGACCAACGCCGGGTCCTTCTTGTACAGCAGCACGCCGCTCCCGCCCATCGTATCCGGCACGGCAGACGCCGAATAAGCAACGATGGGGATATTGAAATACTGGGCTTCCAAAAGTGGTCTGCAAAAGCCTTCGTGTTCGCTCATACAAAGGAATGCCGACGCTCCCCGATAGTATGCGTACAGCTCTTCATCGCTGACTTTTCCCGCAAAAATGACCTGACTTCTTGCACTCATATGCTCCAACTTGCGCAATATTTTTTTCGCATAGTCACTGCTCTGCTCTATATTGCCGACCAGATACAGCTTTACGTTCTTGTCATGATAACGGTAATAATTCTCAAATGCAGCTAAAATATCCTCAAAGCACTTATTTGGCGCTACTCTGCCAACGAACAATATGTATGGGTCTTCGCTTTTCAACCGCTTCAGAAGAGCCTTGTCATATGTTTGATTCTCCATCTGAGAGAAGTCAAGGATATTGGGGAACACATCCACCTCGGACGGATCGGCGCCATAGGAGATAATATCCCTTGCATTAAACGGAGAAACAGCCCAGAAGCCATCGAAGCGCTGGAAATTCTCCTGAATTTGACGCAATCCCTCCTTGCACGCTTGAAATATCTGTGGATTCGTACCCCGGAAAAATTCAGGCGGCGTGACATTATGGTATCGGATGATCCTTTTGCACGGAAAACCCGCTACGACTTCCAGAATGGCACTTCTTCCTGAAAAATGGTACAGCACCAAATCCTCTCCTCTCGGAGAGCATTTTTCAATACCCCGTGTATAATTTGCAACTTTTTTATCCCACCATTTTGAATAGATCTGATTCTTAATTCCGATATCATTCAGAAGGCTCTGTATAGAGATCACTTCATTGCTGACGCCGTCGCCGAAATCCAGCGCATCGATCAGTTGGATCACTCGCATGATCTTCACTCCTCTGTCTGTTCAGTCTCTGTCTCTCCGTCAGGCACTTCTCCAGTCCCCTGCGCCGGCGTGTTGTTCGTCTGTTCGGCTTTTTTCTCCTGATCACGCTCGTGAAGGAGCCTGACCGCGTCCTCTATCCTGGCCCACAGGCGGCCGATCTCCTCCAGCCTGTCGTCATTGGCGCAGGAGCCGTTCACGCTTTCCGCCAACCCCTGCAGATCGGCCTCGACTTTGGACAGCCGCACGCCGGCGGCCTCCAAGTCCACTGCCATCCGGGACAGGCCGGTCAACTTCCGCTCGGCCTGGTCCAGCCGCACGCCGGCGGCCTCCATGTCCTCCACCGACCGGGACAGGCCGGTCAGATCGCTCTCCAGCGCCGCAAGCCTCGCTTCGGTCCTTCGCGTGTCGTTGGTATTCGCTTCCCGTTCCTGCCGCGCCTGTTTGCAGGCGCGAAGTTCCTCCTGCAGCTGGCTGATCTGCTCGTTCTGCCGCGCTATTATCCGGTTCAGGCTGTCGAACCTTCCGTAAAGTTTCTCCCGCACATCTTCGGCTTCATCCGCGACGGCGGCCGCCAGCACCTGCATCTGATAGCTTTGGTCCCCAAAGAGCGCCGCGGTCCGCCGGTTGAAGTCAAGCTGGAAGGTGATAAAGGAGTTCATAAACTTCCGGAACACCCGCTTCACCGCGCGGAAACGGGTCCTCTGCGGCAGCGTGCATTCGGCGGCCACCTGCAGGCCCTGGTGCGCCAGGGCGCTGCCTCTCTGCATATCCTGCAGCTCCCGGAGCCGCTCCTCCACCCGGCCGGGGGCCACCTCTTCCGGCCATTCCTCCGGCCCTATCTCTGGCCGCATTTCCGGCAGTGCCGCTTCCTGCGCCGCCTCTTCCGCCCTATGCGTCTTGCTCGCGCTGCCGCTGACGGTGACCGCGTTGAAAACGGCCTCTCCGTCTCCCCTGTTGATCGTTTTCAATTCCAAATCGGGCACATCCACCTGCAATGTAAACGGCAGGACCACTTTGCCGTCCTGCAGCAGGGCCTCCGCATCGCCCGAGGCGATGCATCCAAGCGTCTGGCACCCCGCCTCCACCGCGCAGCCTCGAAGGTCGCCGGACAGCTCGTAGACAGCTGTGTAATCACCGGCGGGAAACGCGAAATAGGGGCCGAATACCGTGCCGCCGGCGGGTATCCTGATCCGGTCCTCCTCCCGAGCACAGCCCTCGGTGCAGGACATTCTCCCGGTCGTGAACACGCCGTTCGTGCCATTAAACCGATTGGCATACTGTGCGCGGTACTTTTTCGCAAGGGTCTGCGAATACTCCCAGTCGTCGTTTACCACAAAATCGCCGCGGTGATACTCCTCGACCTTTTTCATGATTCTGTCGACGCGACTATGTGTCATTCTCTGCTCCTCCGCTCTCCGTATCTCACCGTTTGTATCGTCAAGCCTTTTATAATGTCAAATCAGATATATCTGCTTTATGGTGATCTCGGTACCCGTCACGTTGTTGATGACGAATTCCACGTCGTCAAACTGCTTCCAAAGCTTGAACTCGTACTCTTTTTTGCCGCCTTCCAGCAAAAGCCCACCCAAAAACGTCTTCCCCGAATCGGCCGTTACCTTTCCTGTGACAGGAAGGCCGGCGTCACCCAGTTCGACCTCCATCACGAGCTTATAATCCCCGGCCGGGATCGTCGTATACGGGCCGTATACCGTCCCACCGGCAGGGATGACGATTTGGCCGCCATCCCTGCATGCGCCGTTCGTATACTGCATTTTGTCCAGGTAATCGTTGCGCCTGGACAGAACGCTCTCGCCCATAATGCAGTAATCCGCATGATGACCTGTTACATGGGACGGAAGTACGCAGCATTGAGGATTGTAAAGATTCTCAGCAGTTGCCGGGAACGGGAATTTATCCTCCGCCAGCTCCTCCCGCACAAAAAACGCGTTCACGCCGGTTATATTGGTCCCCACCAGCTGATAGCCCCTGGCCCTGCCCAAAAGCTCCAGCGACTTCAACGACGCGCCCTGGTTGTCGTTCCCCTGCCACAGATGGGCGGCGAAATATGGCATGACCCACTGGCAGTCCGGCGGGAACTTGCCGTTATACTCGATGCACACCACCCGCGGCCGGACGGCCGTGACGGCCTCCCATACGTAATAGTCGTTGCCGTCCACGTCGATGCTCAGAAGGTCGATGTCGCCCTGGAAGCCGTTTCTCACAAAGAGCCGGTTGATGTTGTCCTTCGTGATGAACGCGCAGTCCGTCTTGAGCGCGCCGGTAGAGATCACGCTGGAAAACTTCTCCTGGATCTGCTCATAATACGGCCGGTAGCCCTCGATCCAGAGGCCCGTCCAGCCCTTGAACAGCAGGTAATGGCTGTTGCACTCCAGCCCGTTCTCCACGCCAAATTCAATAAAACGCTTATCGGTCGTTCCGATCCGGTCGAATATTTCCTGAAGGATCCCGTCCTCATCGTTCTGGGAATACACCTTGTATCCGTACTGCTCCAGAAAAACAGAATCCTCCAGATGCTCTTTTGTTTTTTTATTCCACCGGTAACCACCGTATATTGGTTCCATTGATCTCCTCCCGGTTTTCGGATCCGGCACTCTTCGTTATCCTTGGGATGTTGATGATTTTGATCTTTTCAGGCGCCGCCTCACACATAGTACAGGAAACGATGGTTGTACTTTTTATACATCCATGCCCCGACGCCGAAGGCGACCAGCGCGTAGGCAAGCCCCAGCAGATGGAACTGCGGCGTCGGTATCACGCTGTCTATAACGATCTTTCTGAAATAGCGAATGTATAAATACAGAGGATTGAGCAGGAACAGATACTGCACCGTTTGACTGTAGCCGTCGATGGTGTAAAAGATCGCGCTCATCCACATGATGAGCTGGGTCAGAATGCCCCACAAATACTGCATGTCCCGGAAGAACACGAACAGCGCCGAGAGGATGAGCCCCACGCCCAGGTTGAACACGATGAGGCATCCTATCGGGTACACCAACAGAAGGAATTTCCATGTGAAAGGGATGCCGTCAATGGCCACAAAGGCAAAGAAAATCAGCAGCGTCAGCCCAAAGTTGATGAGGGACGACACGTTCTGGGAAAACAGGAACAGATACTTGGGGATATTGATCTTCGTGAAGATGCCTGAGTTGCCCACCAAAGAACTCATGCCCAGGTTTGTGGCGTCCGTAAAGTAGGAGAACACAAGCTGGCCGGCGAACAGGTAGACCACATAGTGGTCCACATTGTTGCCGAAGAAGTTGTTGAACACCAGCCACATGATGAGAAGGTTCATCAGCGGCGCCAGGATGCTCCAGGCCATGCCCAGGATCGTTCTCTTGTATTTCTTTGTGAAGTCCCGCTTCACCAGTTCCGAAAACAGGAACTGGTTCCGCTTCAGCTTCTGTATCATGCGTCGTCCCCACCTATGAAATCGCCCTTTACCGCGTCAGGAACATGGCCCCGGTCTTTATCTTCTCCCGCCAGTAGTCCAGCAGATCGTGCATGGTCGTCTCAAAGGGTATCTGCGGCTCCCAGCCGGTGTGGGCCTTGAACTTCCGGCAGTCCGGCACCTGCAGGTCCGCGTCGATTGGACGCAGCCGCTCCGGGTCCGTCTCCACACGGATCTGGTCCTTCATGGGCGAGTAGGAGATCAGCGTGTGCAGCGTGTCCCCCACCTCGCAGGTATAACTGCCGCCGATGTTGTAGTACTCTCCCGGTACCGGGTCCACCGTCACCAGCATGTAATAGGCCCGCACCGCGTCGCGCACGTCCGCGTAGGTCCGCAGGCTCTTGAGGTTGCCCACCTTCACCACCGGCTCGATGAGCCCCGCCTCGATCATGGCGATCTGCTTGGCAAAGGTGCTCTCGTGAAACACGTCGCCCCGCCGGGGGCCCGTGTGGGTGAACATCCGGGTGGTCATCACCGTCATGCCGTAGGCCTCGGCGTAGTACCGGCCCAGCAGGTCCGTACCCACCTTGGAGATGGCGTAGGGGCTGGCCGGATGGAAGGGGCACTCCTCGTGGATGCCTGTCTCCGGCTTCTTCTCCGCCGGTATCTTCCCGAACACCTCCGAGGACGCGCACACATGCACCACCGGCTTATAGCCGCTGTCCGCCTCCATGGCATGGCGGATGGCCTCCAGCAGCCGGCAGGTGCCGAGGATATTCGTGTTCAGCGTATCTATGGGAGCGGTAAAGCTGGTCAGGGGATAGCTCTGGGCCGCCAGGTGGAACACATAGTCCGGCCGCACCTTCTCTATCACCGTCATCAGGGATATCTGGTCGTTCAGGTCCGCATACTCGAAAAAGACCCGGTCCTTTTCGTTCACCCGTTCCAGCAGGTGCTCCACGTTATCCAGGGAACTGCGCCACCGGCATACGCCGTATATGTCCCAATCCGTATTGGCCAGCAGGAAGTCCGCAAGATGGGACCCCACCATACCCGTCACGCCGGTGATCAACGCTTTTTTGCTCATGTCAGCTCTCTCCTTATTTTTTCACTGAAGCCCGCATCGCTCACGATACCCAGCTTCTCCAAATACAAACTTCGCATCTCCGTTATCCGGGGTCGGTTTTGGAAAAAGGCCGCCCCGGGGTCCACGATCCGATACTTCAGTCTTCCGTCAAAGACGCGGTTCAGCTCGTCCGCGATACGCACCCGGCTCACCAGTTCCCGTCCCGCCACGTTCAGCACTGTGGGATCGTATGTCTCCCAGTTCTTCAGCAGCCATGCCACCGCGTCCGCCACGTCGCTCACCACCACGCAGCTGCGGTAAAAGGGGTGAAATGCCTCCGTTTCCTCCCCGCTTTCCATGGCCGCCAGACAGCCGGACACGAACCGGTCTTTTGCCGACACCACATAGGGCAGGCGGATGGCTTTAAACAGCGGCTGGCCCCGGAACGCGTCCTCCACGGCTTTCTTCATCCGGCCGTAGGGCGTGGCAGCCAGGGTCTCGGAATCCTCCGTATACACCACGCCCGGCACGTCCCCGAACACCGCGTCGCTGGAGAAAAACAGCACCCGGCACCCCCGCGCCATGGCCTCTTGGATAAAGCGCCTGGTCCCCTCTACGTTGATTTTCCAGCACGCCTCGAACTCGTTGGCACACTTGTCCGGGCCGGACACCGCCGCCGTGAACACCACCGCGTCCACGCCATCCAATGTCCCGTAGTCGAAACGCTCTGCCTCTTCCAGATGCAGGGTTGCCTCCGCCGGTTCCCTTCTCCCTATGGGCAGGGTCTGCCAGCCCTCGCTCTCAAACTTCTTCAGGAGGAACCCGGCGATATAGCCCGTACTTCCCACCAATGCCACCTTCATGCCGGCTCACCCTCCCCGAAAAAACGCTCTTCCAGCATCATGCACCAGCAGTGGTAGATGGGCAGGTGCAGCTCCTGGATGAGATATGTCTCCTCCGCCGGTGCGCATACCGTCACGTCCGCCAGCTCCGCCAGCTTTCCGCCGGACGCGCCTGTAAGACCAACGATACGAATGTCCATCGCCTTCGCCGCCACCGCCGCGTTCAGGATGTTCTCGCTGTTTCCCGAGGTGGAGATGCCCAGAAATACATCTCCCGCCCGGCCGTAGCCGAAGAGCTGCTGGGCAAATACCCCCAGCCCGTCCACGTCGTTTATGTACGCCGTCGTCAGCGCCTCATGGGCCACCAGCGGTATCGCCGTCAGGCTCCGCTCCAGGTTCTTCGCCAGCTTCGCGCCCCGTTCCGCATCCACAGATATGAGCTTTTCCGCAAAGGTTGGGCTCACCGGCCGGGGGCTTCGAAACCGCTTCATCAGCTCCCCGGCGATGTGCTCCGCGTCCGCCGCCGACCCGCCGTTGCCTGCGATCAGCAGCTTCCCGCCCCGGCTATAGGCCTCCTCTATCAGCCGGTACGCCGCCACGATATCCTCTTGTATCGGCTTCAGCTCCGGATGCCGCGTAAGCAGCCCATCCAATGCCCTCATATCACTTCAAATATCCCTTCGTAAATTCCAGCAGGCTCCCCACGGACACATCCTGACCGAAGTTCCCTTCGCCTATGAGCGCCGTGCGGCACCCCGCCGCCTTCCCGGCCAACATATCCGCTTCGCCGTCGCCCACCATCCAGGACCGGGCGAGGTCTATGTTCAGCTCTTCCGCCGCCCGCAGCAACAGCCCCGGCTTCGGCTTCCGGCAATCGCACTCTATCTTCAGCTCCGGGACCTCTCCCTCATACCCCTTGTGTGGATGGTGGGGGCAGTAGTAGATGCCGTCCAGATAGGCGCCCTCCGCGCCCAGCAGCGTCTCCAGTTTCGCGTGTATCTCTTCCAGCTGCGGCACCGTCACCTCGCCCCGGGCGATCACCGGCTGGTTCGTCGCCACCACCGCCAGATATCCGCTCCGGTCGATGGCCCGCACCGCCTCCGATACGCCCGGCAGCAGCTCAAGCTCGTCTATGTCCCGCAGAAAGCCCACATACTTGTTCAGCGTCCCGTCCCGGTCCAGGAACACCGCTTTCTGGCGGTTCCGCAGGCTCTTCCCCTCTATGAGGCCGCTGTCAAAATCCCGGCACACCTGGCCGTACCGCTCCGGCGTGCCCATGTCCTTCACGTACTCCGGGCTGTCATAGGCATACATGGCCCCCGTCCCCGCCAGCAGCTTCAATATCTGCCGGTCCAGGTCCACTTTAACCGTATCAAAGTCCCGTTCCAGCAGCTTCGGCGACAGGATATGGACGCCGGCGTTCACCCGGTTCTTGTACCAAGTCGGACGCGGGTCCTCCTTCGTCAGCCACCCCGTGACCCGCCTGTCCCCATCCGTAACGATGAGGCCGCTGTCATAGGGGTGGTCGTTGGGATGGGTCAGCAGCGTCGCCAGACCCCCGTGTCCCCGGTGAAACGCCGCCATCCGCTCAAAGTCGACGCAGAACATGGCGTCCCCGTTGAGAAGAAAGAAGTCCTCCGTGAGCTTGTCCCGCAGCCGCAGCAGCGCTCCCGCGTTGCCCAGAGGTTCCCGCTCGAAGTAGTATTCAATGCTCACCCCAAAGGGCTCTCCCGTAGCCGGGGATATGCCGTGGCCGTCCCCAAAGTAGTCCACGATCACCTGGCCCAGGTGCCCCACCGTGAGGATGATGTCCCGGAAACCCTGGTCCCGCAGGCAGTTTATCTCATGCTCCAGCACCGGCATGCCCGCCACCGGCAGCATGGGCTTAGGGATGTCCCGGGCTATCTCCGCGATGCGCGTGCCCATGCCTCCGGCCATGATCACCGTCTTCATCCCGCGACCCGCTCCCGCCTCACGTATTCCTCCGGCGCGTAGTGGACCACCTGGCTGCCCCCGGTCTCGAACTGGAACGGGATATACAGAAGATCTCTCATAGCCTCCATGACAGCCGCCTGTCGCTCCGGCTGCACATAGAACAGCAGAAATCCACCGCCTCCGGCGCCCAGCAGCTTGCCTCCCAGCGCTCCGGCTTTCATGCCCCTTTCATAGAGCATGTCCACCTCCCCGGTGGATACCGCTTTCCCTGTTCCCCGCTTAAGCTCCCAAGTCTGATGCAGCAGCCTGCCGAAGTCGTCCATATCGGCGTACTTGTTGGTGAGCACCTTTTCCGCCTCGTCCACCAGCGCGTACATATCCTTCAGCTTCGCGATCTTATCTCCCTTCGCCCCGCCGTTCGCCTTCTGGATGTCCGAGGAGAACCGGGTAAAGCCCGTGAAGAACAGCATGAGGTTTTCGTTGAGCAGCCGCTTTCGCTCCGGAGAGATCACGATGGGCAGCACCTCATATCCGTCCTCCCGGAACTCGATCCGGTTCAGCCCGCCGTACGCCGCCGCGATCTGGTCCTGCCAGCCCCCGGCCTCTCCGCACAGCGTCCGCTCCAAATAGATGGCGTCATCCGCCAGCTTTTTCTTGCCCGCGTACTTCCCTTTCAGCGCGTAGAACGCGTTCAGCATCCCCACCGCGAAGGAGCTGCTGGTACCCAGCCCGGACCGGGCCGGCAGGTCCGCGTCGTATGTAAGCCGCAGCTCGTGCATGTCCAGCATCTGCATGGCGTTGCGGATCGCCGGATGCTCTATATCCTCCACCGCCCTCACCCGCTCCGACTTTGAGTAGGTGATGTCCGTGGAATACTCGAAAAACGGCGGCAGATGCCGCACTGTCACGTAGCAATACTTATCGAAGGTCGTGGAGATGACCGCCCCTCCGTATTCTCTGAAAAACTCCTCCACGTCCGTCCCGCCGCCAAAAAACGACATACGAAACGGCGTCTGTGTGATGATCATGTGTCTCTTTCCTTTTCTTCCTGCCTCTCAGGTCCCTGCGCTTTTGGCTCAGTCATACCGGCATGGGCGCTTATCTGATCCAGCAAGTTCAACGTGTGGTCCAGCGCGCGAATGACGTGTATGTGGTAATTGTTGATCTCGTTTACGATGGGTTCGATCATGAATCTCCCCAGCTTACGGATCACTCGTTTGATGAATATAATGGCCGGCGTAAGGACTTTATGGTGCGAATCGATCTCCCGGAAAAAGTGAATCTCCCTCTCCCGGAGCGAATTGATCTCTCTCCGCAGGGAAGCAAGCTCCGCAGCAGTGCTGGCAGGGTCGCCAAAGATCACCTGCTCGAAGGAAGGAATGGTCTCAAGGTCATCTTTTGCTGTGATCTCAGCTTTCAGCTCTCCCGTGATCTTATTGACATCAGAAGTTATCTCGTTCACTGCCGTCCCCTATGCGATCTCCTTCATATATGCCACCAGCGCCTTCTCCACATTCTGCGGCTGGAAGTCGTTCAGTCTCATCCCCTGTCCCGCAAGCACCCGTTCCCGCACGACAGCATCAGTAGTCAGGCGTTTGATCCAGGCGCTGATCAGGCGCGGGTCCTTCTCATCCAGCAGGACGCCGCTCCCGCCAAGAGTTTCCGGCACGGCCGGCGCTCGGTACGCAATGATCGGCACATCAAAGTGCATAGCCTCCACAAGCGGCACACAAAACCCCTCATGCTCGCTCATACACAGGAAAACGTCGGCTCTTCTGTATAACGCGATAAGCTGCGCAATGCTGATGTGTCCCGGAAATATCACGTCGGAGACACCCAGTTCTTCCATATACACCCGGAGTGCCTCTGTATAATCAGCGACAGACGACGCTCCGGCCAGGATCAAGCGCGAGCGTTTGTCGATGAATCTCTTGTAATAGGCAAAGGCGCGAATCACGTCCTCTTGTTTTTTGTTTGGCGCCAGCCGCCCAACAAAGAGGATATTTGTCCATCCATCGCTATACTGCCGAAGCGTGTCCTGATCCGGCGGCGCGGCATAGTCCTCAAAGGGGATCAGGCAGGAAGGCATAATCCATATCCTGTCTTCGCTGTAGCCCATGGAGACAAGGTCGCGTTTGCTGAACTCCGAAAAAACCACGCAGCGCTCCACATCGCCGGAAAGCTGTCTCACTTGGTCCAGTCCATTTTTGGTCGCCGCAGCGAGCTGTGCGTCATATGGTGTGAAGAAGTGCGGCGGCGTAATGTTGTGGTACATCAATATCTTGCGGCACTTCCATTTTTTCAGCCGCATATTTAAAGGCGATCCGTCCGACAGATGATAGATCAGCACATCATCCTTCCGCAGTCTCCCCATGCAAAACAAAAGTTTCGCCGTATCACGCGGATAACGGTCGTCTATGCTCTGGGCGTATATCTGCGTGGAATAGCCGGCTTTTTGCAGGATGTGTTTCATGGCGACTGCGTGATACCCTATCGCGTCCCCGTAGCCCAAGCTGCTCAACACCTGTATGACTCTCATCAGACTGACCTCCCCGGGGTCCGCTTCATCGTAAAAAAGAGCAATAAATGCCGTGCAGCAGCTCCGCGGACCGGTCCCATGAAAAGCACCGCGTCCGTTTCCTTCCCTGTTCCCGCAGTTTTTCCGCATAGTCCTCATCGCTGAGCACCCGCCATATCCCCTCCGCGATGCTCTCCACGGACAGCGGGTCCACATAGCAGGCCGCGTTGCCCGCTACCTCCGGCAAAGACGCGGCATTGGAGCACACCACCGGTGTCCCCCAGTGCATGGCCTCCAGCGGTGGTATCCCGAAGCCCTCATACAGCGATGGGAATACGAACGCCGCCGCGCTGGCGTACAAAGCATTTTTCTCCGCCTCCGGGACATGGCCCCGAAAGAGCACGTCCTGCGAACCATATATGCTTTCCGCCGTCCGGTATATATCCTCGCATTTCCAGCCCCGGCCGCCTGCCAGCACCAGCTTGTGGGGTACCCCCGCCTCGCGCTTCAACAGTTCAAACGCCTTCAAAAGCCTTTGAAGATTCTTCCGTGGCTCGATGGCTCCCACATAGAGGATATATGGCCCTGTGACGGGAGTCTCCTTCATCCACTCATCGTTAACGGACGCAGCAGCCGGAACAACAGCTATGCGCTCCGCCGGTACCTTCAAAAGCTCCACGATCTCCCCTTTGGAGAATTGGGAACTGGTGACGATCAGGCTGCTCCTCTCCACGCTGTAGGCGATGCCCTCCCGGATGCGGCGCAGATTCGACCTGTTCACCGTCTCCGGATAGCGCAGATAGGTCATGTCGTGAATCGTCGTGACGACGGTCCCATCTATCCGGGGCGGCACGATGTAGTTAAAAAAGTGCGTCACGTCTGCCGGAGGAAACAGACTCTCATAGCGAAGGGGAACAAACCTCCATATCCGCCGGTACACGCCGTACTGCATGGAGCGGTTTTCCCGAATGTCCATGTCGACCCCCGCCAGCGCGTCTGCGGTATCGACCCGTCCCCGGTAGTTGAAGACATTCCCCTGATAAGTGATTTCAGGGCCTGACGCCAGACGGCGGGCGAGCTCATATGTATAGTTCCCTATCCCCGTGCGCGGCCCGCAGCAGGGCTGCAATTCCAGCGCTACCCGCATCTACACGATCTGCCTCTCTATCACTTCGTTCAGTTTCTCCGCCGACGCCTGCCAGGAAAAACGTTTAGCGTTGGCATAGCCCTTGCGTACAAGCTCCGCGGCCAGGGCTTTGTCCTCCAGCACGGACCGCATGGCCCCCGCTATGCTCTCCACGTCATAGGGCTCAGCGTAGACGGCCCCGTCTCCCGCCGTCTCCGGCAGGGCGGATACGCTGCTGGTCACCACCGGCACTCCGCACCGCTGTGCCTCCAATACCGGCACACCGAAACCTTCATACAGCGTGGTGAATACAAGCAGTTCAGCGCCGGAATACAGCGCCGGCATGTCCTCATCCGGTACGAACCCGATGAACCGCACGTCCTCCCGGTGCTTCACGCCCTCCACGGCCTTTTCCCTGTCGAAACGCCAGCCCTGCTCCCCCGCGATGATGAGCTGATGGACAAGGCCCGTCCGTTCCTTCATCCGGTCGAAGGCCTGTATCATCCGTCTCAGATTCTTTCGCGGGTTGCTGTTCCCTACGAACAGCACGTACCGCTCCGGGAGATGGTACTTCTCCCGCACCGCGGCAAGCGTCGTCGGATCTTCCACCCGCCGCATCTCCTCCGAGCAAGCGCAGGGGACAACGTGGATGCGCTCCGCAGGGATGCCCAGTATCTCCGTCATCTCCCGTTTCGTAAACTCAGAGATGGCGAGGTAAGAGTCCGCCCGCCGGCGTATATACCTGTATTGCAGCCGCCACCACAGCACCCGTGACCGCTGATATGCCTCCGGCAGCCGGTATACTGCCAGATCCGTCACCAGCGGGACAAGTACGCAGCTCTTCGGCAGGAAAAACGGCGTCTTGGAGTCCGTGGTCAATAGCACCGCGTCATGGCAGTACCACCGGCCCATCTGAAAGCTCTGAAAGAACATCCGCCGCAGGCCCTGGCCGTTGTCCCAGGGGGAGCGGATGAGCTCCGTGCCCTCCTTTGCCGGGAACGCCGGCGAATCCTTGGAAAGCACCACTTGGCACTTGCGCGCCGTGATATGCGTATATGGCCCGAACAGCTCCCGGATCATCACCCCGATCCCCGAGTTGTTCGGCTTATACTGCAATGCGTTGACGACGACCTTCACTCAATTCTCCCACCCGTGTTCCGCCTGCTCTTCGTCCAGCAGTTCCTTCATGAGCCGCTGCACAGTCTCGGCCATCAATTCCGCCCGGGTGGTCTTGTACAGGTTCTGCAGCGCCCGTGCGCTTGTCGCGCTGTCGTCAATACCTGCAGCCCGGCTCACATCCCTAATCTGTTCCCGGACCGTTATCACACTCGTGGGCACACCGGTCTTGTTTACAAATATCGCTCCGCTGGAGACGCCATTGCGCCGGGCGTAGGCCAAAAGCTCCTCCCGCAGGCTGTCCGGCAGACGGATGGTCCTATCCTCCGTCCGGATCTCGCCGGTCTTGACCTCCTCCACCGTCAGTACCAGAAGCTCCTGCTGCTGAATGCCCGTGCTGACGAAGGCCCGCATAGCGAGATATGCCAGCACCTTGCGCATCTTCCTCGCCATCTTCAAAAGCTCGATGTACTGGTCCCGGGTGAGTTCCTTCGGCGCCGGTTCCGGGATAAACGCGGGCTCCTCGGGGGCCTGTCTAACTGGATGACGCTGTATCAGTTTTTGACTACGCGGTATCTCCTGCATCCTTATACCTCCCAGCCTGCTATGAGCTGCTCCTGCTCCGCCTGCCTGTCCATTGCCTGCTCCACAAAGACCGCAAAGCTGGCCTCCACCGCCGCCTGTGTGCTACGAAACAGCCGGCGCAGACATGCGGGGTTTCCCTTCACGCTGGGCACTCCCGCCTCCTCGCTCAGTCTTGTGATGGACTTCACAACGCTGGCGCGGCACATAGCCTTGTCCCGGTTAGACAGAAAGATTGGTCCGGTGCCGACGCCCTCCCGCTCCGCGTATGACAAAAGCTCCCGACACAGGCATCCAGGCAAATGCAGTACGCTTCGTGTGCCGCTGGATTCCACTGTCAGACTGCCGGCACGGGCTGCCTCCACCGTTACCTTCCCAAGCTGCTGCACCGGCAGGTCGCATGAGGCAAATAACTTCACCATCAGGTACTCCCGCTCCCTGTCCAGCCGCTTCGCCGCCTGCAGCAGCTGCAGGTACTCACTCCGGGTCAGCTCCGGCTGAGGATTCTTCTCCTGCTTTGGCAGGTCCGAAAGCTGATACTCCCGATGGCCGATATAGTCCAGAAACCCATTCGCCACGATGGCGAAACTGTTGATCGTGTTGGGTGCATAGCCTTTTTCCTGCAGCAATTCGACCCATCGGGCCAGGGTCCCCCTGCGGATGCATTTGTCCTCCGGCAGGTCATTGTAGAGCTGCCTCAGGATGCTTCCGTACTGACGGGTAGCCGCTGTGCGCCCTTTGGCGCGCAGGATGATCATGTACCCATCAATATCCTCGTGGGTCATCAGAACGCCGGGGTCATCGGGCGCAGACCATGGAACGCCGCTCTCTTCCGGCTTACCTTCCGTTCCGGCAGTCTTTTGCGCCGGAAACGTTTTTTCATGAACCTTTGGCAAAACAGGGAGACGCTCGGCATCTGCCTGCTGGTTCATGATCTGTTCCACCATGTCGGCAGCCCTGGCCTCTATCTTCACCTTCGTGGTCCGATACAGTTTCCTCAGCGCGCTTGGACGGCACTTTTCTTCCTCCAGTCCCGCCGAGCGGCACAGGTCATACAGGAATCTGGATACCTGTGTCGAGTTGTAAGGCTTCCCGCTGCTAGAGGAGAACACCGGCCCTGTTTGGATATTCTTCCACTCCGCATAGGCCGTGAGCTCATCCCGCAGGCCGGCTGCCAGCGGCACGACGTCATGTTCTACTTTCAGTTCTCCGTCTTGGACGGCTTCCACTGTCAGCCTCGGCAGGCCCAGGACAGACACGCCGGTGGTAGCCATCACCTTCACCAGCAGATAGGCCTGTTCCCGGTCCAGCAGTTTCGCCGTGTCCAGAAGATGCAGATACTCCTCCCGGGTGATATCCGCGCCCACAGTCCACATCTTCTCGGGTCTCCTTTCTCCGCCGGCAGAGGGATAGGTCAGAATTGCACTTACATACAACGATCCCAGCTAACAATTGAGAGAATAATACCACATCCCTTCGCATTAATCAAGTGGTATGCTCTGTATGCGGCAGTAAAAAACATCCAAATCAAGCAATATTGGCATACGCATCAAGGCCGTTGAAACGACATCCTTCAACGGCCTGCTTTCCTGTGCCCGTGGCTTCTCATTCTCCCATCCTGTATGGTCCACATGCAGGATGGGCTTTTCATTTTGGAAGGGTCAAACCTCTGTTATGGGAAACGATAGTGCAATTCTGTTGTTATTCCGCTAACTGACCAAACCCAACCGCTCCAGCGTCTTGGCATGCTCCGCGCCGGTGGTGATGAGGTAGATGCGCGTCGTGTTGATGCTGGAGTGCCCCAGCACGTCCGCCAGCTTCACGATATCATGGCAGGCCCGGTAGAATGTGGTGGCGAACAGGTGCCGCAGGTTGTGGGGAAACACCTTGGACGGCTCCACGCCTGCCATCTTGCATACCGCCTTCATCTCCGACCATATCTGCCGCCGGCTCAGGCTTTTTCCGCTTCTGGTGAGAAATATCTCGCCGGAAGCAATCCTATTTTTCCTGGCGAACTTTAGGAGTTTCCGGCATAGCTTTCCCGGCAGCATGATGGTCCGTATCTTCCCCTTCAGTGCAATCTCCGCCCGTCCCATTTGGGCAGCTTCTACCGTTATGTACTGCACCTCCGACACACGGATGCCCGTGCCACAGATGGTCTCCATGAGCAGCGCTAGACGGGGCCGCCCGCTGTCTCTCGCCGCCGCCACCAGCTTTTCATATTCCGTTTTTGTCAGGTCCCTCCCCGGGTCCCGGAAGGCCCGGCGCTGGAGCCGCAGGGCCTTGACGCAGCAGTCCTGCCGGCCGCAGAACTTAAAGAAAGCATTCACAGCCGCCAGCTTCACGTTCACCGTGGCCGGAGCATAATGCTGGGCCAGTTCATCCTTCCAGGCAACCACCGCCTCCTTTGTGACATGACCATCCCCCAGCCATTTTGCAAAGGAATGGACATTTGCCAAATATGCACTTACAGTCCCCTCGCTTCGTTCTTCCCTCCGCAGATAAGCCGCAAATGATTCGATTTCATAGCATTTCAACTTCCTTTTCATGTTGGGGTACCTCCTCATTTTGATATCTACCATTTTACCATTCTGAGGAGGGCCTTAGACACAACCACATTAGCGGGAGCTGTTTAACAGAATGAGTGAAGAAAAAGATTTTCCTGATGATAAGACCATCCGGGACGCCATCTCGGGCAATCAGCAGGCAGTTGAATCACTGCTGTCACATTACGCTGATGTCATTGATTCTTATGCGACTGTCGAAGTCCACAACCAGGACGGGACCACACGGCAGTTTGTTGATTCCGACCTCCGACAACATTTGGTGATGAAGCTCCTGGAGGAACTGCCGAATTTCCCCACGGAATAATCACATAAGCAAATGGCACTTCGGATGAAGTGCCTTTTTGGAGGGATTATTCCTCTGATCTGTTCAAGGCATTGGCGGCCAGTATAACCTGGCTGCCTTCATCTTATTATTCTAAAACCGCTGCCCCTATATTTCTCAAGGAAATATCGAATTGCTCTTTAGCTTATTTAAACTCTTTCCCGCGAAAAATATAATCATCCCTTAGGGAGGGATGATTATATGAACAAAAGCGAATTACAAGAGAACATTGGCAGCAACCTGTATCAAGCGCGGATCAACGCTCACATGACCCAGGAACAGCTTGCTGAGAAGGCGGGCATCAGTACTTCCTTCTACACAAACGTAGAACTCGGGCACAAGGGTATGGGTGTATACAACCTATACAGGATCATCAATGTACTCCGCGTCAGCGCCGATGGCATCCTCTATGGCAGTGATTGCGACGCACACATTCTCAACATTCTTGCCATTCTGAAATATCAGCCGGACAGCTTCCTCACCTCAGTTGAGAACATGATCCGTTTCATGCTCGCCGAGAAGGAGCGTCAGGAAAAGGAGCACAGAGAGGAAGTGCTCCAATGATAGAGACAGAGGAACAGCGGCAGGGCATTCACACGCTTTATCTGCAGGAGTACCCAAAGCTCCTGGCTTACGCCCGGTCACTTCTCCATGACGAGAGCCTTGCCAAGGAAGCGGTGCAGGACACTTTTCTTATCGCTTGCACGAAACCGGAGGTCTTGCTCAGTCACCCGAATCCTCCCGGCTGGCTGATGCAGACCTTGAAATACACCATTAATAATATGATCCGAGGCAGGGCTAAGCTGAGCGCCCTGCTTCTTTATTATCAGGAGGTTCCGCTTGCCGATGGCTCTCTGCGCTTGGGTGAGTTGGAACTTGACGTCATCTGTGAAGACCTTTTGGGTAAAGAGGACTGGCGCATGCTCAAAAGCTTTCTGCTTCATCATATGTCTGTCCAGGATGTCGCCGATTCCATGGGGATCTCCCGGGAGGCCGCCAAAAAGCGTCTCCAGCGCTCTCATAAGCGGCTGAAAGAAAAACTCAAAAAAGACTGATCCACTGTCCCCTAAACGCCGCTTTTCGACATATACGCTATAGGAGGGTTAAGATGCAAGGTTCAGAACAGCAACGCCGTCAGGATCTCTACCAGTTTGACTCTATGACCACAGATGAACTGCGGGAGCTCCTCAGAAACGATGCACTTAAAAAGGAGGCGGATGCCAGCCTAGATATCGACGCGACCCTATACATAGCCGGGGTGATAGCATCTCGGGAGCACACCCCAGTCACAGATGCTGCCTGGAAAGAGTTTGAACGGTCCTACCTGCCCAACGCCGGCAAAAAGACATTATATGAGGAGATACTGTCCGATCCCGTTGAGCCGGTCAGTGCCTCTTCTGTCAGGCCAAAAGCAGAACGCCGCTTGCTGCGGCTCTCTCTTATCGCTGCAGCCGTAACACTTCTGATATCCGCTACGGCTTTTACCGCGGCTAAGATCGGCTGGTTCCACACATGGAACACAGAGGAACTGTGGGCACGGCAGGCCCGCGAAACGACGCCAGCGCAGGCGACCGCCCTGCCCAAGCCTGCGTACTATGATGAGATAGCTGAGGCTCTGGATTCCATCGATGCACCGGCGCACATGATCCCGCTATGGATGCCGGAGGGGTATGAGATGCTTACCCGCGAATCCACTACGACGGCCTCAACGTCCTCATACGCGTTCAGTTTCGGCAATGCAGATCAGCAGTGGATCATATTACAACTCTCATCATACTCAAATAGTAATGCGTACTCATATTCTATCGATGAAGATTCTCCTGATGTCTACACTGCCGGCGGCATAGACCATAGTATTCTGACTAACATGGACAGTTATGGTGCTGTCTGGTGGAGGAAGAATTTTGAGTGTTTTCTCTATGGCTATGAGAACAGAGACGATTTAATCAAAACAATTGATTCACTCTATATGGAGGTGCAAAATGAATAAACGTTTTATCCATGTCACAGTCCTGATCCTGGTACTAATGACCGTGTTTTCCATCCCAGCTGCGGCGGCGACGGCTTCCGCTCCCGCCCCTACGCAACCCCAGTCGGATGCCTATATTGCTGGGTACTATGCTTCTATCGGTAGTTACAGTAAGGGCACGGTTACTGTAGACTTTAGCACCACGGGAACAAGCCCCATGGATTCCATTGGGGCAACATCAATCGTTGTCTACAAATGGAACAGCACACAGCCGGTAGGCTCCCTCTCCTCCAGCTATACCGCATCCATGCTGGGTCACTATCGCGTCCTCTACGGCAACTCATATACATTCACTGTGACGCCCGGTGAGAAATACTACGCAGCCGTGAAATGCTACGCAGCAAAAGACGGTGGAAGCAGCACTAGGGAATACATCACTGGCTATGCCACTGCCAAGAAGTGATTTTTTCCCCTGTTCCCGCGAGAATAATCCAGCAAGAGAGGATGGTCCCCCATACACACGATCCAACGCACTGTAACTGAACTGAGCGGCCGGCGCAACAAGTCCTGCTACTATGTTCTCTGCCGAGCTGTTGAGGCCGCACGAAACTGCCTTCCGGCGGAACCAAAGATGAACACGATCTGCGCTATGGTCCAAACCAGCACCGGTATGTCTGTCAAAGCCATATCCAAGGCACTCTCCCGGGTCACCGCCGACATCTGGGTCTACGGCAACAGGGACAAACTACAGCAGATATACGGCCGCCCCGTCCTGGAACAGCCAACGCCTAAAGAACTGGTCTCCGTCCTGGCCATGTACTGTCAGGCGCTGGAAAACGGTTCTCATGCCAAGTCCATCCTCTCCCTGAGCCCTGTATCCTGAATCTTCCTTGCCGCCTGCCATAATTGGCTGGCGGCAATTTTATGTGAGGTCTCCCCGCAGAAACGCATTCTCAAAATCCTCCAGAGAGGCTTTCTCCCTCTCCAGCCCTGTGATGAGACGATCGACACTATCTTTATCATCGGTAAATGGGGCTGCCATAGCACATACCTGGCTCTCGGTGTCCTGCGCCAGGATGCCATATTTTCCTGTGAAACCACATATTACTATTCGATATACCACCCCGCTCACTGGGCTCACTCTTTCCAGAGATGCTGCGCCAGCACATTGATCAGCTCTTTCGGCGACGGGCGTTCCAACAGCGGACGGCCATATATCTCACAGAGTTTTTCGCGGTTTCCATTGTCCCATATGTCATCCACGGCCCTCGATAGCGCTTTTGCCGCCGCCCCAGGCGTCATGCCAGCGTTCTTTTTGATCACGGCACACACCTCTTTCATCTGCATCCCGTCAGGCTGGCGATCCCTCACCACCTCTATAGCCCAGCACAGCACATAGTAGCACTCCTTGTTCCTTCTACCGCTGATCTCAGTCACCAGCTGCATGATCTCCTGCAAACGAACCATCCCTTCCTACATTTTGCCAGCCGGAATTATAAAACTTTCTCGTGGAATTATCTCCCGTTTTGACCGCATTTGACGGTTGCTGACAAAAACTGACGCCGCACATATTGTCATATGATGCCAGTTTCATTAAGGACTTGACGCGCAGGCACAAACCATATAAAATGTAATCCATAGCGTATTATATTTTAAAAAGCGTTTTAAAATGAAATGTCTTACCTTTTATATACTCACTGACTTGAAGGAGCGCACAGAATGAAGCTAACAGCACGATCATCCAATGAAGAGGTCCTACAGGTGCTCGGCAAACGGATCCGGGAGACGAGGATCGA
>CANRNF010000015.1 GCA_947631865.1 uncultured Oscillospiraceae bacterium | reverse complement strand
AGCCTATTTTTCTTTATCACGGATGGCGGCATCCATAGGGATGTAGTGTAAAGGTAACACACCAGACTTTGACTCTGATATAGTGGGTTCGAATCCCGCCGTCCCTGCCATTTTAATAAAATACGTGACTTAGTAGCTCAGTAGGCAGAGCAACTGCCTTTTAAGCAGTGGGTCCGGGGTTCGAATCCCCGCTAGGTCACCACCTATGCACGTCAGCACTGGAGAACATGATGCCGTGCAAGCAAATGAAAGACATCCCCGTTATTCGGGGATGTCTTTCATCATTTGCACCAGTTTTTCTCATTTCGCAGCTGCTAAACAGGCGCTCAATGCACCAAAAATGCAGGTTTTCATTTAGGCGCCTGTTTTGCGAACTCGATCAACTGCACCATTTTTTGACACGGCTTTCCGGAAAAAGCGGTGCAGTTGATCATAGCTCTCCAATCATTTGATACCATCGATGTCGGCTATGGTATCAGAAGGTCCTTCTCTTTTTCAGGACTGCCGCCAGGCAGGCGCCGGACACGACCAGCATCAGCAGCCAGGGCAGGACCGAGGTGTCGTCCCCTGTAAGGGGCGCCGTGGGTCCGCCTGCGCCGCCGCTGCCGCCTGTGCCTCCACCGCCGCCGGTGCCGCCGCCGGTGCCTCCCGGAACGAAGGGTTCGGAGGTGACGCCCGGGCCGGGCGTGGCATGGGGACCGGGGGTGGTCCCTGGCGCGGGCGTGGCGTTGGGGTCAGGGGTCCCGAAGGGCTCGGATGTGACGCCGGGTCCAAGGGTGGGCGCCGGGCTGGCCGTCGCGTTGGGGTCAGGCGTGGCGTTGGGGTCAGGTGTGGCGTTCGGGTCAGGCGTCGCGTTGGGGTCCTTGCTGGGGGCGGGGGATGCGGTAGCCTCGGTATAGGGCGGGTACCACGGGTCGGGATCGATGCCGCCACCGCCGGGGCCGCCGCCGCTGCCGCCGCTGCCGCCCGTGGGATCCCACTGCGCGGTGTAGGTCACGTCATCGGTAACGGTAACTGTGTCTTTTGCCTTGTAGAGCGTTTCGTCGCCCTCGGTGGACCAGCCCTTGAATGTATAGCCTTCCCTTGTGGGGTCAGGGGGGAAGGTGAACGTATCGCCATCGTTAAGCACGGTCGTGTGCGGAAAATCTTCTCCGCCCGTTCCTCCGTTCAGGTCAAGGGTGATCGTATAGCTCGTTTCCCGGAAATCCGCTATGCCGTTTTTGTCGTTGTCAATGGCCCAGAGGGCGTAAGCGTTCTCGTAGCGGCTATCGTAAATATAGCGGTAATACTTGCCGTCGACCGAGTCTGTATACCCCTCATCGTCGCCCGCGATCACCCAGTTGTCATAGTCTGTCTTCGACCTGCAAGCACCATGGGAGTATTGGCTCCAGCCCACCTGCACATAATGATCTTCCAATATGTTGCCATCGCCGTCCACAAGGTCGGCGGAGCCAAAGTAGTGGTCATCATACAGCTCAACGGCCATGCCGGGAAGGATACCTATCTGCCGGTCCGGCTCTTGTTTGGGTTTCCCTGTGTCCTCATCTATCTCTATGGTCAAGTGTTGTCCCTGTTCCACGTCCAGCGTCGTCCCGCTGTAATCGGAAAGGTACTCGTTTCGGTGGTAGGTGTGCGTGAGCGTGTCTTCCTTGTAGTCCGCAACATGGTTTTCGTTTTCGTCGGTCGCCCAAACGGCGTACACCTTGGCGTTTGCGTCCGCGCCGGTGAGGCTGACCCTGGTGATCAACACACCCTTTATTTCTTCCTCGCTGGTCACCAGCGCTTCATGCGGTCCTGCGCTCCAGCCGATCAGCACGGCCTTGTCACGGTAGATCATCGTTCTGCCGGCTTCCACCGACAGAAGGGCGGCATCATCACCGGGCTTGTGATAGTCGTTGCACACGTAGAACATACCCTCTTGCTTGCCCTCAGTGACCACGGTATATCCGTCATGGACTTGACCGCCGTTGATGTAGTATTCCACGTGCAGGGCGTCTTCGCAGTAGTCGAGCTTGCCGTTGTTATCACTATCCTTGGCGTACACGGCGTAAAGTGTGATGTCGTTCGTTGTATCCGCGGGGACGGTGTAAGGACTTGCCACAAGAGTCTCTTCTATTTCCTTCGGGTTGGTGCCTTTTTCGATCACTGTGTCCTTACGAGTAACCTCAGCAGTCCAGCCCGCGAACAAGTTGCCCGCCTTCGTAAGGCCCGGCGCGGTTTCCAGGGGATACGACCCGCCGGGGAGGACGTTCGTCAGGGGTTCGGGCGTGGTCCCGTCGCCGCCGTTTATATCGTATTTGATAGAAACGGTGCCCTCATTGTAGTCGGGTCTGCCGTTTTTGTTCCTGTCCGCGGCCCACACCGCAAAGACGGTGACGTTCTCATCTTCGGGGATCGTCACGCTGGAGATAAACTCTTCTTCGGGCTTCGTCTCCAGGGGCGCGGAGCCCAGGTCTTTCCCGCTCCAGCCCGCGAAGACGGCCTGCTGCCCGGTAGCGGGGTCCTGCTTGGTCCATTTGCCGTCCTTCAGGCCCTTGCCATCTTCGTCTTTCTGGCCAGCGGGCTGCCAAAGGCTCACCACATCTTTGGGCGTATGGGCCTTTTCCGCAGCATCGGTCAGGCTATCGGGCGCGGCACCGCCGTTTGTAATATAGACTATGTGGTGCCCGTTTGTAATGTATCCGCAGACGGTACAGGTGGTTTCGGTGCTGTCCCAGATGTGGTTCTTCTCGCCGCCAAGGCGCTCCTCGGTGGTACCGCAAAGTTCGCAGTGCCGTTCCTGCTTGCGCTCCGCGGTGCAGATATACGGGCCGGCGTCCACGTCTGCCCACTCGGTCCAGACGTGCTCGAGCTTGGGCAGATAGACCTGGTACGTGTACGTTGTGTCAACCGTATCGCAAACCGTGCATTTGGGCGCATACTTATCATATCCGGCGGTCGAACAGGTCGAATCTTTGTGTTCAAAATGTTCGTAATCTCTTGTGGGGTCTGCCTTCGTGGGATCGGGGTATCGGTGCCCCTTGGCGGGGATATCGATCGTTATCGTTGCTTTGCAGTTTTCACAGGTGAAGGTCATTTCGCCGTCTTTTGTACAGGTGGCGGGGGTTTCAACTCCTTCCGACATATTGATCGTGCCGTCCGGATTCAGGAATGTGTGCGTGTGCGCCCCCGCGGCGAAGGGCGGGATCTCGATATCCAACACCTTGCCGCACCTGCTGCAGACAAAGTATTCGTGTCCCGAGCCATATTCCGTGGCGGGATAGCTGATGGCCGTGTTCTTCACATAGTCATGCCCGAGAGGGTCGCCCACCTGGAATTTCAGTTCCTTGGTGGCGGAGTTGAACGCGGTGCAGTTTTCGCAGCGATAAATATGTATTTCCCCTTTGGTGCAGGTCGCCTCGTCTATGCGGTACAAATAGTATTCGTGTTCCGCAGGCTTCGTCTCTTTCGTTATCACCACCTTGCCGCAGGTCTTGCAGGCATATTGTTTGGTCGTCGGGTCGGTGCATTTGTAATCGTCGTCCGGTTCGTCCACGGTTTCATCCCACTCGCCCTGTATCTTCCCGTCCTTTTCAGACACGGTATGCTTGTGCTGTTTGAAGATCAGACCTGTGTAGCTCACCCCGCAGGTATCGAGAACATCCTTCATACGCTGCTTGTCTTCCTCGTTTTCATACTCAAAGGTGATGATACCGTCGATCTCGGTGGGCTTAACGTCCGCGTAGATCACGCCGTCGGGGTAGACCGTCACGTTGCCGTGGATGGTCCCGCCGTGGGTATGGCCCTCTTCGTTGCAGTTCATCTCCAGGGTGGCGCCGGACTTGACCTTCACGTCGCCGTACACCTCGCCGCTGTTGTACATGTGCGCCCCTTCTGCCAGCTCTACCGCTCCGCGTACGATCCCTTCGTTGTGGAAGCTGCTCTCGCCCGCGCTCTCGGTCAGAGCGCCGCGCACCGTCACGTTGCCCGTGATCTTGCCGGTCTCGGCGTTCTTGATCATCGAGCCGTTCTCAAGGCGGATGTTGCCGTCGATGAGGTTGTTGTTGACGACGGTGGAGACATTGCCCTCGTTGTTGAAATAGGAGTAGACAGAGATGTTGCCATGGATCTCGCCGTTGTTGGTCAGGTATTCGTCGCCGCTGGCGTAGCCGCCCAGGATGGCCGCCGCGCCCACGACGAAGTTTTGCGTCACGGTCATGTCCTTGCCCACGTCCCCGATGTTCATCAAGGCGATATCCAGCGCCCAATCCGTGCCCTCGTCGGTCAGACTGCAGGTGTTGTTGTAGATGCTTCCGGCGTTGAGCTTCAGCGCGTCGGCAGAGGGCTGCTGGTAGATGCTGCTGATGCCGGCGCCGATATTGTCGTGTATCGAGCCGCCGTCCATGGTGAAGGAGCCGCCGTTGTAGAGATAGATCGTATTGCCCCAGCCGTAGGAGCCGCCGCGGAGGCCGACGTTGTAGGCGATCTCGCCGCCTTTCATGTGGAGCTTGGAGTAGGTGTCGCCTTTGTTATCACCGTCTTTGACCCCATCGGTCTTTTTATGAAGCTGGATGAAAACGCCGTTGGTGTCGGCCGTCACGTTGTTGATGATCTCGGTGCCGGTGCTCATATAGACCTGGGTGCCCTCCATGGCTACGATAAGACCGCCGTTGCCGCCATAGCAGTAGTTGTCCCGCATGGTGGTGCAGCCGCCCAGAAGAATCTCGTCCTTGTCCGTGTTGCCGATACAGACGCCGGACCGGGAGGCGTTATGCTGGAAAACAGTCTTCGATTTTACTTCCAGCTTGCCGCCCTCTTTGCTCATGAAGTCGATGAAATGCCGGTCGTCGTTATATCCATCGCCCGCGAAGAAGTTCTGCAGGGTCACGCCGTCCAGTATGAGGGTGCCAGCGTAGACCTTGATAAGGCTCTCGGTGGAGGTGACACCAGTTGGGTCCACGGTTATGGGGTGGCCGCCCTGCGGGTCGTCCAGGACATTTATATCGTAATCCTGGTTCAGCTGTTTATCATATTCGAGCTTTTTCTCGTCCCACTCCCACTTGCCCTCGCCGTCGACGGTCACGTTTTTCAGCGTGACGGTGTCGCCCTCGCCGACCTGGAGGATCGCGCCGGCGTAGGTCTCTGTCGGACCGCCCGACCCTTCCTCATCGAGCGCGACGGTCATCACGCCCTCGGATCCCAGCGCCAAAAGGCTGATCTCCGGGGCGACGTCCGGGTCCAGAAGGATGTCCAGGAGGACCGGATCGGTGGTCATGGCCCGCGCCAGGGAGGGGATGACATGGGTATCGCGCTTGATCGTGTGGCCCTGGCCGTCGATGGTTATCTTTCCGACGCCATCCGGCAGCTTGGCCTCAAAGCCGATCTTGACGTCGTCCTTCAGGTAGATCGTGTCGCCGTCTTGTATGTCGTGGAGCGCCATGGACAGTCGGCTGTAGGGTGTGCCGCTAGTCGCATCCTCGCCGGGTCCGGCGACGATGAAAAGCCCTTCTTCGTCTTCTCCCGTCACACTATAATCTGTAAACCGGGTCATCGCGGGGAGGGTGACGGTGGGAGCGCTGGACGAAGTTTGCTGGTGATCATTGAGATCGTTGTATGTCACCTCGTAGGCGGCAAAGAGGAAGTTCTCATAGCCCGGAGACTGGATCTTTGTGACCACGAGGTAGACATCGTTCTTCTTCATCTTGCCGATCTTGCCGCGCAGGTAGGGCGCGTCCTTCGAGCCGAAAAGCTTGAGGGGGTATGGGGTCTTAACATCAGGGCGATAGAAGTTATAGGTGATTTTGCCGTCGTCGTCCTCTTCGACAATGATCTTGAATTCTCCGTCCGTGGTCTCGTAGGTGCCAGGCTCCGCAATGTCTTCAGCTCCACCGTCGCTGCGGATATAGGCTTGGTCCGCGGCAAAGGTGGTCTGGCTGGTCGAGCCGACTTTAAACCCTTTTACAGACGCACTGGTCTTGAATTTGTGCGCGGAATCCGGATTTTCCGTTTCTCCAGCCGTCTCGCTCCATGTGAGATCGGCTCTCTGGGTGCCGTCGGTATAATAGGGCTTGGTGTTGCTTGTGCTGACTTTCGCGTTGGTGTATCCGTTCAACCAGACGCTGATCGTTCCGGGGATGGGCGTACTCTCGCCATTGTCCACCTTGCCGTTTTCGTTATCGTCCCGTATGCCGTCGAAGGCCACGTCCGCGGCCAGGGGTTTTGAGACGGAAGTGAGATCGCCCCAGTAGATATCGCCGTCCTCGGTGACGGTGAGCTGGTAATTCAACGTCGGGTCTTCGATATAGTAGGTGCCCTCATAGTCCTTGAAATATGCCCTTGCCCTTTCCCTGTTCGTCTCGGTGTAGGCCCGGTCCTCTATATAGAGCTTGGTGAGCAAGGTCTTGTTGTAGCCAGGCGCACTGCTTTTTGCCGCCACTTCCCAGGGGCTTCCGCCATTGGTGTCGGCATATATGTACGTGTTGCTCGGCGTGAAATAGGAAGAGCCATTCTCGGCTGCTACGAATGAAAATGTTACCTCGCCGCATTGCGCGATGTTGGCAAGGGTATCATTTGTCTTCACAGTGCGCCACTGGGGGATGACGACCTTGATGTCGGTCACGCCTTTGACGTCGCCGTAATTGAGATTTGCATCGTTCTTCTTGCTCTTGTCGATGGTAATATCCATGGCGACGTCTGTGATAGTATGCTCTTCATTCTGGGAATCGGTGGAGGTGACCGTGACCGTGCCGTCGCCGCCTATGTCGATCCACCACTTGCCCTCCGCCGCGGTGGGCTGATATGTGCCGGCGTAGGCCTTGAGGAAATCTCCGCCCAGCGTCCTGTTCCAGTCGGAGTAAAACGTGCCGGCCAGATACTTGCACTCGACCTCACCATCAACCTTGCGGTATATCGGCTTAGACTCCACGTTGAACTGGTGGTCGTCCATGGGATTTTTGACATTGCCTTTCCAGTTAAGCGTGACGACAGCCGACTGTGTGCAGGCCTCGTCGGCGAACCAGCCCGGCACGGGGACCGTGATGCTGGAGAGGTATTTGCCGTCGTTTCCGATCTCTTTGTCTGTGCTTTCCGCGAACTGGGGAGCGGGATTTTTTACCTCCACATAATCCCCAGCGCCGAAATCGGTGTAAATCTTCCATTTGTTATCTGTTTCGTCTTGTTTGACCTCGATCTTCCAGCCGGAGCCGTCGTTGAGGGTGTACGTGCCCTTGACAAACTGTTCAAAGTATGCCGCGCCCTCGGCGATGCCTTCCTGCTTGCTGTACCTGATCGATGTGTTGTAAACGTGGGAAATTGTGTCGCTCTCCGGCGCGTAGATGTTAGTGTCAGCGCTGACGGCAAACTGTAGGCTTGCCGGGTCCCACGTCATGGTGATCGTTGCCCGTTTTGCGTTCGGGGCCTTCTGCTTTGCGGCGCTGAACCATTCCTTCTTGGAAAACACGACAGAGGTCACAGCCGACCCGTCATCGTCGCCCTCCAGCCAGTCTGTATCATCGAAAGTGTAGTAAAGAGGGGTCAATTTCGCGCCGTCATATGTGTGGAGCGTAACGGCCCCGTCCTCACCGATCACGATCTTTTCATCCGTTCCGTCGCTTACAAGATAATCGCCTTTATAGGGGGCAAGCTTTCTCTTCGCAAATTCGGTGATATCACTGCGCTCAAAACGCAAAGCGGGTATTATATGGTTCTGTTTGGCGGCATCCGGCTTGTATGCCTTATCGATCTCCGTCGTCGTAAAGTACAGCGCGCCTTTGCCATAGCCGGCTGACTTGCTGACGTTGTCAAAGCCCCACGTCAATGTGAGGTAGGCGGGCGTGGTGTAGCTGGTAGTTGTGTACCACCCCGGCAGAGCTACGGCCATCGTGGTGACTCTTTGCTTGCCGCTTGTGGTGGCGCCGGCTGTCATGACGGCCTCGTACACCTGGTCTTCACCCATATGGAGATAGACATGGCCGGCCTCAGTGACCTCGATATACCAGTCGCCGATGTCCTCTATGTCTTCGCCGTAGGTATTCCCGTATTCCGGGGAAAGGGAATAGGTGCCGGCGTATTTTCTGCCTTCTTCCCCGCTGAAATACTCATAGGAGAATATGCCGTCGCTGGCGGCAAAGTAGCACTTATCCGTAAAGGCTTTCAAGGGTGACTTGTCGGCCTTGTAGAATGTGGCGCTGCCGCACTTGAAGGACTTGTGAGCAAGGGAGTTTACTGCCGTTGTCCAGGTGAGCGTCAGCGGCTGATAATTTGTTTTTTGATCATTTTTGTACCAATCGGGACTTATATATCTGACCGTCTTGACCGTCTTGTGGTCGGACGCATCTATGGTCATGTAATCTATAAATGCGTTTTCGGCGCCCGTGCCGGACATGGACATGCTGCCGTCGTCGTTTATGGTCAGCTTCCAGCCCGAGCCGTCGGGGAGGGTGTAGTCGCCCTGAAAGTCCTTGAAATAAGTTTTCAGAACGGTCTCGTTGTAGTAATGGCAATCGCTGGAGAAAGTATAGGGCGTTCTCGTCCCATCCTTATCCCAATATATAGTGCCGGATATAGTGAAATAACCGTTGTTATCAAGTGTAACGGTAAGGTTCTGTGGAGTATTATTAGCTGCATCTGTATACCAGCCGTCGAGGCTGAACACGATGCTTGTGGGCTTTCCCGAGGAAGCGACGCTGTTGAACGCCTTTACCGTGGCGCCGGTGTCCGCGCCATTATAATAAAGAAATACATTGCCGGTGTCATCGATCACGATGCTCCATTTATCATAGCTTTGGCCCTCTTCATGCCTTCCGGTCACGTAAGTGCCGATGTAGTTGGTGTTGACAAAATACTTCTTTACCGCTTCCGCATCTGTCACATCGGGTCCGATCCCGCTGATCGTCGCTATCCCGGCGTCGCCGTAATAGACGTGGAGGACCACCCGGGGCGTGCCGGGCTCATAGATGATCTTCGCGCAGACGGTCTCGGGGGTGTCCCCTTCGAAGATGACCGCGTCGCCGCCCTCTTCCAAGTCGAAGCTGGAAAACGGCGCCAGCACGCTGCCGTCTTCGTTCATTTTGGGCTCCGGAAGGACGACGTAGGGGACCACATACAGCCCTTCCACGCCTTGCACTTGGACGCCCGCCGGGCTGATCGTACCGGCGTATGTCTTTACTTCACCGTCCGGATAGTGGTGGTAGACGGTGAACTCGGTCTGCTCCACGGTCTCGGGCGGCTCTATAGGCTCGGCGGGGTCGTCGGACGGGGCAGGCGTAGTATCCCCGGTGTCCTCTTCATCCAGGCCGGGCCCTTCAAGGCCGGGATCCCCCTCGGGGCCGTCGGACGGGGCGGGCGTGGCGTCCACGCCGGGGTCGTCAGACGGGACGTTCCCTTCGGAGCCGTCAGGCGCGGCGGTCTCCTCCGGCGCGGCGGTCTCCTCCGGCGCGGTGGTCTCCTCCGGTGCGGTGGTCTCCTCCGGCGCGGTGGCCTCCTCCGGCGCGGTGGCCTCCTCCGGCGCGGTGGCCTCCTCCGGCGCGACGGTCCCCTCCGGCACGTCAGCCGCCGCGCCGAACAGGGGGAGCAGTATACAAAGGCAAAGGATCGCCGCCATCACCCGTGCTATTGTACTCTTTCCTCGTTTCATCCTCTTGCTTCCTTTCCTTACAACACTTCGCCGTTGAATACGATGATGCCGACCGCTAACAGAAGCGACACCAGGAAAATCGCAGCGAGCAGCATTACTTCGTCCGCTTTCTTCATCTCTCCATCTCCAAGAGCCTTTCTCATGATTTTCACCACATAACTCGTATTATGTGGTAATTCAGAAATCACAGGAGATGCGAAGAGACCGCGCATCCACCGAAAAGATGGACGCGCGGCCGCTCGATCAGGTGTTTGTGCAAGATCATGCGTTCAGCGCACACCAAAAGAGAGGCATCTCCATTTTGGTGTGCCCATTATTTGGAAATCATCATTTGATTAATCAAAAGGTTTTCAATTCGCTGTTATAATGGCTATGTATTATTGACAATAGTTTATATATTTGATAAAATCACTTCACTAAAGATAATTTGAATTCTTTATGCCTTACACCACATAATACGAGTTATGTGGTGTTTTTGTTTATATGAGCAAGGGCAGCCGCTCGATCTGCCGCTGCTGCTCCGCGCTGCTTCGGACCGTATAGATACGGGTGGTGTCGATGCTGGCATGGCCCAGGATATCCGCCAGGCGGACGATGTCCTTGTATGCCTTGTAATATGTGCGGGCAAACAGATGCCGCAGATTATGGGGGAACACCTTTTTCAGCGCCACCCCCGCCTTCTCCGCCAGACGCTTCATGCTCTTCCAGATGTTGCTTCTGTCCAATGGGTTCCCGGCCCGGGTCACGAATATCTGCCCGGAGCGGATACCGTGCCGCTTGCAGTAGGCCAGAAGTGCCGCGCACAGCTTCTTCGGCATGAGGATCAACCGTATCTTCCCTTTACAGCGGATCTCCGCCTGCTTTCTTCGGGCGCTCTCCACCGTGATGGCCCGCACCTCGCTCACCCGGATGCCAGTGGCGCCAATGGTCTGCACCAGCATCTCCAGCCGCTCGTTACCCATGCGTTTCGCTGCCATGAGCAGTCTTTCATAGTCTCGTTGGGTGAGCTCCCGGTCGCCATCGGTAAAGTTGGTCCGCTGGAGCTTGAGCAGCCTCAGCTTCCACTCCGGGCGGCCGGCAAAGTCCAAAAACCGGTTCACTGCCGTCAGCATGGAATTGACGCTGGCCGGCGCATAGCCCCGCTCCTGCAGATGCTCCTTGAAGGCGATGAGCGCGGCTTTATCACTCGCCTGTCCGCCGCAAAACAGTGCCAGCTGTCCCACGTCATGAAGGTACTTGCTCACCGTCGCGCCGCTGCACTCCTGTTCCATAAGATGGTCGCGAAACGCCCTCATTGCTGCTGTATCAACTGGTATCATATAATCATCCTCCTTCATTCCATTTTACCCCGAAGGAGGGCTATTTTATCGTCGGTCCGCCAGTAAGCCGCCGGTCGCGCTGCCGATCGTCACCTTTACCTTGCCAGTCGCCACCTCTGCACGTCAGCGCTGGAGAACATGATGCCGTGCGAGCAAATGAAAGACATCCCCGTTATTTGAACTGCCCCAGGGAAACCGGTATGGATATATGAAATGTCTGTCACCCACTTGCTGTTGGGCCTGTCCGCATGGAACTGCCGGTTCAGAAGGTTTTCATACTTGTGTACCTGCTGGCCCATCTGTACCCACTTCCTGCGGCGGCGGATCTCAGACAGCAACCCATACTTCTTCATGACCCTGAGAACAGTTTTCTTGTTCCTGTGGAAACCTTGTGATTCCAGCCAGCGCCATACACGGCGGTAACCATATGTCTTATCGCAGCTATCTTGACATCTTTGGATGGCTTTTGCAAGGTCTGCGTCTGCCTCTGGCTTACCTATGTGTATACTTCCGTTTTCCCATAACAATACCCCCTGTCGTAGTTATTCTCCTACAACAGGGGGGCTTTTGTCTACTGTCTACTTTTTATGGGGCATTGCAGATCGAAGCCATGATTTATATCTATACTAGCTTCCTATGTGGCATTTGGAGGGCATTTTTATGGGGGCATACCCCGTCCGGTTTTCTTCCTACTTCACAAAAAGCAACCTGTCGGCCATTGGCACAACCAAGGGAACAGCTCCCTCTTTTCCCGGAGTCGCAATCGGTGCAATTAAAATTCTGAAATGCTTCAAAATCTAGGTTTGTTTCATTCGACCACCCGCCGAACACGTCCTTCACGGTCTCGTCGTCCAGCCTCTTTTCCTCGATCATATGCCAAGCCCTCCTTTTTTCTTGCCTAAAAAATATCTACTTTTCCCGCCGCGGCAGCACTTCAGGACCGCATCCTGCCATCTCGGGGCAATGCCGCCCATCAATTGCGCTCAAGCCCGGGGCAGGTCGCCCAGGCGTCCACCCCGGCATAGAAAGCGCCTTCCGCCCCTGCGCTTTGATAATAGCATTGGGATGGGGACTGCTTCCTGCAGCACCGGCAGTTATGCAGGCTGAAATCCGATACAAATGATTTGATATCATCCGGCCCCAGGGGTTGGGGTAAGCCGCCCCCTCCGGCTACTGCGTCCAGAGTCTCGTCGTCCAGTCTCTTTTCCTCGTTCATAAGTCAAGCCTCCTTATGATTTCTGTCTCTTTATACGATTTACGGGAGCAAAAGGGCCATATACCGACAATAATTGATATAGAACAACCATAATTATATCATGGGAAGTGCAGAGGGTGCAATACGGTCCCATCAGCTTAAATAAGCCAGCGAAGTCCTGATACGGGCGTTATGCTCCTACTGTGTCCCCTTTTGCGCCGATCCGGTGGCCGCGGGCGCAATTCGGGTCGTGTTTTCTGCAATTCGGGACACATCTATTGACTATTGCCTTGGGTTGTATGATAGTAAGACTAAAGTGGCCGGGTGTGGTTATGCCCTGCCGGGGGAATGACGTTGAAGGAGGAAAATACAGTGACCGACGAAAAGAGACTGCCCGACGAGACCGTGAAGGACGTCGTGGGCGGGAGTCAGGACCCGGAGTATGATTCATTTGTGGCGAACAATTGCAGCGACTGCCCCTTCCTGAACTACATGGGCCGCAGCGGCTGTCCTTTTGAGCAGCGACTCGTCTTTGACAGACTGCAAAGCGAGGCCCGGATGCGCATGGAGATGCGCAAGGCCGGTATGCCGGTCAGCGGCGGCAGACCGGACATGGTGTGCCCCTATAAGGAGGTTAGACCATGAACGACGAAAAGAGACTGCCCGACGAGACCGTGAAGGACGTCGCGGGCGGGACGATACATCGGGCACCACAGAAGCCTTATTACATGTTTTATAATACCAATTGCAAATTTTGTCCCTTGCCTTTCCACCGCGAAGAACAGCAAGGGGAACCGTCGTGTCCCTATAATGACCCCGTTGACGCCTTTATGCAGCTAAACGGAGCGGATTGCCCAAGCAAGCAGTATAATACTTAAAATATAATGGTGGCCGTACCGCATCCTCACTACCAGCAGTATGTACCAGAGCGGGCATAAATCCACGCAAAACACGCGGCGGATAGCACATGTGCTATCCGCCGCGCCAGTCTGTCAAAGAACTCCCCAAAGAGGGGAGTTCTTTGACAGACTGACAAGCCGCCCGGCGGGGAACTCCCGCCGGGCGGCGCAGGCGTCGGCCATGACCCGCTCCAGGGCCGCCAGCATTTCCCTGTCCTTCAGCCCAGAAAGACCTGGTCGAAGCCGGTGTCCCGCAGGATGCCGCTCACGGTGTCATTCACGTGCAGGACATGGAAGTGGCCCTGGCCCATCTGCTTATACATGATGAGCATGACCCGCAGCCCCGCCGAGGAGGTGTATTCCAGGTCTTTCAGGTCCAGAGTAATGTCCTTCACGGCGCCGCCGGTGGGCACCGCCCAAAAGGCGTTCAAAAGCTCCGGCGCGCTGATGGAGTCAAGCCGGCCGGTCAGGCGCATGGTGAGCCCGTCCCCGTCCTGGATCTGGTCGATGGCGAGGCCTTTGGCCCCCGCCTCAGCGGTCTTGGTCCCCTGGGCGGCAGGCGTCATGATCCAGACGTTGATCTTCTCCAACGCGGCGGAAATAGCCTCCCGCTGCTCCGGCGTGAGGGCGTAGAGGGTCCGCAGGCCCATATTGGCCACGCCGGTGATGGGCCGCCGCTCCACGGCAAGGCCCATGCTCTCCAGGAAGGCCACCTTCTCCCCGTCGTTGGCAAAGACCGGCGCGTGGTCCGCGTCGGCAGTCTTCTTGTTCACCTGAGAGTTCACCAGCTTCAGGTATTTCTCCCCCTGGCCGCCGGTGACTGCCTGGATGATGGCGAGGAAGTAGTGGTCGCTCTCAAAATCCGTAGTGACCCAGCAGCCGCCCCGGGCGGCCAGCACCGAGGCGAAGTTTTTGACCATGGCGGTGATCTCGTTTTTGTCCAGATAGGCCACCAGCCCCTCGCAGTCGATGGTGACGGGCCCCTCCGGCAGATCCGCCGCCGCGGCCGCCACGCTGGCGCCATTGGTCACGTCCACCGCCCGGAAGACGGCCCTGCCCCCCAGCAGCTCCCTGGACACCCGGGCCATGTCTTCGATCACCGCGGGCAGGTCTCCGCCCACATAGTTGAAGCCCCTATCTATCAGGTACTTGGCCTTGGGCGTATAGCCGCAGGCCAGGTCCAGCACGTTCTTGTTCCCCGCCTGCTCGATGAGCCGGTTGGCCAGGGCGTAGCGCAGCTCGATGGTGATGGCGCCGATGCGCTTTAAAAGCTCGTACTCCTCCCCCTTGGCGTCCACATGGGGCATCTGCCCGAGGCCCAGCGCCTTCTCAAAGGCGATGGAGTCCTCGTTGCCCACGGCGCTCAGCAGCGTGAGGGTCATCTTCGCGGTGTTGAACACCGGGTTCGTCCGTTCCCGCAGTTCCTTTTCGTTATCCACGCCGTTATCCTCACCATATCAGCGCCCCGCACAAGGGGCAGCAGCCGTTATTCTCGTTAATGGCAGATTGTCTTGACCTGCCGCGGCAGCTACTACATGTACGAAGTACATCTAACGTTATGCGTTCAAGACTGGCGCCCCCCACGACCTTATCCAGCGCCTCTTCCGCCAGCTCCTCATTGCTCTTTTTGTTCTCGTTGTTGTTCATAGGTCAAACCTCCTTGCTTGGGCACTGCGAAGCATCGCCAAATTTTAACGCGGCCATCAGCGGACTTGCGTAAGGACATTCAGTTTTAAAGTTTTCATAGTGGCGGCAGGAAAAGCAATTGTTTTTTGTAAATGAACCTGCTGTCCGTCCACCGCCGACGACCCCACCGCCAGTCACGGCATCCAAAGCCTCGTCGGGCAGCTCCTTCCTGTTCTCGTCCTTTTCCATCGGCTTCACCATGTCCCAAATTTTTCTATATAGTGTTTACGGCAATAGGGTTTGCCATCGGGACCGACCCTGTTATCGGTCGAGCCGCAGTACGCGCATTCCAGCAACATGACCGACTTTCCCCCGGTCACATTATCCAGCGCCTCGTCCGACAGCTCTTCAAAGCTCTTTTTGCTCTCGCTGTTGTTCATGACGGTCCTCCTTACATAAACATAAGTTGTTTGTGGCAGAAGGAGCAGTAGTACTGGCCGTCATGCGAGTCTATTTCATCTTCGGAGAGAAATTTACCGCAGCCGAAGCAGAACGTAACGCCCAGCGACACCGTCCCCTTTATCCTGCCCTCATATTCTTCCTGGCCTCCCGCTACCTTGTCCAGGGCCTCGTCCGCCAGGGCTTCAAAGCCCTTATTATTGCTTTCCATACCCGTTCTCCTTTCTGTTTTCTGTCCCTTTATACGTTCTGGCAGGGCAAAAGGGCTAAAGGGGCGGGAAAATTTACCCGCCCCCGGTCATATTCAGCCGTTGCCAGTGGGCAGATAGCGGCGCAGTGCGCCCGCCACGTTGGACAGCGGCATGGTCTGCAGCCACACCCGGCCCGGGCCGGTGATGCTGGTGAGGAACAGGCCCTCGCCGCCGAAAAGCACGTTTTTCACGCCCTTCACTGTCTGGATGTCCATGGAGCAGGTGCTGTCCATGGCCGCCAGATGGCCGGTATCCACCACGATCTGCTGTCCGGCCGCCAGGTCGTACTCCACCACGTGGCCATCGAACTCCGCGAAGGCGATGCCGCTGCCGGACACCTTCTGCAGGATGAAGCCCTCGCCGCCAAAGAGGCCCGCGCCCAGTTTCTTGTTGAAGTGGACAGACAACTGTACCGTGGCCTCGCCGGCCAGGAACGCGCTCTTCTGGAAGATGATCTCTTTGCCCGGGGCGATCTCAAAGGGCTTGATGGAGCCGGGGAAGCTGGAGGCAAAGGCGATCATGCCCTGGCCGCCCTGGGCGGTATAGATGTTCTGGAACAGCCGCTCGCCGGCGAACATCCGGCCGATGGCCTTGCCCGCGCCGCCGTTGGAGGTGGTCTCCATGTGCATATTGGGGCTCATCCAGCTCATGGAGCCGCCCTCGTTGATCATGCTCTCTCCGTCCGCCAGGGTGCAGACCACCACCGGTAAGGTGTTGCCTAAGATATCGTACTTCATTATGATTTCCTCCTGATGACCTTTCAATGATTTCTAATATATAAAAGCAGAAGCTTTTATGTCCGTCGGAAAAGTCCCCCTTTTCTTGCCGCCCGCGGTGATATCCGTATCCGGCCACCGCCAGCTATAGTATCAATAAAATCCCGCCGGTTGTCAACCGCTTTGTCTCGAATCGACAGAATCACGACTCGAATTACACCATATCGCTTTGCGCAGGAGAATAGTTTTGCCTTGCCGCGGCAAACGGGGCGTGTTATATTGGGTTTAGAAAGAGATGAGATATACCGCCTGCTGCAAAAAAATATTTTGAACGGAGGCCCCTTATGTCCAGCTTTGAAAACCTGCGTATCGTAGACAACTTCTATCAGACCAGTCTGTTTTTCCCCATGCCCACCGTGGTGATCAGCACCCTCTGTGAGGACGGCTCCACCTCCCTGGGGCCCTATTCCCTTTGCGCGCCCTATTACGTGGCGGGCAAGGACTACTACGCCATGCTCCTGTGCTGCCGTAACTCCTCCAACACCGCCCAGAACATCCTGCGCAGCGGCAAGTGCGCCATCAACTTCGTGGACGACGGCCCCAAGACCTTCAAGGAGTGCGTCAAACTCAGCTGGCCCGGCGACAAACCGGGAGACAAGATGCCCAAGTGCGCCTTCCGCCGGGAGAAGAGCCAGATCGAGGAGCAGACGGGGGAGAAGCGCCCGGAGGTGCTGACCGACGCCATCCAGGTGCTGGAATGCACATGGATGCGGGAATTGGACGGGGCGGAGAATGACAAGCCCGGTATCCTGGACGGCTATGAGCCGCCCTATCATGACTTTAACGGCATCACCTCCCAGTTCGGCGCCCATTTCATCCTGCGGGTGGACCGCATCCTGATGAAGAAGCGCTACAGCGACGCCATCATCAACGGCGTTCAGGCCCGGGATTTCCCGCCCCTGCCCGTGGATTACGGCTACCGGGACAGCAAGAACTTCTGGTTTCACCGCCACAGGCGGATGCGGGCGGAGCTGCTGCCCATGCGCCAGGCGTCCCTGGAGTCTGTCTGAGATCCGCCGCCGCAGGAAGTGGGTACAGATGGGCCAGCAAGTCCACAAGTACGAAAACCTTCTGAACCGGCAGTTCCATGCGGACAGGCCCAACAGCAAGTGGGTGACAGACATTTCATATATCCATACCGGCCAGGGCGTGCTGTTCCTGTCCATGATCCGGGACCTCTATGACAACAGCATAGTAGCCTACAAAACAGCGACACAACAGACTGTGAACCTTGTCCTGGACACCATACGGCTGGCGATGAAGAAGGAGAAAAAGAAGGTCGCCGCGGAGTTGCACCTCCACAGCGACCAGGGATTTCAGTACACCACACAAGCATACTTTAACCTGACACAAGAATACGGCATAACGCCGTCTATGTCAAGGCGCGGGAACTGCTATGATAATGCTGTGGCTGAAAACTTCTTCTCCATCCTCAAAACAGAGTGCATTTACAGGCACAAGCCGAAAACCTTCCGAGAGGCCAATGAACGCATTGACAGCTTCATCCACTTCTACAACCATGAGCGCATCCAGTTAAAGACTGGAGTGGCGCCGCTCTCGCTGCGCCACTCCGCTTAAATCTTATTTCCTACTCAGGGGCGTTTCTTTTCTCTGTCCACTTTTTATGGGGCGGTACAAGAGCGAGGGGGCTTTGAGCATATAATAAAAGACCAGGAACAGCTGTCAAAACAGGACTCTTCGGAACACGTCCGCGGTCTTTTCCTCTCCCAATCCCTTTTTAAAAACATCTGTGCAGGGCCCTCCGTGGAGCAAAAGTCCCTCCACATAGGCGCCGGTCTTCTGGGCTTTCTCCTGAGGCGTGCAGGATGCAGCCTGTCCGGCGCAGGCGATGTAAGCGTCAAAATATTCGTCCGCCAAAGCGTCAAAGGCGGCCGACAGAGCCTTCTTGCCCTTTTTGGAAGCGCTTTGTTCCAGCTTGATGGGATCATACCAGTGAGAACCAAGATCATGGTCCGGGAGCGAGGCGTAACGGGCCTTTACTTCGTCCAGCGGTTTTAAAAAACAGGGGCCGGTCAGCGTGTCAAAAAGTTCGATGATCAGCGTATCCTTGCCCATGGCCTTTATCCGGTCATAGGACAGCAGCGGCATATCTTTCCATTTTGGATCGATGATCAGGGTCTCCATTTTCATGAGGCCAAAGAGACCGGCGGCGTCCATCCATGACACATGGCCCAGCCCGGCCGCTTCATATTGGCGGATGGTGAACGTCATGCCTTTTATTTTAAGCTTATGGAATTCCCCCGCGGGGATCTCCTCCAGGGTGAAATGGGTTTTCAGTTTGTCAAGAAACTCCATTGCGCATCATCCTTTGATCCAAATATAGCCATTGAATAGACACAACTTAAATATAGCACGGATTTGATATTTCGTATACGCTTTTTGCTAAAGGAATACCCCGGGACCAACGTCCCGGGATATCCCTTTTTGTTTCGTTTGTCGAATTTATCCCTTGACGCCGCCTGCGGTGAGGCCGCTGGCCAGGTGCTTTTCGATGCACAGGAACAGCACGATCACCGGGATGGTGGCAAAGATGCTGGTGGCGAACAGGTACTGCCAGTTGATCATGTTCAGGCCGTAGAACACATTGATGCCCACGGTGATGGGCTTGAGCACGTCGGTGCTGATCAGGGTCAGGGCCATGGTGTACTCGTTCCAGGAGTTGATGAACACGAAGATCAGCGTGGTCACGATGCCCGGCGCCGCCATGGGGATCAGCACCCGGATGAGAGAGCCCACGGTGTTGCAGCCGTCGATCTTGGCCGCCTGCTCCATATCCGGGGAGATGGACAGGAACGTGCCCCGCAGCAGCCATATGGCGAAGGCCTGGTTGAAGGCCGCGTTCAGCAGGATCAGCCCCAGGATATTGTTCACCAGGCTTATCTTCATCATCAGCCGGTAGATGCCCACCAGCAGCACCACCGGGGCGAACATCTGGCTCATGATGACCGCGCCCAGAAAGACGCTCTTGCCCTTGAACTTCATCCGGCTCAGGGCGTAGGCCGCCGGGATGCCGCAGAGGATGGCGATGATGGTGGCGCCGCCGGACACCAGCACGGAGTTGAGGAAGTACCGCAGCACCGGCGCGGCCGACCATATCTCCACGAAGTTGGACCACTTCCACTCCTTGGGGAGCACGGTCATATCCAGCGAGTACATCTCGTTGCGGTCCTTGGCGGCGGTGGTGAACATGACGAAGTAGGGGTAGAGGATCACGATGCACAATACGAATACGAACAGATACAGGAACACCCGCCGCCAGGGGTGCTTTCGGATGGAATTGTTCACTTGTCCTCCTCCTTTTCCGCCCGCAGGCTCAGCACCATGTAGATGCCCGCGCAGATACACAATATCACGAAGCCCACCACCGACACGGCGGCCGCCTGGCCCGCCTTGCCGTTGAAGAACGACAATTTATAGATATATGTGGCCAGGGTGTGGGTCTTGTCGGCGGGGTCGCCCTTGGTGATGGTCCAGATGATGGGGAAGGAGTTGAACACATAGATGATGTTCAGCACCGTGCTCACTGTGAGGCTGGGCCTCAGAAGGGGCAGGGTGATGCTAGTCAGCTTCTTCCAGAAGCCCGCGCCGTCGATCTCCGCCGCCTCGTAATAGGTGTCGTCGATGCTCTGCAGGCCCGAGAGGACGCAGAACGTGACGAAGGGGATGGTGACGAATATGCCGATCCAGCACTCCCAGGCGAAATAGGCCGCGGCCGACGGCGTCCAGTTGATATTCTGGCTGATGATACCCAGTTTTTTCAAAATCACGTTCAGGGAGCCGAACTGGGAGTCGATGATGTACTTCCAGATGGTCGCCTGGATGATCAGGCTGGTCGCCCAGGGAAATACCACAATGGCCCGGACGAACTTCCGGCCGTGGAACTTCTGGTTCAGCACCATGGCGATGATAAAGCCCAGGACCGTGGACAGACCCACGACCACCACCGTCCATACAAATGTGTTCTGGAGGGTGTGCCAGAACGTGGCAGATTTGAAGATGGCCCGGAAGTTCTCAAAGTTATTGTAGCCTTTGATGACGCCCGCCCGGCTGATCTCCGACATGGACATCTGGAACACCGTGATGACCGGCACCACGATCATGCCCACCATCAGGATGATGCTGGGCAGTATCCAGACATAGGGCTCCGCCTTTTTCAGCGTGGTTTTTTTCATTCTTCCGCCCCCTTGCCGCTAGGTTTGAAAAACAGGGGCCGGACCAAGTCCGGCCCCCATCGTTAAGGTATGTCCGTGGGAACGCGCTGTATTCAGCCGACGATCTCGGCCTGGGCGGCGTCCAGGGTCTCCTGGATGTCGGCGCCCTCGGCGATCTGCTGCTCAGCGGCGGTGACAGCCACCATCACGTCGCTCCACTCCACCTTATAGGTGGGATAGAACTCGCAGGAAGCCAGCACCTCGTTGAAGTTGGCGAAGTACTCGCTGTTGCCCTCGCCGCCGTCCGGGCCGCCCTTCTTGAACTGCTCGGCGTTCTCGGCCAGCAGCGCGGCGGAGTCGGCTGTCACGGGCAGGAAGCCCTCGTACACCATGTACTCGGAGTAGAGGTCGGTGTCATAGAAGAAGTCGAAGAACTTGCTGATGGCCTCGGTCCGGCCCTCCTCGGCGTCCTCGTCCGCGAACGCGACCAGCAGGTCGCACACGCCCATGTTGACGGGGTCCTTACCCTCGTTGGCGGGGATGGAGGCAACGCCGAAGTTCACGTCGGCGGCGATGTCATAGAGGTTGTTGGGGCCAATGATCATGGCCACGGAGCCGGCCGCGAAGGCGTCCTGCTGGGGATAACGGGTAGCGGTGGCGTACTCGGGCCACACATAACCGGCGTCGATCAGCTCCTTCATGAAGGTCATGGCCTCCACATTCTCGGTGCTGTTCAGAGCCCAGTTTCCGTCGGCGTCGATGAAGCCGCCGCCGTTGTTCCAGGTGTAGTAGGAGAACGCGGCCTGGCCCTCGTCGTTGGAGATGTCAAGGCTCCAGGGGATGATGTTGGGGTCATACTCCTTGATCTTGGCGCAGGCGTCCTTCACCTCGGCCCAGGTAGTGGGGACTTCCACACCGGCCGCTTCCAGGATGTCCTTGTTGTAGTACAGGCCGCGGGCGGAGGCCAGGATGGGCAGGGCCCAGATGGTGCCGTCCATGGTGTTGGCAGTCCAGAAGTCAGGGAAGAACTTGGCCTGGAGCTCCTCAGAGGCATACTCCTCGGCGGGCATCAGCAGATCGTCGGCCACAAAATCAGCGAAGGCGTTGAAGTTGAGGATGTCAGGCTGCTGGCCGGTGGAGATGCGGGTGTTGACAACAGCGTCCAGGTCGTTCCAGGAGACGACTTCCAGATTCAGCTTGATGTCGGGGTTGGCTTCCTCGAACTTGGGGATGAACACGCCGTCCCACCACTCACGGGTGTAGGAGCCGTACTCAGAGATGATGACGTCCAGGGTGACCTCATCAGCCGCGAAAGCAGAGATGGCGCCCAGGGAGAGGATCATCGTCAGCACGAGGAGCATGGCAAGGATCTTTTTCATGTTCGTTGCTCTCCTTAAATAAAAGTATAAGATAAGGCCGGCCGAAGCGCCTGCCCTTTCTCACGAAAGAAAAAACGGACCGCAGGTCCCGGTAACCCCATTGTACCGGACCCGCGGTCCATATAATAGGAAAATCAAACGAATAATAGTAATATCTTCCGTAATGTTTTGTCTATCTGCACAATTTGTTTTAATGTGCTAAATTTTCTGCCTGTTCGCCCGGCGGTAGGCGCTGGGGGTCACGCCCGCGGCGGCCCGGAAGACCTTGGTGAAATAATTGTAGTCGCTGTAGCCCACCGCCTCCGCCACGGCGGAGATGGGCGCGTCCCCGCTGCGGAGCATGGCTTGCGCCTCCCGGACCCGCCGTCGTGCGATGGCCTGGGTGACGGTGCCGCCCTCCGGCAGCCGTTTCACCAGAGCGCAGAGCTTCGTGGTGCCCATGTGCAGGTCCCCGGCGATCTTTTTCAGGGTCAGGCTCTCCCGGTAATGCTGGTCCAGGTACAGCTCCAGCCGCTGCAGGTCCGTGTACTCCGCCGAGCGGATGATGCCCTCCTGGAGGATATAGGCCGTCAGGGCCTGAAGGATCTCCGCATAGGCGGTGGTCTCCTGGAAGGAGTACTGCCGCAGCTGCCAGAATGCCTCTCTTAGTGCTTTTTTGTCCCCGGTGAACCAGCCGGCGGACTGCTCTGTCCGCTCCCACTGCCGCTCTTTCGGCGAATTGTCCAAATACTGTCCAAAGGACAGGTAGGCGATGGGCACGCCGTTCTCTACCAGGGGCAGCGCCACCTCGCACAGCCCCAGGTGGCACCGGTACCTGTATACGCCCCCTACGGCGGCGCAGGCCTCCACGGCCCGGGCGTCGCAGGCTTCGCACCGCCGGTGGCCCTCCGGGTCGGCATTGATAAGACGGCAGAACTCCTGGTGGCCGCCGAAGATCTGGATGTCCTTCCCCCCGGCGTCGAAGATGCTGGTCTTCAGGCCCGTGAAGGTCTGCAGGGCGCTCACCAGATGGAGGAGCTTGTCCGTGTTGAATAGTATCTTCACGTTCGTCACCTATGATCGTTATAAAAACACGCGCCAAGCCAGCGCCCGGCGCGTTTTATGCGTTGTTTACTCTCCCCGGCTCAGCCGCTCCGTAATGGCGGCCATGTCGTCCCACTTCTTCTCCATGTCCGCCACCAGCTTGAACTGGGTTCGGGCCCGGTCCAGGTTGTGCCCGGGCCGGTGGATGGCGAAGTACACGTCCCCCTCCAGGTAGTCGGTCAAAAACCGCACACCGCACTCCAATGTCATGAGCTTGGCCCCCAGGGGCAGGGTCTTCTTCTCCAGGTCTGTCAGCCCCGGGCAGGCGGTGAGAAAGCCCCGGGTGAAGGTCTCGTAGGCCTCCAGGCTCATCTCCATCTTGGCCAGGTCCTGTTCGTCCTCGGCGGCGGTGGCGGCGCCGAAGCGGATGGAGTCGCCGAAGTCGTAGGCGGCCAGCCCCGGCATCACCGTGTCCAGGTCGATGACGCAAAGGGCCTTGCGGGTGTCAGCGTCCAGCATGACGTTGTTGAGCTTGGTGTCGTTGTGGGTCACACGGGTGGGCAGCTCGCCGGAATCCCGCATGCGCTGCAGCGCGCCGGCTTCGGCCTCCCGGGCCAGGACGAACCCGATCTCCGGCTGGACATCCTTCGCCCGGCCGCACTTGTCCGCAGCCAGGGCCTCCTTGAACTTCCTGTACCGGTCCGGGGTGTTGTGGAAATTGGGGATGGTCTCGTGGAGGGTCTCAGCGGGGAAATCCGCCAGCTGCTGCTGGAAGGTGCCGAAGGCGATGGCGCTCTGGTAGAAGTCCTCCGGCGTCTCCGGTGCCTGCAGGCAGATGCTGTTCTCCACATAGTCGTACAGCCGCCACATATTGCCCTTGTCGCCCCGGGTATAGAGCTTGCCGTCCACGGTGGGATTGAGGCGCAGGCTGCACCGGGGGTCAGAGCATTTGGAGGCGATGTGCCGGGTGATGGCCACCACGTTCTCCATGAGGCCATCCGGGTCCTGGAACACGGAGCCGTTGACCATCTGCAGTATGTAGCGCCTGCCTGTATCCGTGGTGAGCAGGAAGGTGTGGTTGATATGCCCGCAGCCGTACAGCTCGCAGGAGACGGGCTCGCCGTCCATGACGAACCGGTGGATGGCGTTTTTATAGCTGGCGTTGTCCATGACTGACCTCTTATGACGATGTTGGCCGACAAATTTCCCGGCCAAACGATATGATACCATGATTTCCGCCCCCACGCAAGGGGGAGCGGCTTTTTGCCGCCGGGGCCACATTTAGGCTTGATATTCCCCTGCCCTTATATTATACTGTATTTTGTGTTTTTGTGTGCCTTTTACCGCTCTATAGGGCGGTATCAATAACAGAGATAAGATGAGGAACGAGCGATGACAAAGTACATTTTCGTGACCGGCGGCGTGGTCTCCGGTCTGGGCAAGGGCATCACCGCCGCCAGTCTTGGCCGGCTGCTGAAATCCCGGGGCCTGAAGGTGGCCGCCCAGAAGCTGGACCCCTATATCAACGTGGACCCGGGCACCATGAGCCCCTATCAGCACGGGGAGGTCTACGTCACCGAGGACGGGGCCGAGACGGACCTGGACCTGGGTCACTATGAGCGGTTCATCGACGAGGACCTGAACAAGTGGTCTAACCTCACCACCGGCAAGGTATACTGGAACGTGCTGAACAAGGAGCGCCGGGGCGAGTATCTGGGCTCCACGGTCCAGATCATCCCCCACATCACCAACGAGATCAAGGAGTTCATCTACAACGTCGGCAAGAAGACCAACGCCGACGTGGTCATCACCGAGATCGGCGGCACCACCGGCGACATCGAGAGCCAGCCCTTCCTGGAGGCCATCCGCCAGGTGGGCCACGAGGTGGGCAAGGGCAACGCCCTGTTCATCCACGTGACCCTGGTGCCCTTCATCAGCGGCAGCGACGAGCACAAGACCAAGCCCACCCAGCACTCCGTCAAGGAGCTGCAGGGCATGGGCATCGCCCCGGACATCATCGTGCTGCGCTCCGACGAGCCCATCACCGACGACGGCATCTTCCGCAAGATCGCCATGTTCTGCAACGTCAAGCCCGAGTGCGTCATCGAAAACCGCACCGTGCCCGTGCTGTATGAGGCGCCCCTGATGCTGGAGGAGAGCGACTTCTCCCTCATCGTGTGCCGGGAGCTGGGCCTGTGGACAAAGGCGCCGGACCTCGGCGAATGGAAGGCTATGGTCCACTCCATCCACAACCTGACCCACACCGTCACCATCGCCCTGGTGGGCAAGTACGTGCAGCTGCACGACGCCTACCTCTCCGTCAGCGAGGCGCTGAAGCACGCCGGCTACGCCAAGGGCACCAGCATAGACCTTCAGTGGATCGACTCCGAGACCGTTACCGACGACAACGCCGCCGAGATATTCGCCGGCGTGGACGGCATCCTGGTCCCCGGCGGTTTCGGCAACCGGGGCATCGAGGGCAAGATCTCCGCGGTCCGGTACGCCCGGGAGCACAATATCCCCTATCTGGGCCTGTGCCTGGGCATGCAGACCGCCGTCATCGAGTTCGCCCGCCACGTGGCGGGCCTGGAGGGCGCCAACTCCCGGGAGTTCGACGAGTACGCCCCCCACCGGGTCATCGACTTCATGCCCGGCCAGAACGACGAGATCGACAAGGGCGGCACCCTCCGTCTGGGGGCCTATCCCTGTGTCATCACCCCGGGCACCATGATGGCCAAGTGCTACGGCAAGGCCGAGATCGCCGAGCGGCACCGCCATCGCTATGAGTTCAACAACGACTACCGGGAGAAACTCCAGGCCGCTGGCCTGGTCATCAGCGGCGTCAGCCCCGACGGGCGGCTGGTGGAGACCGTGGAGGTGCCCGATCACCCCTTCTTCGTGGGCGTGCAGTTCCACCCGGAGTTCAAGAGCCGTCCCAACCACCCCCATCCCCTGTTTCTGGGCTTCGTGTCCGCGGCCCTCAACAGGTCCCAAAGCGGAAAGGAATAACTGAGCGAAAATCATGTGCGGTATCGTAGGATACACAGGAAACGCCCCCGCCGTGCCCGTCCTGCTGGAGGGGCTGGAGCATCTGGAATACCGGGGCTATGACTCCGCCGGCGTGGCCGTGGTCAGCCGGGACAAAGGCCTGCAGATACAAAAGTGCAAGGGCCGGCTCCACACCCTCCGGGAGAAGCTGGACGCTCTCCCGCCCCTGGAGGGGACGGTGGGCCTGGGCCACACCCGCTGGGCGACCCATGGGGAGCCCAACGACGTCAACTCCCACCCCCACGTGAGCCAGAACGGCCGGGTAGCCATCGTCCACAACGGCATCATCGAGAATTACGCCGAGATCAAACAGTTCCTCCTGCACAAGGGCGTCGCCTTCCGCTCCGACACCGACTCGGAGGTGGTGGCCCAGCTGCTGGAGTACTGCTTCAACGACCACAGCGACCCACTGGATGCGGTGTACGCGGTGCTGGACCGGCTGGAGGGGGCCTATGCGCTGGGCATCCTGTGCGCCGACCGGCCCGACATGCTCATCGCCGCCCGAAAGGACGCGCCCCTGCTGCTGGGCTACGGGGACGGGGAGAGCTTCATCGCCTCCGACGCCACCGCCATCATCGCCCACACCCGGGACGTGGCCTATATGGAGGACGGCGAGGTGGCCGTGCTCACCCGGGCGGGCATCCAGGTCTTCGACCAGTACCGCCGGCCCGTGGAGAAGGAGCGCCACACCATCGAATGGGACGTGTCCGCTGCGGAAAAGGGCGGCTACCCCCACTTCATGTTCAAAGAGATCATGGAGCAGCCGGAGGCCCTGCGGCAGACCATCTCCCCCCGGCTCCGGGGCGGGGAGCTCTGCTTCGACGAGCTGCCTCTCACGGACGAAAAGCTCCGCTCTTTTGACCGGATCTACCTGGTGGCCTGCGGGTCCTCCTACCACGTGGGCATGGTGGGCAAGTACAACCTGGAACGGTTTCTGCGCCTGCCGGTGGAGGTATGCCTGGCGTCGGAATTCCGCTACAGCGCCCCCCTGGTGGATGAGCGTTCCCTGGTCATCGTGATCAGCCAGTCCGGCGAGACCCTGGACTCCATGGCCGCCCTCCGGGAGGCCAGAGGCCTGGGCGGGTATATCCTCGCCATCGTGAACGTGGTGGGCTCTTCCATCGCCCGGGAGTCGGACGCGGTCCTCTATACCTGGGCCGGGCCGGAGATCGCCGTGGCCACCACCAAGGCCTATTCCACCCAGCTGGCGCTGCTGACCATGTTCGGCCTGTGGATGGCGAAACGGCTGGGCCGGGCGGATGAAGCGGACTGCGCCGCCGTCACTGCGGAGCTTGAACTTCTGCCCGGAAAGCTGGAAAATGTCCTGGCCGACACGGGCATATACCAATACCTTGGCAGCCAGTATTTCAGCCGGGACTGCGTGTTCTTCATCGGCCGGAACCTGGACTATGCCCTGGGCCTGGAGGGGTCGCTGAAGCTGAAGGAGATCAGCTATCTCCACTCCGAGTCCTACGCTGCCGGGGAGCTGAAGCACGGCACCATCTCCCTCATCGAGCCGGGCACCCTGGTGGTGGCTCTGGCCACCTACGGCCCGCTCATCGACAAAGCCGTGTCCAACATCGTGGAGGTCCGCTCCCGGGGCGCGGAGGTGGTGGCCCTCACCACCGAGAGCCTGGCAGGGAAGCTGAAGGATATCGCCACCTACACCATCGCCATACCCGACACCCACCCGGCGCTGCAGCCGAACCTGGGCGTGGCGCCGCTGCAGCTTTTCGCCTACTACATCGCCCTGCAGCGGGGCTGCGATATCGATAAACCCAAGAACCTGGCCAAATCTGTCACCGTGGAGTGAACGACATGTCCAAAGATATTTACGAAAATCCCCTGTGCGCCCGCTATGCTTCCCGCGAGATGCAGCACATCTTCTCCCCCGACTTCAAGTTCTCCACCTGGCGGAAACTGTGGATCGCCCTGGCGGAGAGCGAAAAGGAGCTGGGCCTGCCCATCACCCAGGAGCAGATCGACGAGATGCGCCAGCACATCGACGACATCGACTACGCCAAGGCCGCGGACTACGAAAAGCGCCTCCGGCACGACGTGATGGCCCATATCCGCACTTACGGCGACGCCTGTCCCAAGGCCCGGGGCATCATCCACCTGGGCGCCACCAGCTGCTACGTGGGGGACAACACCGATATCATCCAGATGCGGGAGGCGCTGCGGCGCATCCGCACCCTGCTGGTGAACGCCATCGCCGCCCTGGCGGATTTCGCCGAGGCGAATAAGGACATGCCCACCCTGGCCTACACCCACTTCCAGGCCGCCCAGCCCACCACCGTGGGCAAGCGGGCCTGCCTGTGGACCCAGGACCTGCTCATGGACCTGGAGCGGCTGGAGTTCGAGCTGGACCGGCTGAAGCTTTTGGGCTGCAAGGGCACCACCGGTACCGGCGCCAGCTTCCTGGAGCTGTTCAGCGGCGACGGGACGAAGGTGGTGGAGCTGGAACAGAAGATCGCGGCCAAGATGGACTTCGACGCCTGCATGCCCGTGTCCGGTCAGACCTACTCCCGGAAGGTGGACGCCTACGTGCTGAACGTGTTGGGCGACATCGCCCAGAGCATGTATAAAATGGCCCAGGACCTGCGCCTGCTGGCCCACATGAAGGAATTCGACGAGCCCTTCGAGGCCGAGCAGGTGGGCTCCTCCGCCATGGCCTACAAGCGCAACCCCATGCGTTGCGAGCGGGTGTGCTCTTTGAGCCGCTTCATCATCAACACCGCCCGCAACACCGCCGACACCGCCGCGGCCCAGTGGCTGGAGCGGACGCTGGACGACTCCGCCAACCGGCGCATCGCCCTCCCCGAGGCGTTTCTGGCCACGGACGGGGCCCTGACGCTGGTCATCAACGTCATCCGCGGCGGGCGGGTCTACCCCAAAGTCATGGAAAAACATCTTAACGAGGAGATGCCCTTCATGGCCACGGAGAACATCCTCATGCACGCCGTGACCATGGGCGGGGACCGTCAGGAGCTGCACGAGGCCATCCGGCAGCATGCCCAGGCCGCCGCGGTGAAGGTGAAGCTGGAGGGCGGCGAGAACGACCTTCTGGACCGGCTGCTGGCCGACCCGGCTTTCCATCTGACCCGGGAAGACCTTAAAAAGGTCCTGGACGTGGGGAAATTCGTGGGCCTGGCCCCGGAGCAGACCGAGACCTTCCTCAGAGACTTCGTCCGGCCCGTACTGGCCAAATACGCCGGGGAGCTGGGCGTCGAGGCCGAGACGAACGTGTAAACAAGCGAAATAGATATATAAGGAGCGTACCGATATGATCACAGCAGTCGTTGGCATCAACTGGGGCGACGAGGGCAAGGGCCGCATGGTGGACCTGCTCAGCAGCCAGTATGACATCGTCTCCCGCTATCAGGGGGGCAACAACGCCGGCCACACCGTGGTGAACGAGCGGGGCAAGTTCATTTTAAACCTGCTGCCCTCCGGCATCCTGCGGCCTGAGACCGTGAACGTGATGGGCCCCGGCATGGTGGTGGACCTGGGCCACCTGTCCGGCGAGATCGCCCGCCTGCGGGAAAAGGGCGTCCAGATCGGCCCTGAGAATCTGAAGATCAGCGACCGGGTCACCGTGTGCATGCCCTTCCACCCCCTGCTGGACGGCCTGGAGGAGGACCGCATGGGCGCGAAGAAGCAGGGTTCCACCCGCCGGGGCATCGGCCCGGTGTACTCCGACAAGTACATGCGCAAATCCATCCGCATGGGCGACCTGCTGTTCCCGGAGGTACTGAAGGACCGGCTGGCGGACATCGTGGAGTGGAAGAACCTGACGGTGCACAATGCCTACGGCCATGAGCCCATATCCGTCACGGAGACGTATGACTGGCTCATGAAAAACGGCGGGCCCCTTGTGGAGAACATCTGCGACACCACCACCTTCCTAACCGAGGCCGTGGACGGGGGCAAGAGCCTCCTCCTGGAGGCCCAGCTGGGCGCGCTCCGTGATCTGGACTACGGCATCTTCCCCTATACCTCGTCCTCCTGCACCCTGGCCTCCTACGCCCCCATCGGCGCGGGCATCCCGGCCAAGAAGCTGGACAGCGTGGTGGGCATCACCAAGGCCTACTCCTCCGCCGTGGGTGGCGGCCCCTTCGTGTGCGAGTTTGAGGGGCAGCAGGCCCATGAGCTCCGGGAGGCCGGCGGCGAATACGGCGCGGCCACCGGCCGGCCCCGCCGGGTGGGCGGCTTCGACGTGGTGGCCAGCCGCTACGGCGTGCAGATGCAGGGCGCCACGGAACTGGCGCTGACCAAGCTGGACGTGCTCAGCGGGTTTGACAAGATCCCCGTGTGCGTGGCCTACGAGTACGAGGGTGAGCGCATCGACGCCTTCCCGCTGGAGCCGGTGCTGGAAAAGTGCAAGCCCGTCTACGAGTACCGGGAGGGCTTCTCCGGCGACATCACCGGCTGCCGGAAGTTCGCCGACCTGCCCAAGGCCGCCCAGGCTTACATCCGCTATCTGGAGGAGGCGGTGAACTGCAAGTTCACCTATATCTCCGTGGGCGCGGACCGGGACCAGTATATATACATGGGTTAAAAGAAAAGCCCGCTCCGCGAGCGGGCTTTTTCAATTTGGAGGAAAACCATCATGCGCGACTATAAAGAAGAATTCGACAAACGCGTTGCGTTCATCAAAGAGACCCTTGCCGCCAGCGGTCAGAAGGGCATCGTGTACGGCAATTCCGGCGGCAAGGACTGCACCCTGGTGGGCATCCTGTGCAAGGCAGCCTGCGATAACACCGTGGGCATCCTCATGCCCTGCGCCTCCCAGCGCAACTTCAGCATCGACCTCAACGACGGCAAAGAGGTGGCCGAGAAGTACGGCATCGAGACCCGCCTGGTGGACCTTACCCCCGTGCGGGAGGCGGAGCTGGAAGCCATCAAGTCCGTCACGGACATGACCCCGGCGGCCACCGCCAACATCGCCCCCCGCCTTCGCATGACCACGCTGTACGCCGTGGCCGGGGCCGAGGGCCGGCTGGTGGCGGGCACCGGCAACCGCAGCGAGGCCTACATGGGCTACTTCACCAAGTGGGGCGATGGGGCCTATGACCTGAACCCCATCGCGGACCTGACCGTGACGGAGATATACGAATTCCTGGCCTGGCTGGACGCGCCCATGTCCGTCCGCACCAAGGCCCCTTCCGCGGGGCTCTTCGAGGGCCAGACCGACGAGAAGGAGATGGGCGTCACCTACGCCGCCATCGACAAGTTCCTGCTCACCGGCGAGGCGGACGAGGGTGACAAGGCGGTCATCGACCGGTTCCACCGCATCAGCGAGCACAAGCGCCAGCCCCAGGTCACCTATCCAGGATGAGCGTGCGGGAACTGGACAACCGGCGGCTCACCGACGCCGTTGCGAAGCTGTACGTGCAGGCGTGCCTCGTCCTGCCCGAACCGGTGAAGGCGAGGCTCTACGCCTTCGGCAACCCTTATATCATCGAGAATTTTGAGAAAAACGGTATCATCCCCCTCTGCCAGGACACGGGCATGGCCGCCGTCTATCTGGAGATAGGCCAGGACGTGCACCTCACCGGCGACATCCCCGCCGCGGTGGACGAGGGTGTCCGCCGGGCGGTGAAGGAGGGGTATCTCCGCTCCTCCATCGTGGCGGACCCTCTGCGCCGGACCAACACCGGGGACAACACCCCCGCTCTTCTCAATGTAGAGTTGGTGCCCGGGGATAAGGTGAAGGTCACCGTTGTCCCCCGGGGCTTCGGCTGCGAGAACAAGGGCCGCATCGCCATGCTGGCTCCCGCGGACGGCGCGGAGGGCGTCAAAGATTTCGTGCTGGAGACGGCCCGTCTGGCCGTGCCTGACGCCTGCCCTCCGGTGATGATCGGCGTAGGGCTGGGCGGCAGCTTTGACCGGGCCCCCGCTCTGGCCAAAAAAGCCACATTGCGGGAAGAACCCAACCCGGATCCCTTCTACGCCGCCCTGGAGGAAGAGCTCTACCAGGCCACGAAGAAGTTCTCCATCGGCGTGCATATCCTGGCCGCCCCCACCCACATCGCGGGCCTGCCCTGCGCCGTATCCATCGGCTGCCACAGCCTCAGATATGCCAGCGAGGTGATATGATGGAAAAACAAATCAACACCCCTCTCACCGACGAGGCCATCAAGGACCTCCATGCCGGGGACCAGGTGCGTATCACAGGGACCATCTACACCGCCCGGGACGCAGCTCACAAAAAACTGGTGGAGCTGCTGGAGGCGGGCCGGCCCCTTCCCTTCGACCCGGCAGGACAGATCATCTACTACACCGGCCCCACCCCGGCCCCTCCGGGCCGGCCCATCGGCTCCTGCGGTCCCACCACCTCCTACCGCATGGACAAGTACACCCCCGCCTTGCTGGCGGCGGGCATCAAGGGCCTCATCGGCAAGGGCCGCCGGGGTCCGGCAGTGCTCGACGCCATCCAGGCGCACACCTGCGTTTACTTCTCCGCCGAGGGCGGCTGCGGGGCGCTGCTGGCCAACTACGTGAAGACGTGCCAGGTGGTGGCTTTCCCGGAGCTTGGCACCGAGGCGGTGCACGAGCTCACGGTAGAGAACTTCCCCGTCAGCGTCTTCTGCGACTGCGAGGGCGAGATCTACTCGCCCTATCTATAAACATAAGGAGCGCGTCATGGACTATCTGAAAGCATCGTTGGAGGCCCACGCCAGGTGGCGGGGCAAGCTCTCCATGGAGCCCAAGGCCCCGGTGGACACCGCCGAGGCCCTCTCCCTGGCCTACACCCCCGGCGTGGCCGCCCCCTGCTTGGAGATCCAAAAGGACCCGGCCAAGAGCTATGAGCTCACCGGCCGGTGGAACACCGTGGCCGTGGTGACGGACGGCACCGCCGTGCTGGGCCTGGGGGACATCGGCCCCGAGGCGGGCATGCCCGTGATGGAGGGCAAGTGCGTCCTCTTCAAAGCCTTCGGCGGCGTGGACGCCATCCCCCTGTGCGTGCGCAGCAAAAATGTGGACGACATCGTGAACACCGTGGCTCTGCTGGCCGGCTCCTTCGGGGGCATCAACCTGGAGGACATCGCCGCGCCCCGGTGCTTTGAGATCGAGGAGCGGCTGAAAGCCCTTTGCGACATCCCCGTGTTCCACGACGACCAGCACGGCACCGCCATCATCGCCCTGGCAGGGCTTCTGAACGCCTTAAAAGTGGTGCACAAGCGTCTGGAGGACGTGCGCGTCGTGATCAACGGCGCCGGCGCGGCGGGCACCGCCATCGCCCGGCTGCTGGCTGAGGCGGGGGCGGGCGACGTGATCGTCTGCGACCGGAGCGGCCCTATCGCCGCCTCCCGGCCCGGTCTGAACGCCGCCAAGGCCTCCCTCGCCGCGGTCACCAACAGGACAGGCCTCACCGGCGCCCTGGCCGACGCCCTGCGGGGCGCAGATGCGGTCATCGGCGTGTCCGCCCCCGGGGCCGTCACCGGGGAGATGGTCCGGTCCATGAACCGGGACGCCATCGTGTTCGCCTGCGCCAACCCCACTCCGGAGATATTCCCCGACGAGGCAAAAGCCAATGGCGCCGCCGTGGCCGCCACAGGCCGCAGCGACCTGCCCAACCAGCTCAATAACGTCCTGGCCTTCCCCGGCGTGTTCCGGGGCGCTCTGGATGTGCGGGCCAGCGACATCAACCGGGAGATGAAGGTGGCCGCCGCCCACGCCCTGGCGGGACTGGTGAGCGAGAGCGAGCTCTCCGCCGACTACATCATCCCCAAGCCCTTCGACCCCCGGGTGAAGGACGCGGTGGCCGCCGCGGTGGCCCAGGCCGCCAGGGATTCCAGCGTGGCAAGAATATAAGACGCATGCAAATACCCCTCCGTCAGTCGACGGAGGGGTATTTTTTGTTGTCATTTCGGGCTTATTACCGCCGCTTGCGCAGCACCTGGATCAGCACCACCACAGCGGCTCCAAACGCCACGCCGCAGCCGCACAGGGCGATCCACACCGCCGTATTGCTCCCACCGGAGGCAGGGGCCTGGGTGGGCGCGGGCGTGTCCGGGACCACCGTGGGCAGGGGCTCCACGGTGGGCAGCAGCGGCTCCACCGTAGGCAGAGGCGTGGCCGTGGGCGCGGGCGTCGCCGTCGCGGTAGGCACCGGCGTGGCCGTAGGCGTGGGCATCAGCGTGGGCGTGGGCGGAGCCGTCCACACCGCCGCGGCCGGCACGGGGGTGGCCGTGGGTACGGGCGTCGCAGTAGGCGCAGGCGTGGCCGTAGGCACCGGGGTCGCCGTAGGAACGGGCGTGGGCGAGACCGTGGGCGTGGGCGTCGCCGTAGGCGCAGCCGTGGCCGTCACGGGAGGCACCGCTGCCGGGACTACCGTGGCCGTGGGCGCCGGGGTAGCCGTCGGGGTGGGCCTGGGCGTCGCCGTGGGCGTAGGTGTAGGCTCGGGCGTCGGTTCCGGCGTCGGTTCCGGCGTGGGCTCGGGCGTAGGTTCTGGGGTCGGCTCAGGCGTTGGCTCCGGCGTAGGCTCCGGCGTGGGTTCCGGCGTCGGCTTCGGCGTAGGCTCAGGCGTGGGCTCGGGCGTCGGCTCCGGGGTCGGCTCAGGCGTGGGCTCCGGGGTCGGTTCCGGCGTGGGCTCCGGCGTCGGCTCCGGCGTGGGTTCCGGCGTAGGCTCCGGCGTGGGTTCTGGCGTCGGTTCCGGCGTGGGCTCCGGGGTCGGTTCCGGTGTGGGTTCCGGCGTGGGCTCCGGCGTAGGCTCCGGCGTCGGTTCCGGCGTGGGCTCCGGGGTCGGTTCCGGCGTCGCCGTGGGGATCAGCATGGTCCCCGCCGCGGGGCGGGTGTCGGTGGCGTCGCAGCGGTCGCAGACCGCCGTTTCGGTGCCGTCCGCCTCGTAAGTGGCATCGTTGTTATAGACATAGTTGGTGAAGCTGTGGCCCAAAGGCTCCCTATCCGCCACCTCGCGGGAGGTGGTGTATTCCGCTCCGTCCAGCTGGACCGTCACGGTATAGGATGTGATGCCGGACTCGGTGCAGGTGGGCTCCGCGGCCGTCTCGATCACTGTCTCGCCAGCGACAGTGGTGACGGACCCGTCATAGATGCAGGTGAACACCGCCTCGGCGCTCGTTCCGTCCTCCGCCCAGGTCCATTCCGGCTCGCCCCAGGTATGGCAGGCCTCGAAGCCTCCGTCCATATAGCGGACCTCCACCGGCGCGCCGCCCACATAGATGAGGTGCTGTCCGGCCGGCAGGTAGAGATATAGGTCCATATCGCCGCCGTCCCCGGCGGCCTCATGGCCGGAGGGGGCCCACGGGGCGCCGTCCACCGTCACGTCCTGCTGCCAGGCGTTGGGCACGGTCAGGGGGTACAGCGGCTCCTCCGCGGTGTTCTTGGGGTGGAAGCCCTGGCCGCCCTTCACGGAGCCGCCGTTGATATAAACGTCCCCGTCATGGATGGGCAGGCCGGTCTGCTCCTCCTCCAGGGTGATGGTGCCGCCGTTGATGGTGAGCTTGCCGCACTTCTCCTCCTGGAACTCGCCGCCGATGGCGCCGCGGCCGCCTGTGGCCGTGGCGGTCAGGGCGCCGCTTCCCTTTGTCTGCCCCCAGATGGTGAGGCTGCTTCCCTCGGGCAGATAGACGCCCTCCCTGGCCGTCAGTTCATAGCCGTCGGCCAGGATCAGGTCCACCTTGCCGGACACGGTGACGCGGCCGTCAATGGTCATGTCCTCCCGGACCACATACCATCCCTCGGTCCAGGAAGTGACGGTCTCGTCCACCGCCAGGGCCTGGGCTGCGGTCTTCTCCTGGCCCTCCAGGGGGTCGAAGTAGGCCGCGTCCCAGACGGTATCCGGTATCGCCGGGCCGGGCTCGGTATAGACGTCCGCCATGGGCACATCGGCGGGCTCCTCCTCCACGGGTCCAGTCTCCGGGGGCTCTTCCTCCACGGGCCCGGCCTCCTGGGGCGGCGCCTCCTCCCGGAGCCTGCCGGGGGCTGCGCCCAGCAGCAGGCACATGAGCGCTGCGATCAGCGCCAGGGCAAGGATCCTGCGCGTAGTCGTTGCCATATCGGTCCCTCCTGATGTAATATTCTCTCCCCCTCTGGGAGGCGTGTTACAGGTCGAACAGGGTCATCTGGCTGGTCTCCGGCAGCGCGCCGAAGGCGCCCATTTTTCTCAGCGTCTCGATGTGGGCCATACTGACCTTGGGGCACACCGCCGCCACGTCCTCGATGGACACGAAAGTCCGGCCCCCCTCCCTGGCCTTGGCCAGGTCCAGGGCCGCCGTCTCGCCCAGGCCGGAGATGGCCACGAAGGGCACCCGCAGCTGCTTCTCCCCCACGGGCACGAACTGCAGGGCGTCGGACTCATAGATATCGATGGGGGCAAAGTCGAAGCCCCGCATGTAGAACTCGTACACCATCTCCAGGGTGGTCCTCAGGTCCAGCTCCTTGTCGGTGGCGCCGGGGTTGGAATCGATCTCCTTTATCTTATTGCGGACCTTGTTCACCCCGCCGGTCATCATCTCCGCGTCGAAGCCGCCCTTCTGACTGCGGCGATAGAAAAGGGCCGAGTAAAAGGCCAGGGGATAATGGACCTTGTACCAGGCGATGCGAAAGGCCATGAGCACATAGGCCACCGCGTGGGCCTTGGGGAACAGGTATTCTATCTTGTGGCAGGAGTCGATGTACCACTGGGGCACCCCGTGCTCTTTCATGACCTGGACCTGCTCGTCGGTGAGCTGCTTGTTCTTCTTGCGGACGTTCTCCATGGCCTTGAAGGCCGTGTTGGCGTCGATGCCGCACTGCATGAGGTAGATCATGATGTCGTCCCGGCAGCCGATGGTGTCCGAGACGGATTTTCCCTCATGGATCAGGTCCTGGGCGTTTCCCAGCCACACGCCGGTGCCGTGGGAGTAGCCGGACAGGCGCACCAGCATGTCGAACTTATCGGGCTTGGTGTCCACCAGCATCTGGCGGGTGAAGCCCGTGCCGAACTCCGGGATGCCCAGGGAGCCGGTCTGACCAATGATGGGGTCGTTCTCCGGCACGCCCAGAGCTTTGGGCGAGGAAAACAGGCTCATGGTGTCGGCGTCGTCCAGGCGGATGGTCTTGGCGTCCGTGCCCGTGAGGCGCTCCAGCATGTTGATCATAGTGGGGTTATCGTGGCCCAGCTCGTCCAGCTTCAGCAGGTAGTCCTCCATGAAGTGATACTCCAGATGGGTGGTGATCACCCCCGTGTCCGCGTCGTCCGCTGGGTGCTGGACCGGGCAGAAGTCCGTCACGTCCATATCCTGGGGGATGATGACGAGGCCGCCGGGGTGCTGGCCGGTGGTGCGCTTCACGCCCACCAGCCCCTGGGCCAGCCAGTTCATCTCCGCGGCGGAGTACTCCTTCCCGTGCTCCTCGGCATAGCGCAGCACATAGCCGTAGGCGGTCTTCTCCGCCACGGTGCCCACAGTCCCGGCCTTGAACACGTGGTCCGCGCCGAAGAGGGTCTTGGTATAGGCGTGGGCGTTGGCCTGGTACTCCCCGGAGAAATTCAGGTCGATATCCGGCACCTTGTCGCCCTTGATGCCCAGGAAAGTGGCAAAGGGGATGTCGAAGCCCTCCTTGCGCATCTCCGTGCCGCAGACGGGGCACATCTTGTCCGGCATGTCCGCGCCGCAGCCGTAGCCTTTCCCGGAATCGAAATCCGTGTGGTAGCACTTGGGGCACAGATAGTGGGCCGGGAGGCTGTTCACCTCCGTGATGCCCGCGAGATACGCCACCAGGCTGGACCCCACGCTGCCCCGGCTGCCCACCAGGTACCCGTGGGCCAGAGAGTCCGCCACCAGCTTCTGGGCGGACATGTAGATAACATCGAAATGCCGGCCCAGGATGGTGTCCATCTCATGCTCCACCCGGTCCATGATGATCTGCTCCGGGTGGTCGCCGTACAGCTCTTTGAGCCGGCCGTAGACCAGGCCCTTCAGCTGCCCGGCGGAGTTCTCGATGACCGGCGGGTACAGGTGGTGCTCCGGCAGCAGGTCCACCTGGCCCTCGATCAGGTCCGCCACGGCGTTTGTGTTGGTCACTACCACCTCATAGGCCCGCTCCTCGCCCAGGTAGGCGAACTCCTCCAGCATCTCCTCTGTGGTTTTGAAGTAGATGGGCAGATCCTTGTCGCTGTCGGTGAAGCCCTTGGCGTTCAGAAGGATATGGCGGAACACCTCGTCCTCCGGGTCTAAGAAGTGCACATCCCCCGTGGCGCACACGGGCTTGCCCAGCTCGTCGGCGATAGCGATCACCCGGCGGTTGAAATCCCGTATCTCCTCCTCGTTCTTGGCCATGCCGGCCTCCAGCATGAAGGCGTTGTTGCACAGGGGCATGATCTCGAAGTAGTCGTAAAATTCTCCCAGGCGCTTCAGCTCCGCCCGGCTGCGGTGCCGGCTCACGGCCTGGTAAAACTCCCCCGCGGCGCAGGCGCTGCCCACCAGCAGCCCCTCCCGGTGGGCCATGAGCAGGCTCTTGGGGATGACGGGCAGCTTGTTGCGGAAGTGCTCCAGGTGGCTCTTGGAGATGAGCTCGTAGAGGTTTTTGAGCCCCTTCCGGTTTTTCACCAGCAGGGAGATGTGCCGGGTCCGGGGATGGCGGCCGGCATTGGCCCGCAGATCCCGGCAGAGGCCGTTCACCTGAGAAAGGCGCTGGGCCCCATTCTCCTCCAGCATGGGCACGAACCGGGCCAGTATCCGCCCGCAGACCAGCGCGTCGTCGCTGGCCCGGTGGTGGTTGAAGGCGGGAAGGCCCAGCCGGTCCGACACCATGTCCAGCTTGAACTTCTTCATGTCCGGCAGCAGCGCCTGAGACAGGGGCAGGGTGTCGATGAACAGTGGCTGGAAAGAAAGCCCCGCCCGCTCCGCCGCGGCGGAGATGAACCCCACATCGAAGCTGGCGTTGTGGGCGCACAGGGGCAGGTCCCCCGCGAAGGACAGAAAAGACGCTACCGCCTCGGCCTCCTCCGGGGCGTCGAACACGTCCTGGTCCGTGATGCCCGTCAGGCGCTGGATGTCAGGAGGAATGGGCATATTGGGGTTTACATAAGTATTGAACCGCTCCCTCGGCTCCCCGCCGTGAAACACCACGGCGCCGATCTCCGTGATACGGTCATGGTCGTCGGAAAGGCCGGTAGTCTCGATATCAAAGGCCACATAATCGCCGTTGACGGGGCCGTCCCCCTCGCCGAAAACGGCGGCGCTCTCATCTATGTCATTTACATAATATCCTTCCATGCCATAGATGACCTTGATATCCTTGGCCCCCTTGGAGGCGGTGGGGAAGGCCTGGGCCACCCCGTGGTCGGTGATGGCCACGGCGCGCATGCCCCAGCTTGCCGCCCGCTTCACGGCGGCCAGGGGGTCGGTGAGGGCGTCCATGGAGGACATCTGGGTGTGCAGGTGCAGCTCCACCCGCTTGACGGGGGCGTTGTCCTGCCGGGGCTCCGGGGCCTGGGCGGTCTGGATGTTCCGGGGCTCCAGTTCCGCCTCCTTGCTGAAGTTGTTGAACTTCATCCGCCCGGACACAGTGACGTACATGCCCGGTTTGATCTGGTCGACAACGCCGTGCTCCGCTTCCTCCTCCCTGGGAAAGAAGCGGCTTACCCGGACGCAGCCGGTGCCGTCGGTCATGTCGAACTGGAGCACCACGGCGGCCCGCTTGGGGATCTCCCGACTGTCCGCGGAGAACACCCTGCCGGTGACGGTCACGGTCTTGAGTTCCGGGGACACCTGGCTGATAGGGATGGACTTGCCCTTGATGCTCCGGCCCAGGAGGACCTTCTCCGCCTTCTTTCCGTCGGGCCGTGGGGCCTCCGTCCGGGGCCAGTCCCCTGCCACGGTGACCTCGGCCAGGCCGTATTCCTCCCGGATGGCCCTCTCCAGGGCGGACACCTCCGCCGGGGCGGGCATGGCGGGGAACCAGGCCCGGATGGCCATGCTCATCCGCTCCCGGTTCACCGTCGCCTCCTGGACGAACACGCCGTCAAGACTGCCGTAGCTGGTCTCCAGCGCCCCGCAGAAGGGGAACATTTCTTTGATCGCGACTTTCTCCAACGCTATGTACTCCCCAGGTTTCCTTTGTCAGTTCGGGCCGCCCTGTTCAATGAGGGCCATGAGCTCATCCAGGAGCTTATCCTCCGGCACCTTGGTCTTCACCACCTGACCCTTGACGAACAGGCTGCCGAAGCCGGGACCGCCGGCGATGCCGAAATCCGCCTCCCGGGCCTCTCCGGGGCCGTTCACCTCGCAGCCCATGACGGCCACGGTGATGTCCCTGTCCAGGCCGGAGACAGCCTCCTCCACCCTCTTGGCCAGACCGATCAGGTCGATCCGCGTCCGGCCGCAGGTGGGGCAGGACACGAACCGCACACCGCCTTTGCGAAGGCCGCAGGAGCGCAATATGGCGAGTCCCGCCTTTATCTCCTCCGCCGGGTCCGCCGTGAGGCTCACCCGGATGGTGTCGCCGATGCCCTCCATGAGGAGGGTCCCTATGCCCACGGCGGAGTTTATAAGCCCGCCGTAGCTGGTGCCCGCCTCCGTGACGCCCACGTGCAGGGGGCAGTCGAACCTCTCCGCCGCCAGGCGGTAGGCCGCCACGGCGGTGGTCACATCCGACGCCTTCACGGACAGGGCGATGTCCTCAAAGCCCACCGCCTTCAGGGCCTGGATCTCCCCCGCCGCGCTCTCCACCAGGGCCTCGGCCGTGGGGCCGCCGTACTTTTCCAGCAGCCGCTTTTCCAGCGACCCGGTGTTCACGCCGATGCGGATGGGGATGTTCCGCTTTTTGCAGGCGTCCGCCACCGCCGCCACCCTATCGGCCGAACCGATGTTGCCGGGGTTTATCCGCACAGCGCTGACCCCCGCCTCCGCCGCCGCCAGGGCCAGGCGGTAGTCGAAGTGGATGTCCGCCACCACGGGCATGGGCGCCTGGGCCATGATGGCCGGCAGGGCCGCCGCGGCGGCGGCATTGGGCACCGCCACCCGGATGATGTCGCATCCGGCGGCCCGGAGCCTGCGCATCTGCTCCAGCGTGGCCTCCACATCCTGGGTGGGGGTGTTGCACATGGACTGGACCGTCACCGGGGCGCCGCCGCCCACGGGCACGCCGCCCACGTATATCCTTTTCGTGTCGTCTCTTTTCATATCTACCGCGCAATGATACGCGCCACGTCGTTGTACATCACATATACCATGAGGCCCATCAACAGGACAAACCCCACGGTGCTGGCGTAATTCTCGTACTTGGGGTCCAGTTCCCGCCGGAACAGCAGCGCACACAGTCCGCTGAGCAGCAGGAAAAGGATACGCCCGCCGTCCAGGCCGGGGATGGGCAGCAGGTTCATCACCGCCAGGTTCACGGAGATGAGCGCCGCCAGATAGAAGATGTTCAGAAGGGCCAGGGACACCGTGGGCGACGAGGTACCCATCTCGGCGATGCCGTCCACCAGGCCCACCACGCCCATCATCTGGCTCGCGGGCACCCGCCCGGTCACCAGGTCGTGCAGCCCCAGCCACACAGTCCGCACGAAGTCCAGCGCCCCGTACCAGGTGTACTTGAGCTTGGCAGCCAGGCCCGTGTCGTGGTTTTCAAAGTAGAGGCCGTAGCGCATCAGCTTCTCGCCGGTGTCCTCGTCCACGTACTCCCGCAGGGTCATGGGGAAATCGTCCAGACGGATCTTCTTCCCGTCCCGGATGAGGACCAGGTCCGCGTGTCCCTCCTCCCCCCGGGCCATGTAGAGGGACACGTCGCTGGCCAAATACGTCCGCTGGCCGTTGACCTTGTAGAAGGTGTCCCCCGCCTGCAGGCCGTCCGGCCCCTCATAGGGGCAGCCCTCCATGAACCGGGTGACAGTTGGCGGGGAGAAGGACTCCACCTGGGTGTAGCAGCCGAAGATGATCACGAGACCAAGCAGGAAGTTCATGGTCACGCCGGCCAGCATGATGACCAGCCGCTTCCACCGGGGGGCGTTTGGGAAGGAGCCCTCGTCGTCGGACTCGTCGTCATCCCCCGCCATGGCGCAGAAGCCGCCGATGGGCAGCGCCCGCAGGGATATGACCGTGCCGCTCTTCGTCGTGCGGCTCAAAAGCTTCGGTCCCATGCCCATGGAGAACTCCAGCACCTGCACCCCGCAGGCCCGGGCCGCCAGGAAATGCCCCAGCTCGTGGACTATGATGAGCACGCCGAAGATCAATACGGCTAAGAGGATATAGAGAAATGTTCCCATGCTGCTTCCTTCTCTTGGTTTTCTGAGAACAGTGTATGCCAAACAAGGCTTAATTATCGTTCGTCCACCAGGCGTCTTGCTTCTGCGTCAAAATGCTCTTGAAGACATCGAGCCCGCACAAGTGGGGCTCTCTGTCGGTCAAGGGCATTTTTCCTTCTCCCCATGAAACCCGCTTTGCCGGGCTTTCATGGGGGCCCCATTATTATCCGACTAACCTGCGGGCTTCCTCGTCCACGGCTAAAATGTCGTCCAGCGTGGGCGCGGCGATGAAGGGCATGCGCGCCACCGCATCCGCCACTTTATCGTAGATGTCGTTATAGCCGATCTTCCCCGCCAGGAACAGGGCCACGGCCCGCTCGTTGGCGGCGCTCATCACCGCCGGGGCCGTGCCGCCCTTCCGGGCGCAGTCCATGGCCAGGGCAAGGCAGGGGGTCTTTCCAAGGTCCGGGGCCTCGAAGGTCATGTCCTTCATCTTCCAGAAATCCAGCCGCTCATAGGGGGACGGGGCCCGGTCGGGCCAGGTCATGGCGTACTGGATGGGCAGGCCCATGTCCGGCACTGCCAGCTGGGCCAGCACCGTGCCGTCTATGAGCTCCACCATGGAGTGGATCACGCTCTGGGGATGGACCACCACCTGGATATCGTCCGGCGTCACGCCGAACAGGTGCATGGCCTCGATGAACTCCAGGCCCTTGTTCATCATGGTGGCGCTGTCCACGGATATCTTGGCCCCCATATGCCAGTTGGGGTGGGCCACCGCCTGGGCTGGGGTGACGGAGGCGGTCTCGGCCCTCGTCCAGCCCCGGAAGGGGCCGCCGGAGCCGGTGAGCAGTATTTTATGGAGCTGGTCCCGCCGCCCCTCCAGGCACTGGAAGATGGCGGCGTGCTCCGAGTCCACGGGCACGATCTGGGCGCCCTTTTCTTTGGCCGCGGCCATGACGATGCTGCCCGCGCAGACAAGTGTCTCCTTGTTGGCGAGACATATGCGCTTTTTGGCATCGATGGCGTCCAATGTGGGCCGCAGGCCCACGGAGCCGGACACCGCCGTCACCACTGCGTCCGTATCCACCGCCGCGGCGGCGCGGCGCAGGCCCTCCATCCCCTCGCCGACCTCTATGTCCAGGTCGGCCACGGCGACGCGCAGCTTCGCCGCGGCGGCCGGGTCGTACACCGCCGCGTAGGAGGGGCGAAACTGACGTATCTGCTCCTCTAACAGCTCTATGCTCTTTTGGGCCGTCAGGGCCTCCACCCGCAGGCCCTGACGGGCCGCCGCCGCCAGCGACTGCCGCCCGATGGACCCGGTGGAGCCCAGTACGGAGATAGACTTCACCATGTTATTTCCCCACGTCTCCGAATCGTCTCTCCCGGTGCTGATAGGCCGCGAGGGCCTTGTCGAATTCCGCCTCGTCAAAGTCCGGCCACAGCACATCGGAGAAGTAAAGCTCCGAATAGGCGCACTCCCACAAAAGGAAGTTGGAGATGCGCTTCTCCCCGCCGGGGCGTATGAGCAGGTCCGGGTCCGGGATATCCCCGCCCCACATGTAGCCGGAGAAGGTGTGCTCCGTGAGCTCCGGACAGCCGTCCGCCGCCCACCTTTTCGCCGCCCGGACGATCTCGTCCCGGCCGCCGTAGTTGAGGCATATGTTCACCTGCTCGCCGGTATAGACCGCCGAGCGCTCCATGCACTCCCGGCTCAGCTTTTGCAGCTCCGGCGTAAAGGGGGCCAGGTCCCCGAAGATACAGATGCGCACCCGCTCCTTCTCCAGGTCCCGCAGGGCCTGGCGGAGATACTTCTCCAAAAGGGCCATGATGCCCGCCACCTCGTCGGCGGGCCGCTTCCAGTTCTCCGTGGAGAAGGCGTACACCGTCAGGTACTCGATGCCCAGCCTCTGGCAGTACCGGGCCGCCCGGCGGAAGCTGTCCGCCCCGGCGGAGTGGCCCGCCGTCCGGGGCAGGCCCCGCTTTTTCGCCCAGCGGCCGTTGCCGTCCATGATGACGGCGATATGGCGGGGAAGGGGTCCTGTCTCGCTCATATGCTCATGGCGGGGGAGTCGTTGCGACTCTCCCGCCAGCGTTTCGCGCTTATCCTCGCTCATATGGCGAACAGCTCTTTTTCCTTGGCTTCGGTGAGCTTGTCGATGTCCTTGATGTTGTCGTCAGTCAGCTTCTGCAGGTCCTTTTCCAGGTCCTTCTGGTCGTCCTCGGTGATGTCGCCGGCCTTCTGCTGCTTCTTGATCTTGTCCATGGCGTCCCGGCGGATGTTGCGCACGGCCACCTTGGCGTCCTCGCCGTACTTGCGCACCTGCTTGGCCAGCTCCTTGCGCCGCTCCTCGGTGAGCTGGGGGAAGGCGAGGCGGATGACCCGGCCGTCGTTCTGGGGGTTGATGCCCAGTTTGGAGGCCTGGATGGCCTTCTCTATGCCCTTCAGCACGGAGCCGTCCCAGGGGGTGATCACCAGGGTCCGGGGGTCAGGGGTGGAGATGGCCGCCACCTGGTTGATGGGGGTGGGGGTGCCGTAGTAGTCCACAGTGATGCCGTTCAGGACCGCGGCGTTGGCTCGCCCGGCCCGCACGGAATCGAACTGGCCGGAGAGGAACTCCTTGGCCTTCTTCATTTTGTCCTCGAATTCTTTCAGCTCAGACATGGGTCAGGTCCTCCTTTTCGTATCGTTATGATCTATTCCCTCGCGGCCGGCGATACGTCCGCACCGCCGCCGCGGATATCACAAAGTTGCGTAGAGCACCGTTTCCGAAGCCGTATCGGAGTGCTGGCGAATATAGAGTTTATACTCCGGGACTGTCTCCTTGATCCAAAAAGGTATCTCATACAAATGCTCAGGCTTGTGATAGATGCAGATCGCCAGCTTAGGCTTATCCCGCTTGATCACGTTGACCGCGCCTTTCAACGCCTCTACCTCACTGCCCTCGATATCCATCTTGATGAAGGTCACCTTATCTCCGGAACAGACATTGTCAATGCTGTCCACCTTGATCCTCTGTACATCGTCAGCCCCATTCTCTACGATCCCCGAACTTCCGGTGCCTATCGAGTGGAAGAATAGCTCTGTTTTTTCACTCCACATGCCATAGGGAATACAGACGATATTATCAAATTTCCTCGTATTTTCTTTTAAGCGGTTCAGATTCTCTTCATCAGGATCCCAGGCATATATTCTCCTGTACCCCCCCCACACACACAATATTTGATGAAGCTCTCAACTGTGTCGCCCACATAGGCGCCGCCGTCTATAAATACTTCATCCTCTACAGGGCCGAAGATCTCTTTCTGAAAATACTGCGGTTGGATGACCACGCCCTTCAGCGCACGAATATTCTTCGTCTTCCGATACTCCAGCACTTTTTCCAGCGTCAGGCGGGAGAAATCATCCTCCAGCATGCCGGACAGCTTCTGAAGCTCCTGCTGGTGCTGATCACAAAACCACCGGAACTCTTCTCCGGACGCCGCGGCGTCCTTGTCCGCCCTTGATTCGATAACGTGCAGCAGATGAACCGCTCCTGATCTTCTCGCAAACGTGTCCACCCACCTAAGCGCGTTGCTGTGCTGGAGGGTATTCCTCAATTTGGACATTTGCTCTTTCATAAACCGTCCATAACTCCTTGCCTCAAATATTTATTTTATATCATTGCCATTCCGGCAGTATATCTGGCCCAGATCTCAGTCCACGATGGTCCCGATCTTCTCCCCCATGACCACCCGGAGGATGTTCTCCGGCGGTTCCAGGGCGAAGATCATGGTGGGGATGGCGTTGTCCCGGAGAAGGCTGGTGGCGGCCGCGTCGATGACCTTCAGATCCTTGGAGAGGACCTCCCCGTAGCCGATGCGGTCCAGCTTTTTGGCGCTGGGGTCCTTCTTGGGGTCCGCGGTATAGACGCCGTCGATGTTCTTCGCCATCAAAAGGGCGTCCGCGCCGATCTCGGCGGCCTTCAGCGCCGCGGCGGAGTCGGTGGTGAAATAGGGGTTGCCGCTGCCCGCGGCGAACAGGACCACCCGGCCTTTTTCCAGGTGGTGCATGGCCCGGCCGTAGGAGTAGGGCTCGGCCACCCGGACCATGTCGATCATAGTCATCACCCGGGCGGGCACGCCCTGCTGCCCCAGGACCTCGGACAGGGCGATGGAGTTCATGACGGTGGCCAGCATGCCCATCTGGTCGGCCCGGGAGCGCTCCATCTTCCCGCCCCCGTCCTTGGCGCCACGCCAGTAGTTGCCGCCGCCGGTGACGATCCCCACCTGGACGCCCGCGTCCACGCAGGATCTCACGGCCTTGGCCACCTGGGCCATCACGGCGAAATCCAGCCCACGGCCGCTCTCGCCGCCCAGAGCCTCGCCGCTCAGTTTCAACAAAACGCGCTTATATACGGGCTTTCCCATCGTGCCTGTCTCCATTCGTCTCACTCTTATCCTAGGGGAGAAAGGTTACATTTTCAACCTCATGGGCGCACCTTTTCTCCCAGCTTCAAATTTTACCACATCCGCCCGCTGATTTCAACCGGCTTCGCGGCCCGCCGGGGCTACAATCCGGATATGGAGATCATCTATCTGGACGAGGTGTTCCTGCTGGACGCCGTGGTGGACTACTTCCTGCTGCTGGGCACGGCCAAGGTCTGCGCCCTGCCCTACCGGCGAGGGCGGTTTCTGGCCGGGGCATGCCTGGGGGCGGCGTGGAACTGCCTGGGGCTGCTGCCGGGCATGGAGTGGCTCCTCCGCCCCGCCATGTGTCCGGTGCTGGCCGGGGCCATGACGTTGGCCGCCTTCGGCGGGGAGCGGCGGCTGGGCTGGTGCTTCATCTGCTTTCTGGGCATATCGGCCCTCTTCGGCGGGACGGTGTACGCCGCCTGTCTCTTCCGGGGCGGCGGCGTCCTGCATCTGGACATGCGGGTGCTCATCCTGGCCTTCGCCGTGTGCTGGGCGGCGGTGAGCCTTTTGTGGCGGGGCGGGGTCAAAAACGCCTCCCGGCGGATCCGGGACGTGACCGTGTCCCGCGGGGGGCGCACCGTCCGCCTCCGGGCTTTGGAGGACACGGGAAATTCCCTCGTGGACCCCATCACCGGCCGGGCCGCCTTCGTGGCGGAGGAGGACGCGGTCCGGGATCTGTTCTCCCCCGCCGACGCGGTCTATCTCCGCTCGCCCCCCGCCGAGGCCGTCCTGCATATCCCCGGGGCCCGGCTCATCCCCTATGCGGGGGTGGAGGGCGAAAGCCGCCTGCTGCTGGCCTTCCGGCCGGATGCTGTCACCGTGGACGGCCGGGATCGGAACGACCTCATCGCCGCCGTGGTCCCCGCTCGTCTTGGCGCGGACGGGTCCTACGACGCGGTGATATGAAATACCTGTGTGAAAGGAGTTTTCCCTCCCCCATGAACAAACTGCTGATGCTCCTGATGCAGCTGCAGCTGAAACTGCAGCCCACGCAGCGCATTTTCTACATAGGCGGCAGCGACACCCTGCCCCCGCCCCTGGAGAAGGACGAGGAGGAGGCCGCCATCGCCGCCCTCATGGCCGGGGACCACGAGGCCCGCCAGAGCCTCATCGAGCACAACCTGCGGCTGGTGGTCTACATCGCCCGCCGGTTCGAGAACACCGGCGTGAACATCGAGGACCTGATCTCCATCGGCACCATCGGCCTCATCAAGGCCATCGGCACCTTCGACCCGGCCAAGCGCATCAAGCTGGCCACCTACGCCTC